>CAMAPN010000010.1 GCA_945860275.1 Bifidobacterium breve
TTCTTCTTCGTCGTGGGGTTAGAGATAAAACGAGAACTCACATCAGGGCATCTGGCAAAACTTCGCCAAGCTGCAGCACCATTATTTGCCGCTCTAGGTGGCATGGTGATTCCTGCACTTATTTACTTGGCGATTGCGGGCGCAAGCGCACCTCAAGGATGGGCAATTCCGGTTGCAACTGATATCGCATTAGCGGTTGGCGTGCTCGTTCTTATGGGCTCGCAGGCTACGACCGCACTTCGATCGTTCTTACTCGCGCTCGCCGTAATTGACGACATTGGTGCGATCTTGATCATTGCCATTGTTTTCTCAACTGGCTTAGTGCTCTCATGGTTAGTAGCGGCTGCAGGAGCTGTGATTGCAACTTTGCTTCTACAGCGAATTGGCGTAGTCCGAAGTTATGTTTATTTCATTGTTGGCGCGCTGATGTGGTTTGGCTTATATAAAGCAGGGATTCATCCAACGCTAGCCGGCGTGATCATGGGGCTACTGACCCCTGCAACGCCAATTACCGGCGATAAAGCTCGAACCGCTGAAGATATTGAAGATATTGAAGATATTGAAGATGGCACGTTGACGCTCGTAGAAAAGTTAGAGGGAAACTTTCATGGTTTCTCAGCCTTTGTCGTTATCCCAATTTTTGCTTTCGCTAATTCAGGCGTCTCGCTATCTGTGTCGACGCTCGCCGAAATTTTCACATCACCAATTGCCTGGGGCATCATTTGCGGCTTGGCGTTGGGCAAACCCCTTGGCATTCTCATTGCATCGAAAGGCGCTTCGAGAGCGAAGGTTGCCCAACTTCCTGAAGGGGCCAGCACGGCAGCGCTCGTGGCTGTGGGCAGCACCGCCGGCATCGGTTTCACTGTGGCGATATTCATTGCGAAATTGGCATTTTCAGATCCGGCTTTGCAGGACCTTGCAGTGAGCGCTGTCATGGTGGGCTCGCTTATCAGCGGATTAATCGGTGTCGCGCTCTTTCGCTTGATAAGGCGTTGATAGCCGCTACGGTTAGCAAGTGCCCACGCAACATCCTCGAATAGCCCCGTTCACATCGAACTTCTTGAGAAGCGCCGATGTAATAGCGTTGCCAGTGGTCGATGGTTCTGTGAGCTTTGAAGGCGGCAGCGAAGTCAAAGAATTTCTCAAGAATGTTAAGAGCGCAAAAGAGCTCCAAGAGTTAGCACGGTCATACAAGCTCACCGGTAAGGCCGGCGAACTCGTTGAGATTCCCGTGAAATACAAATCCTTATCTGCAATTTTTCTAGTAGGCGTTGGTAGCAATTCACGAGCTGACTTGGTGAAGGCAGGAAGTGCTATCGGGCGCAAACTCCGTGGCACTTCCAAGAAATGCGGATCGCTCTGCGGAGGTCGCGGGGAGTTAACCCGCTCGCACGCGCTCGCATTGGCTCTTTCGGCCTATCAATGGAAAGTAGGTGGCGTTAAAGACGCCCCCACTTTTGCATTAGTGAGAAAATACGATCAAGTGGAAGCGCAAGAGATGCTTTCGGGAGTGCTTTTGACGCGCGACTTAATTCACACGCCGTCAAATATGAAAAGTCCGCAATGGATGGCGGCGCAAGCCAAAAAAGCGCTCGCAAAATACCCAGTAGAGATCACAGTTCATCAAGGTGCGAAAGCGCTCAGTAGATTCGGTGGTTTATCTGCGGTCGGAAATTCTTCGCCTAAGCGACCTCCAGCGATGATTGAGATTAGCTACAAGAAGAGCGCGCGCTCGCGGAAAATTCCACATGTGGTTTTGGTCGGCAAAGGAATCATGTTTGATACTGGCGGCATCTCGCTCAAACGTCCTTATGAAAATATGGTTGCGATGAAAAGCGATATGGCTGGGGCAGCGGCAATCCTCGGTGCAATTCGCGCCGCTGCCGCACTTGGCGTTAATTGTCGGATAACAGGGCTATTGATGTGCGCTGAGAACCTCTTATCGGCAACTTCGCAACGACCATCGGATGTCATCACCCACTATGACGGACAAACTGTAGAGGTAATCGATACCGACGCCGAAGGTCGATTGGTTCTTGCGGATGGTTTGGGATACGCGATAGAGAAATTAGATCCCGATTATTTAATTGATCTTGCGACGTTAACTGGCGCTGCAACTTTGGGGCTAAGTCGTCATTATGCGGCGATGTACACCCGTGATAACGCACTTGCAAAGCGATTTGCAAAAGCAGGCGAAAGTACGGGAGATCGCGTATGGCAGATGCCACTTGTCGATGATTACGTTGAAAGTCTCCATTCTGAAGTAGCAGATTTTAAAAATATTGCTGAGAAGCCAAGCGTTGGCGGCGGCTCCATTACTGCTGCGCTCTTTCTCGAAAAGTTTGTCGCCGATTCGCGATGGGTCCACTTTGATATCGCAGGAGTTGGACGAAGTGATTCAGATTCGGGTGAAAATCCCAAAGGTGGTACCGGATTTGGTGTGCGCCTTCTTGCAGAGTGGCTGAAGAGTTTATGAGCGACCAATCAGAGAAGAGCAGAGAATTTATCGAGAGCTTTATTGTCGAAGAGCTGGAGATCCAAAGCGCGCGAAATCGTGGCGCTGAACTTGGTAGCGATGAGCCATCATCTGGAAGTGGCGCACTCCTGCAAACGTTAGCTCTTGCTCTGCGCGCTAAGAGCATTGTTGAGTTGGGAACGGGCACTGGCGTAGGGACGCTATGGCTTGCTGGCGGTATCGACGAGAGCGGAACCATCACCTCTATCGATCGTGAAGCCGAGCATGTCCAACTTGCGCGTGAAGCATGCGAAGAGATGGAGATCTCTGCGCAACGGGTTCGTCTGATTCACGGTTCACCGTACGACATCCTTCAAAAGCTAACTGATGCCGGCTACGACATGATTGTCGTGCGCGACTACTCGGGCGATTTGGCAGATTTAATCGATCAGTCGTATCGAGTTCTCCGCGCAGGGGGCGTGTGCGTCCTCGTGCATGCGCTGCACGGCGGCAAAGTTGCCGACCTGGCACAGCGCGATGAGATAACTGTGGCCCGTCGGGAACTTCTTCGAAATCTACGTGCAGATCGTGAGCGCTGGACGTGTTCGTTGAATGGCTTAGGCGATGGAGTTTTCATAGCCGTTAAGCGTTAAGTGGCGAGAGTGAGCAAAGCAGATAGAGTTTAGGGGTACTTTCAGCGCGCTCTCAGGTTTCTTTAGAGTTTTTTCGCCAGAGTACGTGCAAATGAGTTCCCAACAACGATTTCAGTACTGGAGAAAAGCATGAGTCAACCTGAGTGGTGGTCGCCTGCAGCACAGTATGACCATAACCAACCGCCTACTCGTCCGCAGAACTATTACCTGCCGCCGAGCGCGCAACCACTTCCAGATTCGTTAACCAGTCGAGGTGCGCGACGAAGTGGTCGCAGCCATGGCGCCAAAGTAAGCGTTGGACTCGCTGTTGGAATGGCGTTGATTGCCGGCGCAGTCGGGGGAGTGGCAGGAAACTTAGCGAACGGCACCTCACTATTTGATTCGGGAGCTTCATTTGTTGCGACGACCAATGTGGTGGAACGATCTCCGCGATCAATAGCGGCGATTGCTGCTCGTGTACTGCCATCAGTTGTCTCGATCTCAACAAGCTCTGCGATGGGCAGCGGAACAGGAACTGGATTCGTTATCCGCTCTGATGGATACATTCTTACAAACAATCACGTAGTCGAAAATGTGCGACGAAGCGGTTCATTAAACGTTTCGTTTAATGATGGCAAAGTAGTGCGTGGGAAAATTGTTGGCGTAGATCCTGCCTACGACTTAGCAGTTATTAAAGTCGCGCGTACCGGAGTGCCAGCACTTCAATTTGGCAACAGTGACAAAGTTCAGGTTGGCGATGCTGTCATCGCTATTGGCTCACCTCTTGGACTTTCTGGCACTGTCACATCAGGAATCATCAGTGCGAAAAATCGTGCGGTAACTGCAGGAGATGGAGAGAGTGAAGGCTCTTTCATTAACGCGTTGCAAACCGATGCAGCCATCAATCCAGGAAATTCTGGAGGGCCGTTGGTCGATAAAACAGGCGCTGTCGTGGGCGTGAATTCAGCGATTGCAACCCTTGGTTCGTCATACGGAAGCCAATCAGGCTCCATCGGACTGGGCTTTGCAATTCCCATCAATCAAGCAAGACGTACCGCTGAAGAGTTGATAAAGACTGGAAAATCTTCATACCCAGTTCTTGGAATCTCCGTTGATACCTCTTTTGCTGAAGGCGGAGCGCGAGTTGCCTCAGTCTCACCTGATAGCCCCGCGCAGAGCGCTGGCATCGAAACGGGT
Source organism: Bifidobacterium breve (assembly GCA_945860275.1). GTDB lineage: Bacteria > Actinomycetota > Actinomycetes > Nanopelagicales > Nanopelagicaceae > IMCC26077. The sequence continues at coordinate 4,285 of CAMAPN010000010.1, forward strand.
GATGTCATTATTGAACTTGGTGGACGCAAAATCACAAACTCTGATGAGCTAATTGTCGCCATTCGTGACAAAGCTCCAGGCGACCAAGTTTCTATCACCCTAAAAAGAAACGATGTGACCAAGGTAGTGAAGGCAACTTTGGTCGCTGCGCAGAAATAACGTTACGATGGTCAGATGCTCGATATTGGCGCAGGAGAACTACTTGGGTTAGCCCTAGTTGCGCTCATTCTCGTCGGGCCAAACAAGTTGCCCACCTTCGCAGCTGATGCAGCCCGTTTTATTCGCAAGATGCGTGGCTTCGCGCAATCTGCCACAAGTGATCTGCGGGAGAATCTCGGACCAGGCTTCGAAGATCTCAGCGTGAGTGATCTCAACCCCAAAACTTTTATCCGAAAGCAGATGCGGCAAGCGTTGGACGATGAACCACAGCTCGACAAGAACTCCGTTCGACAGGACCCGCAACTGCCATGAGTATTGAGGCCATTAACGGCGCACTAGCGACTGTCATCGATCCAGAACTTCGTAAACCACTTACCGAACTTGGCATGGTGAAGAGTGTGAAAATCTCGGGGAGTACCGCTGAGATTGAGATCTTCCTGACGATTTCAGGGTGCCCAATGAAGGATCGACTATCCGACGATATAACCAAAGCAGTAGTTGGAGTTTCGGGTATCACGCGGGTAGCCATCGAGTTTGATGTGATGAGTGATGAACAACGAAATGAAATTAAGCGGATCATTCGTGGCGGTAACGAAAAATCAATTCCATTTGCGCGTCCTGACTCTCTAACGCGTGTATTTGCAATCGCGTCCGGCAAGGGCGGTGTTGGTAAATCGTCGCTAACGGCGAATCTCGCAGTTGCGCTCGCAGCACGCGGGCAACGGGTGGGAATTCTTGATGCTGACGTTTATGGCCACTCAATTCCACGAATCCTTGGCATGCTTGGTGCTCGACCTACTGCAATCGATAACACCACTTTCATTCCACCAGAGGACATTCGCGGTATTCGGGTAGCGTCGATGGAAATGTTTAAACCGCAACGCGAGGATCCCGTTGCATACCGCGGTCCAATTCTGCATAAAGTCCTTGAGCAACTCTTAGCCGATGCCTACTGGGGAGAGCTAGATTTTCTCTTGCTTGACCTGCCACCTGGCACCGGAGATATTGCAATCTCACTCGGGCAATTAATTCCATCGTCAGAAGTAGTTGTTGTGACAACGCCTCAAATTGCTGCAGCAGAAGTGGCAGAGCGCGCCGGACGGCTGGCGCATCAACTGAAACAACAGCTAGCTGGCGTTATTGAGAATATGTCGGCATTTCCATGTCCACACTGCGGCGAGAAGATCTCGCTCTTCGGAGCAGGTGGCGGCGCAGAAACCGTTGCACGATTGGAGCGATTGACTGGCGGAAGCGTTCCATTGTTGGGACAAATTCCTTTTGATCCTGCACTTAGATCAGCGGGAGATGCGGGCACTCCTCTTGCACCTGAAAATCCTTCAACGCAAGCGCTCATGGAGATTGCCGAACGGCTGATTAAGCGCAGTGATTCTCTGGCAGGAAGAAGATTGCCGCTTTCAGCTCGTTGAACCAGATGACGAATTGTCATCTTCAGATTTAATCTCTGAAAGTAATTCGCGAAGCTCGCTACGAATGAAGTCCCGCGTTGCAACATCCCCTAGGCCATCACGAAGTGCTGCAATCTCACGTGTGAGATATTCGGTATCTGCCAAATTACGCTCATCGCGTAGTCGATCTTCTGCCGATTGAATTCGGTCGCGATCAGCTTGGCGATTTTGCGCAAGCAAAATTAGTGGCGCTGCATAAGAAGCTTGCAGCGAAAGAATCAAGGTTAAAAAGATGAAAGGAAATGGGTCGAAGCGCAGATCACTCGGAGCGAGCGCATTCCAGAGTACCCACGTAAGCACGAAGACAGACATGTAGACCAAGAAATTCGCAGTGCCGAGAAAACGAGCAAATCGCTCAGAGAGCTGTCCGAACGCTTCTGAGTTATAGGTAGGACGCAATGAGCGTTTGCCGCGACGTGGTAGATCTAATCGATTACTCATTTCAATACCTCCCTGGTGCCATCATCATGTTGTGCTCGCCAATTCTCTGGCAGTAAATGGTCAAGAACGTCATCAACTGTGACGACGCCAAGAAGCCGATCGTTCTCGTCGACGATTGGAACTGCCACCAAGTTGTAAGCGGCAAAGTAAGAAGAGATTGTCGTGAGATTTCGGTCGGGCGTGAGCGACTCTGATTCAGCGTCAATGATTGAACCAAGCAAAGTTGCTGGTGGCTCGCGAAGCAGCCGTTGGAAGTGCGCGATACCGAGGAATTTGCCGGTGGGAGTCTCATGTGGCGCTCTGGTAACAAAGACTTGTGAAGCAAGCGCTGGCGTTATTTCACTGGCTCGCAGCGCGGCAAGCGCTTCGGCAACTGTGTTATCAGCAGCGAGAATGATTGGTTCGGTTGTCATCATTCCGCCAGCTGAATAATCCTCATACACCATGAGTCGTCGAACATCTTCGGCATCCTCGGGCTCCATGAGATTAAGGAGTGATTCCGCCTTCTCGGTGCCAACTTCGCGCAGCAAATCCGCCGCATCATCTGGATCCATTTCGCCGAGGACATCAGCAGCTCGCTCGCCTTCAAGTTGCGCAAGCAATGCAACGCGTTCGCCTTCCTCCATCTCCTCGAGCAGATCAGCAAGTCGCTCATCATCGAGCGCTCGAGCGATCTCCACGCGACGTGACATGGAAAGATCATGTAAAGCACCTGCTAAGTCGGCAGCTTTGAGGCTTGATAACGTGGCAAGAAGACTCCGTGCTTCATCATCAGTTTCACTTGCTGCGAACTCTGTCAATTGTGAATACTCAACCGTCTTTCCTGGACCGCGTCGACGAAGACCAGAGCTCTTGGTTGCGACATGTACTTTATTTAACAACCAATCCCCACGACGAGTTTGTTCCATTGCGATATCTTCAATAATCACTCGCTCAGGTTTGCCAATTAACGTTGTCGTCCGATCAAGAAATTCACCGAGGACAAGAAATTCACCGGGTCGAGGCTGAAATCTACGAACGTTGAGCAACCCTGTGATGACCACTGTGCCTGGTTCGATAGATGTGACCCTCGTGATGGGAATAAAGATTCGTCGTCGTGGCGGCACCTCCACGATTATTCCGAGGACGCGCGGTGGTACCTGACCCGCCTGAAGGGTGGCGACGACATCGCGCACCTTTCCCACTTGATCACCAGTTGGGTCAAAAACCGCAGTTCCTGCAAGGCGCGCTATGAAGACTCGATTCAATGTAGCGCTCATAAGAGTAAGGGTACCGGTTAGGGTCGTACTCATGATGTCGATGAATCGAGCAGCCCAGGGGCGAAAGCGTCCAATCGGTGGGGGCGATCTCACGAGATTAGCTATTGGAATCATTGGCATTGGAACATCTGGACCGCTCATTGCACTCGGCGCCATGGCGGTGCCAGTGGCTATCTTTTGGAGAAACCTCGGCGGATCTCTGCTCACCCTTCCATTTGCGTTGGCGAAAGGGGAGTGGCGATCACTAACGAGAAAATCCTGGAGTTGGTCGATTCTTGCTGGAGTATTCCTTGCGCTTCATTTCATCTGCTTCTTTTACTCAATGCGATTAACGAGCGTCGCTAGTGGAACTGCGCTAACAGCAACGCAACCAATCTTCGTTGCGCTCTGGCTTCGCTACAAAGGGCGTGTAGTGGATCGTCGAGTCTGGGTGGGAATGGCAATTTCCATGGTGGGCGTTCTGATCATCACTGGAGTTGATTGGTCGTTATCGACTCGTTCATTGACTGGTGATCTCATAGCACTCCTCGGCGGTGCACTAGCTGGCGCATATGTCACTGCTGGTTCACATGTTCAGAAGGTTGTTTCTACAACTACCTACACAGCCATCTGTTATTTGGTGTGCGCGTTAACTTGTTTGATTGTGGTTATACCTAGCGGCGCTTCATTATTTGATTATCCGCGCGAGGAATGGTTGCTAATACTTGGCTTGATAGTCGGCGCACAATTGCTAGGTCATACGCTCTTTAATCAAGTGCTCGTGCGAGTCAACCCAGCTGTGGTCTCGTTAATCGTCTTTTTTGAAGTCCCCGTTGGTGCGCTCCTTGCTTTCTGGTGGCTAGGGCAAGTACCGCCGGCAGGAATAATCCCAGGCATTGCGCTGTTGATTTTTGGAAGTGCTCTCGTTGCATCTCGAACATCCCAATTACAGGGAGATGAAAGAGATGGTGTCGCTCATGAAAATTGATTTACATTCGCACACAAATGTGAGCGATGGCATCAACTCACCAAGTGAGCTTGTTGGCTTGGCAAAAACCGAGGCGATTTCAGTGTTGGCAATAACCGACCACGACACTGTTGAAGGATGGCAAGCCTTAGCTGCGTTAAAAGCCCCAGTTGGCGCGGGAGCGTTGACCATAGTTCCAGGGGCTGAGATTTCATGCCGTACCGCAAATGGTATGAGCGTGCACATGCTGGGTTATCTCTTCGACCCCTTGGATGACGAGCTCAATCAAGCGATGTCGTTAACTCGCGACGATCGCATCCCGCGCATGAAAAAGATCATTGGATTGCTTAACGAGGCAGGAATCGAGATTTCTTTTGCTGACGTAGCAAAACATTCTGAGAGCGCTCAAACAGTTGGTCGTCCCCATTTGGCTGATGCGCTGATGGAGCGCGGCGTAGTGAGTTCACGAGATGAGGCATTTAAGAAGTATCTGCATAATGATTCACCTTTCTATGTTGGACATTTTGCGCCAACTCCAGAAGAAGCAATCTCTGCCATAAAGCGTGCGGGCGGAGTGAGTATTTTGGCGCATGGCTTGGCGGGCTCGCGAGGTGCGATTTATTCAACAGATGAAATTGCAGCTCTACTCGCATATGGCTTAGATGGTCTAGAAGTAAATCACCGTGACCACGACGATGATGCGCGAAATACGCTCCGAGAGATGGCGCGTGCTTTTGATGTCTTTGCAACTGGCTCAAGCGATTATCACGGCGCTATCGGTTCGCAACGCCTTGGCATGGAACAAACCGCGCCGGATGTTTGGGAGGGTATCCTCGCTCAAGGGAAGGGATGCGAGGTGTTTACCGTATGAACGGAAGTGTGGGCGCAGTAAGCGCATTAACCTTTGGCATTCAAGTGTTTGTCACGTTGATTGTCATCATCGATCCCCCGGGAGTGATGCCAATCTTCCTCTCGCTTGTCTCGAAATACTCGCCAGAGCAGCAGCGCAGGCTTGCTTGGAAGACCGCAAGCGTCTCCCTACTTCTTATCATTATCTTCGCGCTCTTTGGCCAATTCATTTTAGATTACTTGAAGATTTCACTTCCAGCTTTGCAGGGGGCAGGTGGACTCTTGCTGCTGCTCGTTGCATTAAACCTCTTAACGGGAAACCAAAAAGAGCAAGGTAACGAGGAAGATGTGAGTGTGGCGCTAGTTCCATTAGGAACACCACTACTTGCCGGTCCTGGTGCGATAGTTGCAACAATCATCTTCGTCAAACAAGCGAATTCTGCTGGCTCGGGTAGCTCCGTATCGATGATGGCCGCGCTATTTGCTGCCATTATTTTGCTCCATATTTTGCTTGGCCTGGTTTTGGCATACTCGACTGGAATCATCAAGATCATCAAGAAATCTGGCGTCACGCTCATCGCGCGAATCGCTGGACTTTTACTTGCAGCTATTGCAGTGCAGATGATTGCGGATTCAGTGCGTGCCTTTGTCAACGCATGAGTGGTCAGAACGTGCAAATCTCATTTGATGGCATGCCGGAGAAACTTTTCTCTTGCACTCCGTATCGATTAGAAACGTGGCTTGATTGTCCAAAAAAGTATCGCTACACCTATATCGAGATCCCAAAACCACCGCGGGGTGGCCCATGGGGACATACAAGTATGGGAAGTGCAGTTCACAATGCCCTTCGCGAATGGTTCACCTTGCCGCAAGAGCAGCGAACGGATGAAAAGGGCGCTGAGCTAGTAGTAAAACATTGGCGTTCTGAAGGTTTCCGAGATGATGAACAATCTGAAAGATATCGCTTTAGGGCTCAGCAGTGGGTTCGTCAGTATTTAACCGGAGTAAATCCGAATGATGAACCTCGTGGTCTTGAACGAACAGTGAGTGCAACAACTGAGCGCTTATCGCTTTCCGGGCGGGTCGATCGAATCGATGAGCGCGACGGCGAGCTTGTCATCGTTGATTACAAAACAGGCAAACGTCCACCAGATGAAATTGAGGCGGGAGGATCGCTAGCCCTTGCTATCTACGCCATTGGTGCCGAACGAACGTTGCGGAAGAAATGCCGCACGGTGGAGCTACACCACCTTCCATCAGATACCAAAGCGGTTTATCGCCATGATGAGGCCTCGCTTGCCCGCCACGTACAACGAGCAGAGCGCATCGCAGCCGAGGCGCTTGCAGCAACTTCGCAAGGACGCTTCACTGCGACTCCGGGAGCGCTATGCGGATATTGCGATTACGCTCGGATATGTACCGATGCCGACCGAGAGCCAGCACAACCATGGGCAGGGCTCGACGAGAATTCGTAGGAGTCATTACGACCTGCAAAGAGTGAAGAGCGCGCATTAAAAGAAGACTCAGAAATTAGGGGAGATGTAGGTGAACCAAAGTTACTTTGCTGCCGACTCGGTTGTTGCGCGCCTGCATTCAGATCCTGCGTTAATAGTTGGGGGAATCCGCGCACTCATGGAGCAAGCGCTCCATCCTGGCGCTATGGCTGGAGTCGCGAAATACTCAGATTTTCGCGACGATGCATGGGGGCGATTACGCCGCACCGGTGAATATGTGGCATTGGTGACCTATGGTCCGCGCAACGAGGTTGACCGCGCTGCAGAACGTGTGCGCACCATTCACCAGCGATTGGGATTAGACACTCAAGAAGAGTTGCTCTGGGTTCACGCATCCATGGTTGATGCATTTGTTGATGTTGCGTTGCGATCTGGAGCGCCGTTCACCGAGCGAGATATCGATGATTATCTGCACCAAATGGTGATCTTCGCGGAGCTAGTGGGAATCGAACGTGCGAGCGTGCCGTCGTCATATGAAGAGCTCAAGGATTACATCTGCGATATTCAACCAAAGTTAGCTGCCACAGAAGAGGCTAAGCGCACTTCGGTCTTTCTCACCTTTCCGCCTATGTCGCTACCACTTCGCTTCGCAACTCCTGCGCCAGCGCTATGGGCTTCAGTAGCAACGCTTGCTGCCGCATCGTTACCACGGTGGGCGCGCGATATGTATGGCTGGCCGGCCTTTCCTGGTCAAGAGCAAGTGACTAATCGAGCGCTGGTTACTTTCCGCAAAAACGCGCTTAAGCTCCCAGAATTCATGCGAATGAGCCCGTATGCCAAAGCGCAACGCGAGCTTGTAACAAGTGACCCGAGTATTTAGAGTTGATGTAAATAATGTCTCGAATACTTACGCTCCTGAATACCACTGGTGGTGTTGGTCGGACCACTAGCGCACTCTCTATGGCAGTTGCGTTTTCTGAGTATGGCAAGAAGGTGCTTCTTATCGATTGCGATCCACAGGGAGCTTTGACATTCACTTTAGGCAAAGAGAATTCCAGACGTACCGCATATGACATCTTCTCGGGGCGCGAGCGAGCGCTGGGCATGATTCATCAAACTGCAGAGCGAGTAGATCTAATTCCTGCTTCGCCCAAATTATCTGGAGATTTGAAGATAAAAGATGACCGCATGCTCTTTGACGCCCTTGCGAAATTTGAATACGACATCATCATTATCGACACCGCATCCGGTCTCTCAAGATTAAATCAACTAGTCCTTGCCACAGCTGATGAATTCATTATCCCTACTCGATTAGATTTGCTTTCGGTACGTGGGGCGCTTCAAATAGCCAAGGAGAGCGCTCGGTATCGCGGAAAGATTCGCGCAATCCTTCCCACTATGGTCGAAGCGCGCTCGAAACATGGCATTGAGATGGTGGAACTGCTCAGGGAGAAATTCGGCGCATTAGTAATCGAGCCAGGAATACCAAAGAGCCCATTATTTGCCGATGCCGCTCTGGCAGGTGCTTCGCTTTTGAGCCACAAGAAGGCAAGCGATATCGCAGGGATGTATCGCGAAATTACTTACGATTTTCTCTAGGTCGATACCGCGTTGTGACTAGTTAGTTCCGAAGCCAACTTTTCGCTCGGAGCGTGCGCTCACTTCGATGAAACCAACCTTCGCAGCAGGCACGATAAGTCTGCGACCGCGCTCATCGGTGAAGGAGACATGCGATCCTTCGTTTAGCGCGCGTGCAACCGTCGCTTCGATTTCGTCGGCGCTATTTGATAAATCGATAGTCAATTCGCGTGGCGAATCGCTAATTCCAATTCGGACTTCAACTTTGCTTGAGGATGCGCTAGTCGAACTTTCGGCGCTCTTTTTTGTGCTCATATTCCTACCCTAGCGATTTATTTCTTTCCGCGCTCATCAAGTGTGCGTGGATATCCAGAGATTCCGCGCCATTGCAGATTTGCTACAAGTCGCGCCGCTTCTTCACGGGGGACGCGCCCATCACGCTCTAGCCAATAACGTGCTGTGAATTGCGCAGTGCCAACCAAGCCGATGCCCAGGAGCATCGCCGCTTCATCGGGAATTCCAGTATCTGCAGCGATCACTGCACTCACTGCCGCGGCACAGTCGTATGTCATGCGAGTTAATCGCTCACGGACAGCTGGCTCTACGCTCATATCACTTTCAAAGAGGAGGCGATAAGCCTCGCCCTCTTCCTCAATAAAATTGAAATAGGCATCAACGGTTGCTTTGACTCGGTCGGCATTGTCGTGGGTAGACGCGATGGCGCGTTGTATGGAATAGACCAATTGATCGACATGGAGATCGAGCACTGCCAAATAAAGGTCGAGTTTGCTTGGGAAATGTTGGTAGAGCACGGGCTTGCTTACTCCCGCTCGATCGGCGATTTCATCCATAGCAGCTGCGTGATAGCCGGCAGAGGTAAAAACCTCGAGCGCGGCGGTGAGAAGTTGTGCTCGCCGTTCATCGCGCGGCAGCCGTGCCTTTGTATCACTCATAGGGTCGATGGTAGGCCTTCAAGTGGAGCGGGAGTAAGTAAACATGGCAGAGTAGGGGTGTGAGCCATCCCATGACGCCCCCATTAAAAGCACTGGTCGAACCTGGACCTGCGCTCACAGCGGATCAGGTGCGGCGATATAGCCGCCATTTGATTATCCCTGACGTCGCGATGGATGGTCAGCGCCGCTTGATGGCAGCAAAGGTGCTCTGTGTTGGCGCTGGCGGCTTGGGCTCGCCCGCGTTGATGTATTTGGCAGCAGCAGGTGTTGGAACGTTGGGAATCGTGGAGTTCGATGTTGTCGATGAATCAAATTTGCAGCGACAGATTATTCATGGCCAAAGCGATATCGGAAAAAGTAAAGCGCTCAGCGCCGCCGAGAGTATTGCCGAAATTAATCCTTACACAAAAGTAATTGTGCACGAGACTCGACTTGATAATTCAAATGTCATGGAGCTCTTCTCGCAATACGACTTGATCATCGATGGCACCGACAACTTCGCCACTCGTTACATGGTCAACGATGCAGCCGTTCTACTTGGCAAACCTTACGTCTGGGGTTCGATCTATCGTTTTGATGGACAAGCAAGCGTCTTCTGGGCAGAACATGGACCGTGCTATCGCTGCTTGTATCCCGAACCACCACCACCTGGCATGGTGCCCAGTTGCGCCGAAGGCGGTGTACTTGGCGTGCTCTGTGCATCAATCGGTTCAATTCAAGTAACTGAGGCAATCAAGCTCATTACGGGAATTGGCGAGAGCCTCATTGGCGAATTGATGATTTATGACGCGCTTGAGATGTCATATCGCAAGGTGAGAATCCGTAAGGATCCTAATTGTGTCCTATGTGGCCCGAATGCAACACAAAAAGAGTTACTCGAAGATTACGAAGGTTTCTGCGGCGCAATTTCCACCGCAGCGACTGAGGCGATTGCAGGATCGACAATTTCTGTTGAACAACTCAAGAGCAAAATGGAACACAAGGATAATTTCCTACTCATAGATGTTCGCGAACCTGCTGAGTTTGAAATTGTGCGCATACCTGGTTCTGTGCTCATTCCAAAACAGGAGTTCCTTGATGGTTCAGTGCTCGCTAAATTGCCACAAGATAAGCCGATTATTTTGCATTGCAAGAGTGGCGTTCGCTCTGCCGAATGTTTAGCAGTCCTTAAGGGCGCCGGCTTCTCCGATGCAACACATGTCAGCGGTGGCGTTCTTGCGTGGGCAAAGCAGATTGATACTTCCCTGCCTACCTATTAATTCTTCAAATCTTGAGCGCTCGCTTAAGGAAATCAAGTTCCAACAACATCAAATTCTCGGCGACCACTTCTTGTGGCGTCATGTGGGTAACCCCCGTGAGCGGCAAAACTTCGTGTGCTTTACCAGCCTCTAGAAGCGCAGAGGAAAGCTTCAAAGAATTGGAAACCAGAACGTTGTCATCGACCATGCCGTGGATAATCATTACGGGTACTTGGAGATTCTTCGCCTCATTAAGAAGTGATGATTTCTCGTAATTTACGCTCTTCGTATCAGGTCCCATGAATCGCTCGGTGTAGAAAGTGTCGTAGAGTCGGAAATCGGTAACCGGCGCACCAATAATCGCCGCCTTGAAGATATCTGGTCTACGAACTGCGGCAAGTCCTGCAAGATAACCGCCGAATGACCACCCTCGAATGGCAACGCGCGCACTATCAATTAACCCAGGATGGGTCGCGATGAGCGCTTGCACAGCATCTGCTTGATCATCAACCGGGAATGTCGACAGGTCATCGACAATCGCACGCTCCCATTGCGGGTCTCGATGTGGCGTACCCCGTCCATCTGAGATGAGCACGGCAAATCCTTGATTTGCAATCCATTGCGCCTCTGCGTACGCGCTCTTCGCATGCATTACTCGTGCGTGCCCTGGACCGCCATAAGGGTCCACTAGCAAAGGAAGATTCTTTGGTTCACGATTCTGTGGAAGTAATAGTGCGCTGCGCAGCCCTCGTTCGCCTAACGAAAGAAATTGCGGTTGCGCATCCACTTCGGGTCGTTCATTATGCGCTGCGATTTTTCTCGTCACACCATCGCGCTTGATAGCTACTGAGACTTCATAGCTGTTCAGATCTCGTGAGATGAGTAAGAGGGTGCCGCCGTTAGTGCGAGCCATATGCACACCTGGCTCTGTCGTGAGCGCTTCGAATTCGCCACCCCAGCCCCGCCAATAAACATGTGATTGAGTGGGATCGAAGGTTCCAGAGAAGGTGATGCCATCGCGATTTATTGCAATGATGCCATCGACTTGAAGATGCTCTGGCGTGACAACCTCTCCATTCACAGCGATTGAATGGGTGTTCTCATGGATGACATGCGTTATGAGTTCACCATTGGGTCCCCATGCAGGAACACCAGCAACGAGATCAATCCATGCGGGATCTTTCATTTCTGCAATTACACGCCCTTTGGCGCTCTCAGGGTCAATAGCCACAATCTCTGCATGGCGTTGGTTCCGCGACATGGTCAAGAGCAAAGGCGGAACTTTGCCATCACCTGGATTCACATCGCAGAGATACTCATGAGCTGGATTCCAGCTGATCTCTTTTCGGGATAGATCCTCAAGGTTGAGCAACAAGAGCGAGGTAATGACATTTGCGGTGCCGACAAATGGATAGCGAACCTCTCGAGGTGCACTTTCAGGGTTTGCTGAGTCGCTGATAAAGATTTTTGTGACAGGTGTTTGATCAAAGCGTTGCACGAAGAGTGATTGGCTATCCGCGCTCCACCAGAAACCGTGATGACGTGACATCTCTTCACTTGCGACAAATTCTGCGGTCCCATAAAAAATATCGGGATTCTCTGGAGTACATAAAACTTTTACTTTGCCCTCGCGCGAGAGGTGAAGTTCCCCTTCGGGAGTGATGTATGCGATTGATTTTCCATCCGGCGCTAACTGCGGATCTATGACTATCCCGGCGCTAGCCTCCTCACGAATTCTTTTAGAAGAAATCTCGAGCGTATAAAGCTTGCCTGAAAGTACGAATGTGATGAATTCACATTTCTTATCTGAGGAATAAGAGGTAATGCCCCCGGCAGCCTCCCGAGTGCGCTCCCGGCGGGCACGCTCTTCTGGCGAGAGCTGCTCTGCGCCATCGACTAGCAAGTTCAGCGGATCAACGAGTAACTCTTCGACATCGGAACGGAGGTCATATTGATAGAGGCGACCGATTCGGTCGGTACCTGAGGCGCTACGCACGAAGATCAGGCGCTGCCCATCAGGGGAGAGCGTGAAGGTTCGAGGCGCGCCTAGGGTGAACCGCAACGTCTTCGCAGAGTGGCGCGGAAAGGAGAGTTGCGATGTGTCGGCCATAGGAATTCACCGTACCCTTTCATCCATGCCTGAATCCACTGCGTCGAAGCGAGGTCGGCTACTTCTGGTTCATGCCCATCCTGACGATGAGAGTATTAATAATGGCGCAACCATGGCGAAGTATGCGCATGAAGGGTTTGAGGTGGCTCTGGTCACCTGCACCCGTGGTGAAGAGGGCGAAATCTTGCTCCCCGAATTGGCCGATGCCGCGAGTGATAAAAGAGATCGTCTTGCGGAAATTCGTGAGGGAGAACTTGCCAATGCGCTCGAGGCGCTAGGCGTTAGTCGCCATTGGTACCTTGGCGCTCCAGAGCAGCGTTTTCGCGACAGCGGAATGATGGACACGCCACAGAACGCACGGCCAGATGTCTTTTGGAACGCTGATGTTGATGAAGCGGCTGCGCTACTTGCACATTACATAGTCGAATTCAAACCGCACGTCCTGGTTACCTACGATGAATTTGGCGGTTACGGACATCCCGATCACATTCAAACGCATCGAGTAACGATGCAGGCTGCGGAATTGAGCGAAAGACTTGGTTGGCAGATAGCGAAAATCTACTGGAATGTTATGCCGAAGTCTCTGGTGCAAAAAAGTATGGATGCGATGCGCGAGATTGGTTCTGATTTTTTTGGAGCGGAATCTATCGACGACATTCCCTTCGCCAAAGATGATTCATTTGTCCATGCCGTAATTGATGGTAATAAATATGTTGAAATGAAGAAGGAGGCCATGAAGGCTCATCGCACACAGATTGCAGTGGATGGTCCATTCTTCGCCCTCTCGAATTTGTTGGGTATGCAGGTGTTCGGTTATGAGTACTACACGCGCGTCAAGGGAGTAGCTGGCCCAGAAATTGATGCACAGGGCCACGAAAGTGATTTATTCTCCGGAATTACATTGTGAGTTCGGGATGAGACGAGTACCGGAAAATCTCTTTGGCCTTGCGGCGGGAGTTCTTATTGGTGGGTGCGGCGTACTCGTGCACAACTTTTCGCTCGGGTGGTTTCCGTTAGGCCTACTTGTTGGACTCTTGGGTGGCTTCTCCGCCTCCAAAATATTGGGCGTTCGCTTTGGCAGGCGCAGTATTCGGTTCTGGTTTCTTCTCGGTTGGAGCGCAGCGACGCTTCGGGCAGCGACGTTTGGAAATGGCGAAGAATTACTCGTGATGTCCAATGGCACGGGAAATACATTCTTGGCCTTAGGGTTCCTACTTATGGTGGCAAGCATTGGGTCGAGGCTTTAGAAATCATATGAAGAAGCCACTCGTTTATGGGATCGGTGCCTTAGCTGCGCTAGTAGCGCTCTGGTTCGCGCTCTGGGTTGCTGTTGGTGCAGCTATCCCGCCAAAGACGCAGCTACTTGGTGTAGATATTTCGAGAATGTCACCAGAAGATGCGATCGCCAAGGTAACGTCCGAGCGTCAGAAACGCATCGAAGGTGAGATCACGCTTCTCATTGAGAAAAGAGAGTATTCCTTACCTGCATCTGGGTCAGGTTTGAGAGCCAACGTAGAAGGCTCCGTTGATTCGCTGCAAAAACGGAGCGTTAATCCAGCGACTCTTCTCTGGCTACTTTTCAGCTCGAAAAATGTTGAGCCAAAAATTGAGACCAATCAAGAGGCTTTTAACCGCGCCATTCGTGTTATTGAAGCGCGAGTGAATATCGCGCCAAGAAACGCGGACATTACCTATGACGGACTTGCGCCAAAGTTAGTGAAATCACGAGATGGTAAAGCGATTAACCGCAAGGCAGCGCTTAAGAAGATTTCTGCAAACTGGCTTCGGAGTGAAGAAATTGAAATCCCACTGAGCAGGCTCAAAGCGAAAGTTAGCGATGATGAAGCAGAAGCAATGCTCATTTTTGCGCAAGCGGCTACCTCGGCGCCACTTACGATTGCGCTCAACATAGAGAAACCGATAACAATCTCGATTTCGCCGCAGATTATTTCCCAAGCCTTAACTTTTATTCCAGGTCGCACTGGCAAACTTGAGGCGAAGTGGTTAAAAGGAACATTCATAAATCTCGTTGGTAAATCGTGGACTTCGAATGTAGTGGAACCACTAAATGCCTCATTTACTATGGTTGATGGCGCACCTCGCGTCCAACCATCGCGCGATGGCTTAGATGTTCCTGAAGATAAATTGAGCGATGCACTCATTGCCGTGCTCGATAAAGCAGGAAATCTGCGTCAAGTAACGCTTACTCCAGAACCTGTTGCGGCAAAGATAACGACGGAGATGGCAGGGGGCTTGGGCATCAAGGAGGTAATCGGAACTTTTACAACGTATTACCCCTATGCAGAATATCGATTAACCAATATCCACCGCGCTGCGCGATGGATGGATGGAGTTATCGTTAAACCTGGTGAAGTTTTTAGTTACAACAAGGCGGTAGGAGAGCGCACTGAAGCGCGAGGTTTCGTTCCCGGAATCATGATTGATGGGGGAGTTTTTAAGAAAGATTGGGGTGGCGGTGTATCCCAAGTTGCAACCACAACGTGGAATGCAGCGTGGTTTAGCGGTTTGGAGCTCGTTCAACATAAACCACATAGTTTTTACATCTCGCGCTATCCTGCAGGGCGAGAATCGACTGTTGCTTGGCCGAGCGTTGATGTGAAGTTTCGAAATAACTCTGGGAAGCCGATTTTTGTCGATACCTCCTTTACCAACAAGTCGGTAACCGTAACCATCTATGGCACTAAATTCGTAGATGTCGACACCGAATCTGGCCCGCGGACAAATCCAGTCGCATTCAAAATTTTGGAAAATGATGGTTTGGAATGCATTTTCCAAGAGGGAGTGCCAGGATTCACCATTGAAGTCTGGCGAATACTCAAACGTGATGGGGTCGAATTCAAGCGCGAGAAATATCGAACTAGATATCGCGCTGAAGATCGAATCATCTGCACCAATCCAGAGGCTAAATGGATGAACCCACCATTGTCTGTGCAGAAATCCTTAAGTAACTAAATCAGCTCCCAGGTTTGACCTTCAGGTCCATCATTAACTCGCACACCAAGTTCTAGGAGCTGATCTCGCAGCTGATCACTTAACGGCCAATTCCGATTCTCGCGTGCGCTTGCACGTGCCTGCACGAGCGCTAGCGCTTCTGAAGGCAGCTCGGTAGGTGACATTTGATTGAGTTCAAGACCAAGCAAGTCCTCTAAAGCCAGGAACGTTGCCCGTCGGTCGGCATCTGAAATGCTCTCATCCTTTTCGAACTTACGAAGCAGTAATAACGCTGAACCAGTATTTAAATCATCGCCAAAAAATGTGGTAATCGCGGAGGTAATTGATTGGTCAACTCGACCACCGCCTGGCCATGATGCAATCTTCTTTCGCCAGCGTTTTAAAGTGGTGTGTGCCGCCTCAATGCTCTCCCACGTGAGATTCATTTGCGTGCGGTAATGGCTCTCCATGAAAAGTAATCGCAACGAGAGTGGATCAATTTTTCGTTCAATGAGATCTGCTACATGGAGTACGTTGCCTGCACTTTTTGCCATCTTCTTGCCATCGAACAAAAGATGCTCACCGTGAACCCATTGTCTGACAAATTCTGAGTTTGTAGCCACATTGCTCTGCGCTCGTTCATTCTCATGATGGGGAAAGCGCAAATCTATTCCACCAAGATGAAGTGAGACGCCGTTGGGGAAGTAGTGGATTGACATCGCCGAACACTCAATATGCCAACCAGGAAATCCAACCCCCCACGGCGTTGGCCAGGTCATCGCACGGTTCTCTGATGCCGCTTTCCAGAGCGCCCAATCAGCGTGGAAGCGCTTGCCCTGCTCTTGTCCTTGGCTCTGTTCGGCGTCGAATCGATATCCAGCACGCAATTGGTCGAGTGAATTCCTGCTAATCGCTCCATAATCTTTGTAACTACGCGCCGAAAAATAGAGCGAGCCATCGTTGCCCTGGTAAGCGGCACCGATGTAAATCAATTGCGCAATTAAATCAACAATCAATCCGATTGATTCACTAGCTTTCGGGTATGCATCTGCAGCGAGAATATTGAGCGCTGCGAGGTCGCTGTGAAATGTGCCCTCGTAGAACCGAGCAATTTCAAAGGGATCTTTATTCTCTAGCTTTGCTTGCGCAAGGATTTTGTCTTCAGCGACATCAATGTGCATATCATCATTGAGATGACCCACATCGGTGATGTTCTGTATATAACGATAAGCGGTGCCCTCCGC
Source organism: Bifidobacterium breve (assembly GCA_945860275.1). GTDB lineage: Bacteria > Actinomycetota > Actinomycetes > Nanopelagicales > Nanopelagicaceae > IMCC26077. The sequence goes on from CAMAPN010000010.1 coordinate 20,934, forward strand.
CCGGAGGGTTCTGCGCACTAAATCGCCAAGAAGGAAGGTGCGCAAATTTCCAACATGTGCAAATCGATAAACGGTAGGTCCGCAGCAGTAGATATCGACCGTGCCACTTTCGGAAGGTAGAACTTCAATCGCCAGCTGTTGTTTAGTGTCGTATAACTTCACCGGTGGACTCGATCCTGCGCTTGTGCAACGTGCGTGCCCGCGCGCTCGCCAACCACTTTCCACGCAAGGATTGCGGCAGGGTCAAATTCTTTAATTACGCCATTCTTATCTTGAACGTGCGTGAGGTCCACGAGGTGGCCGAGTAGGTCGCGGAACTTTCCGGGTTCCTCATCGTGGACCCGAATGGAGACTCGGGCTCCAATAATCGACCTATCTGGGGCGGCTACTCGCACATGTTCCAGCATAGAGTGGAAATTGGCTCGAGAGGCAGCATAATTAGCCCCACTTGTCGGTTGTTGCAGAGATAGGAGCAGTTCGTGACTTACATCATCGCAGGGCCATGTATCGACGTAAAAGATAAGTCGTGCATTGAAGAGTGCCCAGTTGATTGCATTTACGAGGGTGGCCGGATGCTTTATATCCAACCTGACGAGTGTGTCGATTGCGGTGCATGCGAACCGGTCTGCCCTGTAGAGGCTATTTATTACGAAGATGATGTGCCTGGCGAGTTCAGCGAATTCAAAGCCGTTAACGAAGAGTTCTTCAGTGAATTGGGCTCACCTGGTGGCGCAAGCAAGGTGGGCGCGCAAGAGAGTGATCACCCAGTAGTTGTGGCTCGCCCGAAAGGGTAGCGTTGTGAAACTTCCCGATTTTCCGTGGGACTTACTTGCGCCCTACAAGAAGAGCGCGAGCGCACATCCTGGTGGCCTAGTCGATCTCTCCATCGGAACACCTGTCGATGATTCACCCACATCGATGCAAGAGGCCCTTGCCGCGAGCGGAAATGCTCCTGGCTATCCGCTCACGATTGGTAGCCCTGGGCTCCGCGCAGCGTTGGAACGGTGGATTCGGGAGCGGTTTTTAGTCGGTCATCCCAACACAGAATGCGATTTTCTTCCCACCATTGGATCAAAAGAGTTGGTGGGGCTGCTGCCAACCTTCATGCAAGCGAAAAAGGTATTGATTCCAGAGATTGCCTATCCGACCTACCGCGTTGGGGCGATTGTTGCTGGCGCGGAGTGCGTGCCAGTGAGCGATGACATCGCGACATGGCCGGGTGATGCCGATTTAGTGTGGATTAATTCCCCAGCAAATCCACACGGCCGAACGTTGAATCAGACGCAGTTGCGCGAGATTATCAAATGGTCACGGGCGACCAACACCATTCTTGTCAGCGATGAGTGCTACATCGAAATGGGTTGGGAGAGTGAACCTCTTTCACTGCTCCAAGTATGTGATGGAGATACCTCCGGAATATTGATCGTCCATTCGCTATCGAAAAGTTTTAACGCAGCGGGTTATCGAGCAGCGTTTGTCGCTGGTGACCCAGCGCTGATTGCGAAGATTAGAGAGATTCGCAAGCACTTGGGCTTGATTATGCCTGCGCCGATTCAACAAGCAATGGCCGCTGCGTTCGCGCAACCGCATGACCTCGCAACTCAAAAAGAACGCTATCGCGCTCGCCGTGAAAAACTTGCGACCGCCCTAGTTGCTGCAGGTTTTGAGATTGCGCACTCCGAGGCAGGGTTGTATCTATGGGCAACTCGTGGTGAAGAGTGCTGGGCTACCGTTGCATGGGCTGCTGAACGCGGGATACTCGTTACGCCTGGCGATTTCTACGGCGCCAAGGGCGCAAATTTTGTTCGAGTTGCTCTTACAGCTTCCGATGACGATATCGCTCGTGCGGTTGATCGATTACATTCGTGAAATTTCTGGGCTAATCGAGGTACTTGATGGAAGCAATTTTTCTTGTAGGCGGTAAAGGCACTCGATTGCATCCACTGACTCTTGAAACCCCTAAGCCCATGCTCAAGGTTGCTGGCGTGCCATTTATCGCCCACCAAATTGGTTATGCGAAGGAGCATGGCGTCACTCGAATTGTGATGGCAATCTCCTATAAGAACGAGCAGTTTCTCCACTACTTAGGGGATGGAAAAGGCTTTGGCGTTGAGATTATCCACGCAATCGAAGATCAACCACTTGGTACCGCAGGCGCTATCCGGAACGCTTCTCGATTCCTCGAAAGTGATCCGCAGCAACCGATTGCAATTCTCAACGGTGACATATTGAGCGCGCATGACATGCGGGAACAAGTTGCTCTGCATAACCAAATGCGCGCAGACGCCACGTTACATTTGATTCGCGTAGCCGATGCCCGACCTTATGGCTCAGTGCCTACTGATGCAGCTGGAAAAATCGAAGATTTTGTTGAGAAATCTGATAATCCGCCGACTGATTTCATCAATGCTGGTTGCTATATTTTTACTAGAAGCATTATCGACCAAATCCCGGCAGGCAAAGTAGTGAGCATCGAACGAGAAACTTTTCCTGCGCTCTTGGCCGCAGGAAACCCGCTGTGGGCCTACAAAAGTTCGAGCTACTGGATAGATATCGGAACGCCTGCAGCTTTTTTGAAAGCATCGAGAGATTTAGTACAAGGTCAATTTCACTCCCCAGTTTTTGCCACATCGACCACTATGAATTACGTGCATCCTGATGCGCACATTGGAGTGAATGTGCAGATCGACGCTGGATCATCGGTTGGCGCCTCACAAATCGGCGGAGATGTTCTGGTCGAGCAAAGCATCATTGGCGATGATGTGGTGGTTGGTTCGGGTGCGCATATTTGCGCCTCCATCATCGGCGATGGCGTGCAAATCGGCGATGGCGCGCATCTGCGCGGGGTTGTAATCGCAGGAGTCGGGGTTAGCGTTCCGCCTAATAGTCGACAAATTGGCGAAATCTAATAATCCAATAATTTGTATCTGTCCATTAACTTGACGAATGGGAGTTACACGCGTGTAATTCTCCCTAGGTTCTCTCTTAGACATGTTAGGGGCTTGTAGATGAGCACACCGCTCACACCGTTCGAGGGTGGAAACCCTGCAGAACTCTCTTGGCAAGAACGAGCGCTCTGCGCTGAAACCGATCCAGAAGCCTTCTTCCCCGAGAAGGGCGGATCCACTCGCGAGGCAAAGCGAGTATGTCTCTCCTGCGAAGTACGGAGCGAATGTTTGGATTATGCGCTAGCACACGATGAGCGATTTGGAATCTGGGGTGGTCTCTCTGAGCGAGAGCGCCGCCGTCTCAAGCGCCGACCTGCCTAGCTAACCTCGCAATGGGCCGCCTTAGTGGTGGCTAAATCTGCGGGCAACAAGCCACTTTTGCCCTGCGCACCTTAGGGTTGGCGCTATGAGCATCGCCCCCGACGCGACTGGCCTCAACCTACCTACCCAACAGCGGGTGAGCGCGATTCTGGTGACCCATAACGGTGCTCGATGGCTCCCTGAGGTCGTGGCGGCGCTGTCGAGCCAAGAGCGCGGCCCGGACTATCTCCTCGCGGTTGATACCGGCTCTACCGATGGATCTGCCGAGCTTTTACAGAACTCACGAATCGATCTCATCAGCGCTGCACACGATTGCGGTTTTGGCGCTGCGGTCGCGCTCGCGGTAGCGCACCTTCCCCCGCTTCCAGAAGTACTCTCGGAATCAGGGGAGAGCCACCACCGCGAGAGTGAATGGCTCTGGTTAATTCACGATGATTGCGCGCCCGCTCCAGATGCACTCGCGCAGCTTCTAGCCGCGGTCGCCGAACGTCCCAACGTGGGCGTTGCTGGTCCGAAGATTCTTGGTTGGCACGATCGAAACCATCTATTGGAAATTGGCGTGACACTTGCCCACAACGGAGCGCGCTGGACTGGCTTGGAGAGAAATGAGCGTGACCAAGGACAGCACGATGGCGATGGCACTATTCCAGTATTAGCAGTCAGCACCGCAGGCGCCTTGATCCGCCGGGATCTCTTTGAAGAAATTGGTGGCTTCGACCAAAACTTGCCGCTCTTTCGCGACGATGTGGATTTTGGAATGCGCGCTCGGATGGCTGGCTATGCAGTCCTTTGTGTAACAGCAGCGAAACTCTTTCATGCCGAAGCGGCAGCTACAGAAAGACGGGCAATCGATGTAGCAGGTGGCGCGTTCCATCGCCCGCACTTACTAGATCGTCGCCATGCGGCCTTCGTTTTATTAGCGAATTTGCCACTATGGACATTGCCTTGGATTGTTCTTCGAATCTTTGCATCATCGATTATCAGAGCGCTTGGTTATCTGCTTGCCAAGTTGCCGGGTTACGCTCTGGATGAAATAGCAGCAGTCGCACTGTTATTTACTCGATTAGATCGACTGCGCATCGCACGTCGAAGTCGCCGGAAGAAGCGATTACTGCCGGCGCGAGTTATTCGTCCGTTCTTGGCTCCCTGGAGCGAACAAATCAAACTCGGCGCAATGCGCGTGCGAGATTTACTGCTGCGCAGGATTGAGCGGGTTCCAGATCCTGTTGTCGGAAATATCTCGCTCTCAGAATCGAACGGAACAAATGATTCAGATGAAGGTGAACTTCTCGCACCCAGTGCAACTCATTTCTGGCGCCAAGCATTTACTCGCCCACTCTTTCTTGCGACAACGGCGCTCCTTCTGCTCTCGCTCATCGCCAGTAGATCACGATTTGGTGCGTTAGCAGGTGGTGCGTTGGCTTTGGTGGGAGATAGCTCTGGTGCGCTGCTTCGTGGCTACGGCGAGTCGTGGCACGCGCTTGGCGTTGGTTCATCGAGGGCAGGCCATCCGTTTAGCGCCTTGCTCGCACTATTCGCACTGGCGACTGGGGGCAATCCCTCTCTATTTGTTGCGGCGCTTTTCATTCTTGCACCGACGTTGGCACTGTTGGCGATGTATCTCTTCGTTCGTAAGAGCGGAGTTGGCCAACTGATAGCTGTTACGACTGCGCTGCTCTATGGAACTTCGACAATCCTGCTCACCTCAGTGAGCGTTGGCTATTTGAGCACGGTTCTGCTTGTCATCATCGCGCCTTTAACCGCCCTGGTCTTCAAGCCGATTTTTTCACGAGAGATAACAACTCTGAGTTGGCGCAGAGCTTGTGCAAGCGCCCTTGCACTCGCACTTCTGGCTGCGCTTTCCTTTCAAGTTCTGGTCCTTGCGATTTTCATACTTGCAGCCCATCTATGGACATTCCGAAAGGAGAGGGATCAATTTCGCCAGCGTGCAATTCAATACCTCACCATCGTGGCAAGTTCATTCCTTTCTTTAGCACCATGGAGTCTCTCGCTTCTAACGAACCCTGCATATTTGTTCCTCGATCAAGGAGTGCCAGTTGCTCTCTCGGCTCCGTTAAGCGTGCTCACTGGAAACTTTCAGCCATCAGATGCCGTCCCCGGCTACGTAGGTAGCATCGCACTAGTGGTGGGCGTTGTTGCACTTTTCGCTAAACGAACATTTAACGAGGCACTGGTAATTATTGGAAGTCTTGCGCTGGCCGCGCTGGTAAGTGCAGTGAATATTGCTGCGTACGGGAATTCATTGACCTCACCCCTTTGGCCTGGCGGACTCCTCGTGATAGCAACCCTATTTTCTTGTATTGCTCTGGCTCGGCTGAGCCAGGGCCGTCGACAATGGCTGCAGGAATCGCCCTTGGGTAGAGCTCATTTCGCCACTGTGCTGATAGCCGTCATCGCGGTCTATTCTGTTGGTGCAAATATTTTTTGGTGGGTAGCAGAAGCAGACCGCGTACCGGTGAAAACAACCAACTCGTCTGTGCTGCCTGCATTCATCGCTACTGCAACAGATAATCCAGATCAACCGAAAACTCTCATACTTCGAAGTGAAGTACGTGAGCAAGTCCAAAGTTTTGCGTATGTGATTCTTAGGGATCGAGATGTACGTATGAGCGAACTTGCTTCACTACCTGATGAGGTGCCGCTTCTGACAAAAACAATTAGTGAGATCACTGCAGGCGTGGGAGATGCCCCAGCTTCTACTTTGGCGCAGTTTGGCATCCGATATCTCTATTTAGAAAATGGGAAGCGAAATAATGCTCTCGCGCGCAAGATTGACGGAATTGGTGGATTGACTCGACTCTCTGCTACTGCTGATGGGATCTTGTGGCAAGTATCTGGTTCGACGACGCGCCTTAGGTTTCAGCCACGCAGCGACGAGAACAAAAGCGCAGCTGGCGATGGAGAATTTTTGGAACTTCCCTCAGAGTATGTGGGAGCAGAATTTGATGTTCCATCCGCCGGAACGGTGCAGCTTGCCGAGGTTTTCAATGGAAGATGGCGAGCGCTACATGCTGGGCAGGTTCTACTTCCGCAAGAGTCAGAGGTTGGGCTAACAGAATTTGAAATTCCAGAGGGCGGGCGCGTGGTGCTTTTCCACGATGGCACAACTCATCGAGCGGGAGTGGCCCTTCAAGTGGCCGCACTTGGTTTGTTGGTCTTCTTTGCCTTGCCGCGTGGACGAAGACAGCGAGAGCTCTCCGATGAGGAAGTCTCATGAGAAAACCTGCATTGATCCTCGCAGCCTTTACTGCAGTAGTAGTCCTTGCCTCAGTAGTCGAAGGCGAACAAGCGCCACGAGGGTATGTCGAGAGCGTCTCCACTTTTGTTTGTCCTGCGCAGTATCGGGACATGAATGGAGCGATTCACTTCTCTGATTCAACAGCGAAGAGCGCAATTATCGATGGCAAGAATCGTTCGATGAAAAAAGGAGCTAGCCGCGTGGTGGCTCTTGGTAAGAAAGCTCGAGTGGTCGCAGGCAACACAGCAACTCCAATAATTGTTGCCTCAAAGAGTGCAACTTGGCTCGGCCTCTCTCAATGTAGCCCTTCTGCGGGCGAGTTTTGGTTTGTTGGTGGAACCAGCGATGTCACCAGCCTTGGCTACTTCCAATTTATTAACGAGAATCTTGGTAAGGCGATTATCGATGTGGAGCTGTGGAGTGAGGATGGTTCTGAATCCACGCGCACGTTGACGATTCCTGGGCGAAGTATGAAGAGTTTTCCTCTAACCACATTTATGCCAGGAAAAAAAGTAACGGCATTTCATATCGTTTCCCGTTCTGGATTAATCCGCGCCGCACTCTTCGATGAGCGACGAAAAGGGTTAACAAACTATGGCGGTGATTTCGTTGCACCGGCTGTTACTCCAGCTCAGAAATTTGTCATTCCTGGTATTCCCGGTGCGAAGATTGGGAAGAAATCGAAGGTCACCTCGCAGAAGCTTAGACTTTTTGTGCCAGGTGAAAGTGATGCAATCATTCAAGTGACTTACATTTCGCCCTCTGGAATTTTTGCACCTATTGGGCTGGACTCGCTACGAATCCCAGCTCAAAAAGTTGTCGAAGTTGATCTGAAGTCGCTACCTAAGAGTCAACTCTTCTCCATTGGCGTGAGCGCAAGTGAACCGGTTGTTGGCGCTATTCTCACACGCGGCAGATTTGGAAATCGAAGTGAGATCGCATGGTCCACAAGCACGAACGTTAGTACTGGAGAACAAATTGCACTTCCAGAGAAAAGTGGATGGTTGAGCATTGTTACCGATGCGCCGAAGGTTTCCTTCACCGTTTCAGGAGCTCGCGGCAAGAAGTCCACCGTAACAATCAAAGTGGATTCGATGGCGATATGGAAGGTTCCTGAGAGCGCTCGTGCGATTCAATTTTCTACGCGAGCAGCGAAGATGTCCCTAGCTTTTGCCATGCTCAATAGCTCTGGGTTGGCAACGACCTCCTTGGCCCCTGCGTTAGCAAAAGAATTAACAGCGCTACCAGTTGTTGATTCGGGCCTTTTTGTTCCCACTGCCCCCTCTTCCTAGTTTGTAGCACTTCTAATCGGAGTGGCATCCCAACCTGGAAAGTTCCCGCGAGATACCGTGTCTCTATGGCAAGGTTACGTCCGGCGACTAGACGGTGCACTCGCACCGGGTGTGCCCAACCTGCCGTGCAAACCCTCACATACATTTATGGCGATTCCACTGTCGTGCTCGGGCCTTTAGCAACATATGCGGAGCCGCATAGTTACGATTTATGTGGCGATCATGGCGCCAAACTCACAGCGCCTCGCGGCTGGGAACTAATTCGTTTAATAAGCGAAGAGAGCGAAGCGGGGCCAAGTGATGATGACTTGCTTGCAATTGCAGAAGCCGTAAGAAGTGTCATTACATCAAACCCGCATCAAAACCAACCCACTATTGGCCGACGTGGACATTTACGCGCCCTTCCTTCAGAATAAATAGCGTGGCATATACCGCGCAATCACTTGCAACGATAATCAAGTCGTACGATGTTCGAGGGTTAGTTGGAAGTGAGATAACCGAAGAGTTTTGCCGAGATATCGGAATCGCTTTTGCCAATTTAGTAGCAGCTGATGAAATTGTCGTGGGATTTGACATGCGCCCCACATCAGAGAACCTCGTGCAATCTTTCTCTGAAGGCGTTCGCGCTACTGGAACTAATGTTGTTAACATTGGGCTTGCTGCCACCGATCAACTGTATTTTGCAACTGGAAGACTCAACATTCCCGGAGCGATGTTTACTGCAAGCCATAATCCTGCTCAATATCACGGCATCAAATTTGCGCGTGCCGGAGCAAGTCCGATTGGTGCAACCAGTGGTTTGGAGCGAATTCGCGAGGCATTGATATCAAATGAATTACCAGTTGCTACCCATCAAGGCAGTGAGCGAAGAACTGACCTCCTTGAAGAGTATGGGCAGCATCTGCGTAGCCTCGTGGATTGTTCAAAGATTAGGCGTTTAAAGATTGTGATTGATGCAGGCAATGGCATGGCCGGTCACACAGTTCCTAAAGTACTGGGGCCATTGAATCTTGAAATTATTCCCATGTACTTTGAGTTAGATGGAACTTTTCCAAACCACGAAGCCAACCCCCTTGATAGTTCAACCTTAAGAGATATCCAAAGGCGAGTAGTTGCAGAGAAAGCAGATCTCGGTCTTGCTTTTGATGGTGATGCAGATCGATGTTTCCTTGTCGATGAATCAGGTCGATTAGTGGATCCCTCGTTGCTCACCGCCTTAATTGCAGAGAGTGAACTCGAAAAAGTTCCAGGTAGTACGATTATTTATAGCTTAATTTCTTCACGCGTGGTTCCTGAAGTAATTCAAAGATGCGGTGGCATTCCCTCTCGAAGCAGGGTTGGCCACTCATTTATTAAAGCTCAAATGGCAGAAACTGGTGCAATTTTTGGCGGGGAACATTCAGGTCATTTCTATTTCCGAGATTTCTGGAATGCTGACTCTGGAATGCTTGCGGCGCTTTACGCGCTCGCTGCACTTGGCAATTCACATGAGAGAACAAATTTCTCATCAATCATCGATAAATATCGGAAGTATTCTGGTAGCGGTGAGATAAATTCCAGAATCAACGATGGTGCAGAGGCAATGGCTCGCATCGAAGGTCATTTTTCAGGACGAGGTAAGATAGATCGCTTAGATGGCTTAACCATCACTTCCGGAAAATGGTGGCTGAATGTGCGCCCGTCAAATACTGAGCCATTACTGAGACTTAACGTAGAAGCAGATAGCGATGAGATAATGTGCGCTATCCGCGATGAGGCATTGGAGGTGATTCGGCGGTGACGATTGATCCCAGGATCCTTGAAATTATCGTGTGTCCGCAATGTCGCGGGGAGCTAGCTGTTGAGGCCGAATCTCTGTACTGCACCAAATGTCTCTTGGCCTATCCCATTAGAAATGGGATACCCGTGCTGCTCATTGACGCTGCCATCAAGCGAGGATGAATTATTTAGATAAGCAGCTTTTCGCTATCGAGGGAAGAATTAAGAACTATCCCTGGGGTTCACGTAAGACATTAGCGCGGCACAGGGGAGAGATTGAAAGCGACTTACCCGAAGCAGAACTTTGGTTTGGTGATAATTCACAAGGTCCATCGTTAGTCAGTGGTACCGACATGTGCCTTGATGAAATAACAGGGGCGCTTGGGGAGGTGTTACCTCAGGGCCAATTGCCTTTTCTTGCCAAAATTCTTGCGGTAGAACAATCACTCTCATTGCAGGTGCATCCAGCTCTTGAGGATATTCCCTCTTTACAAAGTGTGTGCAAAGACCAAAATCACAAACCTGAAATGGTAGTTGCGCTCACCGAATTTCAAGCATTCGTTGGCTTTGCAGAAATTCGCAATACGCTCGCGATATTGGAGAATCTAAATTCAGAAAAAGTAGATAGTTTAATTACCGAACCATTACAGGCAGGAACTCCTGTGACAAAAATTCTGGAGAATCTACTCGGCGTAGCGGACACGAAAAATGTGTTAACCGAAGTTAAAGAGCGCATCGCCAAACTTGATCCCGTCCGCGGCAAATGGATGCAGGAATTAATTGACCTCTACGCACCCAACCTAGATCCACTAGCGACATTGCTCTGTGAATTAGTCACGCTCCAACCTGGCGAGAGCCTCTATTTGCCTCCAAAGTGCGTGCATGCGTATCTAAACGGCACCGTGGTAGAGGTGATGGCCAACAGCGATAACGTGATCCGCGGCGGTTTAACACACAAGCCGATTGATAAGAGCAATTTTCTCAAGATTGTCGATTCACGAAGTCATATCGCAGTGCGAGTTACCCCAACAGTCACTTATGGATACCGTGAGTGGAAACCACCAATTCTTGATTTCGCTTTACAAGAGTTTCAGGGGAGTATCAATACCGAACTGGTGGCAGAAAACCACTCCATTGCCTTTGCTTGGCAAGGTGCGATACGGATCTCCGAAGCGGCGAGTAATTCAGAGTATGTGGATGTGCACCATGCAACTGCGGCGTTCGTAGCCCCTGGCAAATACACGCTTACTGGGAGCGGTTCTCTCTGGGTGGCAACTGGGAAAGGGCGGTAAAGTAGCCGCATAACGAATTCTTGATGCTACAGAGAGGCCCGACCACGTGAGCAGTTCAACTATCAATAAGAGTGAAATCGCAAATCCCGAATTAGCGGCGCAAGGTAAGAAGCGGATTGAATGGGCAGAGCGGAGCATGCCTGTGCTTGCACAAATTCGCGACCGGTTCACACTTGAGCAACCATTCAAGGGCGTTCGAATCTCAGCTTGCATGCACGTGACAACCGAGACAGCTAACCTCATGCGCACCCTCGCTGCAGGTGGCGCTGAATTAGCGCTCTGCGCATCCAATCCACTCTCGACTCAAGATGACACCGCCGCTGCTTTGGTCCACGAGTATGGAATCAGCGTATTTGCTAAGAATGCGATTGATCGCGATGGTTATTACAGGCACATCAATGCCGCGCTAGATATCGCCCCGCACTTTGTATTTGATGATGGGTGCGACCTCGTCAACACTTTGCACACCACGCGACGAGAATTGTTGCCCACTATTCTTGGTGGCTGCGAAGAGACCACAACTGGCGTAATTCGACTAACACAAATGTCGCGGGATGGTGCGCTGACCTTCCCAATGGTTGCTGTTAACGACACTGACACCAAGCATATGTTTGATAATCGCTACGGCACTGGCCAATCAACTTTTGATGCAATTTTTCGCGCAACCAACACTCTCGTTGCTGGCAAGATTGTTGTTGTAGCTGGATTTGGTTACTGCGGTCGTGGTGTTGCTGAGCGTGCAAAGGGTTTGGGCGCCGAAGTTGTTATTACCGAAATTGATCCAACGAAGGCTCTCGATGCAATGATGCAGGGCTATCGCGTCATGACGATGCACGAGGCTGCTCGAATTGGAGATATCTTCATTACAGTCACGGGAAATCGCGATGTATTGCGCGCTGAGCACTTTGAGCGCATGAAAGACAATGCAATCATGGCGAACTCGGGCCACTTTGATATTGAGATTGATGTCGCATGGCTAGAGAAACATGGCCGCAAGAATTCAAAGATCCGCCATCAAACTGATGAATATGTGCTGCAGGATGGTCGCAGACTGCTTCTTCTTGCAGAGGGGCGTCTAGTAAATCTTGGTGCTGCGGAAGGACACCCCGCTGCTGTTATGGATCTTTCCTTTGCTGACCAAGCTCTCACCGCAGAGTGGTTGGTTCACGAGGCGAAGAACCTCAAACCAGGAGTCCACGAAGTGCCGACTGAAATTGATAAAGAGGTCGCGGCGCTCAAGCTCAAGAGTATGGGTGGCGAAGTTGATCAACTCACCCCTGAGCAGGAGCTTTATCTCAACTCGTGGGAGCACGGCAGCTAATGACGCTGATAATGGTCGTCGATGACGACCAAGATTTAGCTGAGATGCTCGCCATTGTTCTGACTGGCGACGGGCTCGAGGTCGACTTGGTGTCACGCGGCGACCAAGTCATGGAGGTTTTTCGGAACTCACCTCCTGATTTGGTTCTCCTCGATTTAATGCTTCCTGGCCTTAATGGAATTGAAGTGTGCAAGTTGATTAGAGCCGAATCGATGATTCCTATCGTGATGCTCACGGCAAAAGGCGAAACTACAGATGTAGTCAAGGGGTTAGAAGCTGGCGCAGATGATTACATCGTCAAACCTTTCCAAACAAGCGAGCTCCTGGCGCGCATCAAAGCTCGATTGCGCAGAACTGCAGCGCCTGCGGTCGCTAGCTCAAAATTAGAATTCGGTGGGGTTTCCATAGATTTGATTGCTCACGAAGTTCGTCGCGGCGATAAAGTCATTGCACTTACGCGATTAGAGTTTGATCTTCTCCTTGCACTGGCACGTGAACCTGGACGTGTCTTTACTCGTGAAGCGTTGCTCGCCGAAGTGTGGGGTTATCGACACTCTTCAGATACTCGCTTAGTTAATGTGCACATTCAAAGAATTCGCTCCAAAATTGAGCGCGACCCCAACCAGCCAGAATTAGTGCTGACAGTTAGAGGCGTTGGGTACCGCGCAGGTAATTTCACAGAACAAAAATAATGCGCTTTACAAATACTCTGGCATTTCGAGTTCTCGGTACGACTCTTTTGTTATCTACAGTCTTGGTTTCCACTTTAGCTACTGTCTTAAACCAGCGCCTAGGCGATGGTATCCGCGAGTCGAAGATCGAATCTGCACTCAACGAGAGTCAATCGAAATTGTTCCAAACTGAAAATCGTTTTATTCTTGCCGATATCACTTCAGTTGCAGATTTCCGAGATGCCATGGATCAAACGATTACTGAATTTGCTGATACGCGTGGGAATGAACGAAATCCTGAAGTTGCTATTTTGCAAGCGAATTCCTCTGCAGCTGTTTTTTACCTCTATGAGCGAGCAACTAACCAAATAGCGAAGGAGTCAATTCCAGCTGATTTGCGAGCAAAAGTGCGAGCGACAAAGGAGATGCAGTACACATACGGTCAAATTGTTTATACGAGCACCTACCTCACACCTATTGCTATTGAGCGAAAAGTCTCAGCGCTGATAGTTGGAGGCAATTTCACAATCGAAAACTTCGGAAAATTCGAGCTGTACTTTCTCTACAGCACCGCGCCAGAAGATTCGACCATCTCGTTAATCTCGCGCACGCTACTTATCGGAGCCATCGCCTTAGTTTTAGTCTTGCTATTTATTGTGTGGGCAGCCTCCCGACAGGTCATTACGCCCATTAGGGGCGCTGCTGAGATTGCAGAGAAACTCTCGGCGGGTGACTTCGCTGAGCGAATGCAAGTCGAAGGTGCAGATGAGATTGCCCGGCTCGCTCTCTCTTTTAACGAGATGGCTAGTGCATTACAGAGTCAGATCAATAGGTTAGAGAATTTATCTCGCGTGCAACAACGGTTTGTGTCTGACGTTTCGCATGAATTGCGCACACCATTAACTACGTTGAAAATGGCATCAGATTTAATCTATCGACAACGCCACGATTTCGACCCCACCATTTCTAGAAGCGCCGAGCTACTTTCGGCACAATTAGAGCGGTTTGAGAATTTACTAACTGAACTTTTGGAAGTGAGCAGGTTTGATGCAGGGGTAGTTAATCTGGAGCCTGAAGTGGTCGATGTTGTGAGTTTGGTCGAGAAAAGCCTTGACGCTCTTACGCCAATTGCCCAAGAGCATGGTTCAACATTTCATTACAAACATCCGAGCGATCCAGTGTTAACGGTTGTTGATCCACGACGTATGGATCGAATCCTCAGAAATTTACTGAGTAACGCCATTGCCTACGGCGAAGGAAATCGAATCGAAGTGGAGGTTCGTACGGGGGAGAAATCCATTGCAATTGCCGTTCGAGACTTTGGTATCGGACTTCGCCAAGGTGAGGAAACTCGCGTATTCGATCGATTCTGGCGCGCGGATCCATCCCGTGAACGAACCCGAGGTGGAACCGGTTTGGGGCTTTCGATTGCTCAAGAAGATGCGCTACTTCACGGCGGAGTGATTGAGGCAACAGGACGCTACGGCAAGGGATCACTTTTTGTGCTCACCATCCCGCGCGACCGTAGTGAAGAACTCACAGAACGGCTCTTTACGCTCACCCTCTAATCTTTGGCAGCTTATCTTTACTTCATGCAGTTCTTAAATGCGCTTCTCTCGCTTGTAATCCCTATTGCCTGTATCAATTGTTCACAGGCGGGGGAGATAATGTGTGTAGCGTGTCAACGGAAATTTTCTCCATCACATGCGTTAACGCCAAAGATTGTTCATGTAACGAAGAGCAAATGCGCCATCGGATCGCTTCTACCTTATGACGAGAGGGTCAGTAGAATTATTCTTGGCGCAAAAGATGATGGAAATCGAAAGTTGGAAGGGATCGTGGTCAACGCTCTTGTCGCTGCACGCTCGCTCTTTCCTGAGAATTTACTATTAATACCAATACCTAGTACCTCAATTGCCAAACGACGAAGAGGGCGAGATTTCACATTCGAACTTGCGCGAGCTCTTTCTCGTCACACTGGAGATCAGGTAGTTCGATCTCTGAGATACACCCGAACTGTTGCGCCACAGAAGAGTTTGAATGCGCGAGAACGTGCAGTGAATATGCGCGGAGCGCTCGTCTCCTGTGAAAATTCACAGAAATTCATCAATAAACCAGCTCTGCTCCTGGATGATGTTCTGACTACAGGCGCAACGCTTGTTGAAGGGATGCGGGCGATGGGTAGCGCAGGGCGGCCATGCCTGGGGGCGATTACCGCCTCTTTTTCGCTCAATTGGAGCCCTGGCCAGCCCCAGCGTTAGAGTGGGGGTCTATCCCGAGAAAGGCTTCATACGCGTGGTTGCTCTGCTGGACAAAATCTTACGTGCTGGTGAAGGGCGTCAAGTCAAGAACCTCGAGAAAATTGCCCGCTCGGTTAATTCGCATGAGGCCGAAATTGCGGCTCTCAATGACCAGCAGCTGCGAATGAAGACAGACGAGTTCAAATCACGTCTTAATGATGGCGAAGATTTAGATGACATTCTTCCGGAGGCATTTGCGGTTGTCCGTGAAGCAGCAAAACGCACTCTTGGCCAACGACATTACGACGTACAGCTGATGGGTGGCATTGCACTTCATCGCGGAAATATTGCAGAAATGCGCACCGGTGAAGGAAAGACGCTCGTGTCAACGCTCCCTGCATACCTCAATGCCCTCACTGGCAAGGGCGTGCATATCGTTACCGTGAACGACTACCTCGCCGAACGCGATAGCGAGTGGATGGGTCGCGTGCATCGCTTCTTGGGCTTAACAGTTGGAGTAATTCTTGCTCACATGACTCCACAGGAGCGAAGAGTTGCGTACGGTGCAGATATTACGTACGGCACCAATAACGAATTTGGTTTTGATTATCTTCGCGACAATATGGCGTGGTCAATCGAAGATTGTGTACAACGAGAACATAACTTTGCGATTGTTGATGAAGTCGACTCAATTCTTATCGACGAAGCACGTACCCCGCTCAT
>CAMAPN010000011.1 GCA_945860275.1 Bifidobacterium breve
AGGAACGAACAGTGAGATCAAGGTCTTCGATCGGAAGCGCAAGATCTGCAGCGAGCGCTGCATCGGTG
Source organism: Bifidobacterium breve (assembly GCA_945860275.1). Lineage (GTDB taxonomy): Bacteria > Actinomycetota > Actinomycetes > Nanopelagicales > Nanopelagicaceae > IMCC26077. Next base: position 69 of record CAMAPN010000011.1, read on the forward strand.
AGGGAAGGTCCGATTTCGATACCTTCCGCATCAACATTGAGCTCACGTGCGAGGCCGAATAGTTCGACGAGCGTCTTTCCAGCAGATGCCATTGCATCGCGTGGGCTCATCGAACGCTTGGTCTCAACATCGAGAACTAAGCGATCAAAGTCGGTGCGCTGCTCAACACGAGTTGCTTCAACTTTGTACGTCACCTTAAGTACTGGCGAATAAATGGAGTCGATAGGAATGCGACCGATCTCTTGACCGGCCTGCTTATTTTGAATTGCAGTGACGTAGCCACGGCCACGCTCAACAGTCAATTCAATCTGCACATTTGCCTTCGAGTTGAGCGTTGCGATGTGCAGCTCTGGGTTATGGACCTCGACGCCTGCAGATACGACTACATCGGCTCCAGTGATGGTGCCTTCGCCGCTCTTACGGATGTAAAGAGCTACTGGTTCATCATGCTCTGATGAGAGCACGAGATTTTTTAGGTTAAGGACAATCTCAGTGAGATCCTCCTTCACACCCTCGAGGGTGGTGAACTCATGGAGCGCTCCCTCAACGCGCGCGCTTGTGACAGCGGCGCCTGGAATCGAGGAGAGCAAGGTCCGACGAAGGGAGTTACCCAACGTGTAACCAAAGCCTGGCTCCAACGGTTCGATGATGAAACGGGAACGGTACTCACTTACTACTTCTTCGGTAAGGATGGGGCGCTGCGCGATTAGCACTGATGATCCTCCGTAACTAATGGAGATCCGCTATTTGATCTCCGCTTTTCTTTCTTTCCCGTACCGCCAGGCCTGACGGTACGGGTCTTGCTGTACTACTAACTACTTATTACTTATTACTTAGAATAGAACTCAACGATTAACTGCTCTTGAACTTGCGTATCAATAACAGATCGCTCAGGAAGTGAGTGGACCAAGATTCGCATCTTGGATCCAACAACTTCCATCCACGCTGGAACTGGACGTTCGCCTAGCTCAGCGCTTGCAACGATAAATGGTGTGAGGTCGTGTGATGATGGACGTAGGTCGATCACTGATGATGGTGCAACGCGATACGAAGGAATGTTTACCTTCTCGCCGTTGACCAAGAAATGGCCGTGGCGTACGAGTTGGCGGGCCATGTCGCGGCTCTTTGCAAAACCTGCGCGATAGACCACGTTATCAAGACGTGATTCGAGGATGCGGAGCAAGTTCTCACCGGTACGACCAGTAAGGCGATTTGCCTCTTGGTAGTAACCGCGGAATTGCTTCTCAAGAACGCCATAGATACGTGCGCACTTCTGCTTCTCACGCATCTGGAGTGAGTACTCACTCTCTTTTGTTCGACCACGGCCATGCTCACCCGGTGGGTATGGACGTGACTCGATTGGACACTTTGGTCCATCGCATTTTGAGCCCTTAAGGAAGAGCTTTACTTTCTCGCGACGGCAACGCTTGCAATCTGCTCCGGTATAACGAGCCATAGTTTTTCTCCCCTTTCCTTAGACTCGACGACGCTTTGGTGGACGGCAACCATTATGTGGCGCTGGGGTTACATCAGAGATGGAACCAACTTCTAGGCCAGCGGCCTGGAGGGAACGGATTGCAGTCTCGCGACCTGATCCTGGACCCTTAACAAAAACATCAACTTTGCGAACGCCGTGCTCCTGTGCGCGACGCGCTGCCGCTTCTGCTGCAAGTTGTGCGGCAAACGGAGTGGACTTACGAGAACCCTTGTAACCGACTTGGCCAGAGGAAGACCACGCGATGACAGCCCCAGTTGGATCAGTGATTGAGACGATGGTGTTGTTGAAGGTGCTCTTGATGTGAGCTTGTCCAACTGCAACATTCTTCTTCTCTTTCTTGCGAATCTTTGCTGCGGGCTTTGCTTTTCCGGAAGCAGCAGCTGCTGGTTTAGTTGCCATTACTTAGTCACCTTCTTCTTGCCTGCGATTGCAACGCGTGGACCCTTACGAGTACGAGCATTGGTATGTGTGCGTTGGCCACGTACGGGTAGACCCTTACGGTGACGAATTCCTTGGTAGCACTGGATTTCAACCTTGCGGCGAATATCAGATGCAATCTCACGGCGTAAATCGCCTTCGATCTTAAATTTGCTTTCAATGTACTCACGGAGCTTGATGAGATCGCTCTCTTCTAGATCTTTGACGCGAGTATTGGGATTAATTCCGGTTGCAGCGAGAGTCTCGATTGAACGAGTTCGCCCCACCCCGAAGATATATGTAAGTGCGATCTCAACGCGCTTTTCGCGTGGGAGATCCACACCAACTAAACGTGCCATTGTTGGCCTTTCGATATTCCAGAGGTCCTCCGCAGTGAATTCCTCGGCCTCTGGACCAAGGGCCTGGATCGAAATCCAGTTTCACCACGAGTGTGTATTTAGTTTTAACCCTGACTAACCTTGACGCTGCTTGTGGCGGAGGTTCTCGCAGATCACCATGACCCGACCATTACGACGAATGACTTTGCACTTATCGCAAATCTTCTTCACGCTCGGCTTGACCTTCATGACCCTCCTCTTTTAAATCTCGTAACGCTTACTTGTAACGGTAAACGATTCGACCTCGGGTGAGGTCGTATGGACTTAGCTCCACAATCACACGATCTTCAGGAAGGATGCGAATGTAGTTCTGTCGCATCTTTCCGCTGATGTGCGCGAGGACTTTATGTCCGTTCGTGAGTTCAACTCGAAACATTGCGTTTGGCAGAGCTTCAGCCACGGTGCCCTCGATCTCTATGGCACCATCTTTTTTAGACAAGCCCTACCTACTCCCATGTATTTCTTCGTAAACCCAAGACCGGCAAGTCTAGGCCAGGGGGGTCGATTTCTAGAAATCGGGTGCCGCCCAGCCCTACAAAACAGCGGGGGTGACTCCAAATGGAGCAAGGCCCGCGACCCCTGAGTCAAGGGCGGTCAGGACAGATATCTCCCCCGACGGCAGGAAGGCAAAGGTATGTTCAGTATGAGCCGCCCGCGAACCATCGACCGTGCTTACCGTCCACTCATCACTTTCTACGCGAACTTTCTCTGAACCGAGCATGATCATTGGCTCCACAGCTAACGCCATACCTGCGACTAATTTTGGTCCGCGCCCAGCAGAGCCATAGTTAAGTAGATGTGGCTCTTGGTGCATTGCGGTACCAATCCCATGACCGCCGTACTCGCGGACGATTCCGTAAGTGCCACGGGAGGTAATCGCTTTTTCGATTGCTGAACTCAAATCTGTTAATCGACCGCCAACTTTTGCAGCTGCAATGCCCGCCCACATCGAGTGCGCGCAGTCGTCGATCAGCTTCTGGTCTTCTGCAGAGATTTCACCAATACCGAGTGAGATTGCGCTATCACCATGCCAACCATCGACAATCGCACCGCAATCGATGGAAATGATGTCTCCCTCATTGAGTACTAATTCACCAGGAATCCCGTGTACCACTTGGCTATTTACTGAAGTGCAGATGGTGGCCGGAAATCCGTGATACCCAAGGAAAGACGGAACACCACCATTCTTGGTGATGAAATTACTTGCAATGAGATCGAGATCTTTAGTCATGAGCCCCGGGCGAATTACTTCGCGCAATCTCTCCAATGTTTGCGCTACCAAGATGCCTGCTTTGCGCATCTTCTTTATTTCTTCGAGAGATTTGATTTCAATAGCCATATAGACGCCAATGTTTAGCGAGTAAGCGCAGAAATTGCGCGCTCAGTAACTTCTGAAACAGAACCAAGACCATCAATTGTTCGCAAGATTCCAGAGTTTTTGTAGTACGCGACAATTGGAGCAGTTTGCTCTGCATAAACCTTGAGGCGATGGCGAATAACCTCTTCGCTGTCATCTGAGCGGCCGCGAGCGAGCAGGCGAGCGACAATCTCGTCCTCATCTGCTTGCATCTCAAGGACTACATCGAGCGGAGCCGAGAGCTCTCGAAGAATCTGATCAAGGGCTTCTGCTTGTCCAGTTGTTCTAGGGTAACCATCTAATAAGAATCCATTTGCGACATCGCCTTGCTGCAAGCGATCTTTCACCATTGCAGTTGTCAGGGAATCAGGCACCAAATCGCCCTTATCCATATAACCCTTCGCCTCTAGGCCAAGCGGCGTTCCCGCAGAGAGATTTGCCCGAAAGATATCTCCAGTCGAGATGTGTGGAATCGAAAAATGAGCCGAAATGAATTCAGCCTGAGTTCCTTTACCCGCTCCAGGTGGGCCGACGAGTACCAGACGCATTAGCGCAAGAAGCCTTCGTAAGACCTCTGTTGCAGCTGGCTTTCAATCTGCTTGGCGGTATCAAGACCAACACCGACGACAATCAGAATTGCTGTTCCACCAAACGGGAAGTTCTGTGAAGCACCGAAGAGCACGAGAGCAATGATCGGGATGATGGAGACCATTCCGAGATAAAGCGAGCCTGGGGCGGTGATTCGCGAGAGCACATACTGCAGATATTCAGCAGTTGGACGACCAGCGCGAATACCAGGGATAAATCCACCGTACTTCTTCATGTTCTCAGCGACTTCTTCAGGATTGAAGGTGATGGAGACATAGAAATAGGTGAAGAAAATAATCATTAAGAAGTACGATGCAATATAAATTGGATGATCACCAGTCACAAAATTACTCTGAATCCAAATAACCCACGCAGCTTTGCTGTTGGTGAGGTTGGCAATGAGTGATGGAATGTAGAGAAGTGAAGAGGCGAAAATAACTGGGATAACGCCGGCTTGGTTTACCTTGATTGGAATATAAGTACTTGCCCCACCGTACGAACGGCTACCAACTTGACGTTTTGCATATTGAACCGGAATTCGACGTTGCGCCTGCTCGACGAAGACGACAGCTGCCACAATGAGTAAGCCGATGGCAATAACAAATAGGAAGACGAAAAGACCTCGCGAGAGTCTGATGCTCCAGAGCTGTCCAGGGAAACTTGCAGCAATTGAGGTGAAAATAAGAATTGACATACCGTTTCCAACGCCGCGATCTGTAATCAATTCACCAAGCCACATCACTACAGATGTTCCTGCGGTCATGACAATCACCATGGTGATAATTCGTGACCATGAGGTATCAGGAATAATCGCCTCGTTACATCCGCTGAAGAGTCGACCTGGCGTCCGCGCTACTGCAATAAGACCAGAAGATTGCAAAATCGCTAAACCAATCGTCAAGTAACGGGTGTACTGCGTCAACTTTGCAGTTCCGGATTGGCCCTCTTTCTTTAGCGTTTCGAAACGAGGAATCACGACGGTGAGAAGTTGCACAATGATCGATGCAGTGATGTACGGCATGATGCCAAGCGCGAATACGCTCAACTGGAGCAATGCGCCACCACTAAAGAGGTTAATCAGACCAAATAATCCACCGGTTTGAACTTGATCCAAACATTTTTGGACGTTCTGATAGGAAACGCCTGGGGTTGGAATTACCGATCCAAATCGAAAGAGCGCCATGATGGAGAGGGTGAAGAAAATTTTGCGACGAAGATCTGGCGTTTTGAACGCCTTACCAAATGCTGCAAGCATCGCTACTCCCCTATCTGACGTAACTCTTCAGAATTCACTCTAACTCTAGAGTGAATTGACCTTTCCGCCTGCGGCGGTGATCTTCTCTTGTGCGCTTGTTGAGAATGCATGTGCAGTGACAGTCAAAGCGACCGAGATCTCGCCATTACCAAGAATCTTGATAGGTAGACCTTTTCGCGCTGCTCCTGCTGCAACTATTTCGCTAACACCGATGGTGCCACCCTTTGGAAAGAGAGCATTGAGCGTTGCTACGTTTACTGCTTGGTATTCCACGCGCTCTGGATTCTTAAATCCACGAAGTTTTGGAAGACGCATGTGAAGCGGCATCTGTCCACCCTCGAAACCTGCGCGAACAGTGTTACGAGCATGTGTTCCTTTGCCACCGCGACCTGAAGTCTTACCTTTGGAAGCTTCACCGCGACCTTTACGAGTCTTCTCCTTCTTAGCGCCTGGCGCTGGACGGAGATGATGCATCTTGAGCGTCATTGTTATTCGACCTCCTCAACCTGGATGAGATGGCGCACTGCGTGCACCATGCCACGAATCTCTGGGCGATCTTCTTTGACGACAACATCGCCAATGCGCTTGAGTCCAAGCGAACGAAGAGTCTCGCGCTGTTCTGGACGTCCGCCAACCTTCGAGCGGAGTTGAGTTACTTTGAGTCGTCCCATTACGCACCTACCGATGTGTGTGAAGTTACGCCTGCATTCATCGCGCGACGAAGGGCGGCTGGGGCAACTTGCTCGAGCGATAAGCCGCGGCGAGCTGCAATAGCTGTTGGGTGTTCTAGTTGCTTGAGCGCTGCCACGGTTGCATGGACCATGTTGATCGCATTGCTTGAACCAAGTGACTTACTCAATACATCATGGATTCCTGCGCACTCGAGTACGGCGCGAACTGGACCTCCTGCAATCACTCCAGTTCCTGGGCTTGCAGGGCGAAGTAGTACAACGCCTGCAGCTGCCTCACCTTGAACAGGATGCGGAATAGTTGCTTGGATCATGGAAACTTTGAAGAAACTCTTCTTCGCCTCTTCGACAGCCTTAGCGATTGCAGCGGGAACTTCTTTCGCCTTGCCGTATCCAACGCCAACTGTTCCCTTGCCATCGCCGACGACAACTAGAGCGGTGAAGGAGAAACGACGACCACCTTTAACAACCTTGGACACGCGATTAATAAAGACAACGCGCTCCATGTATTGGCTCTTTTCGCCACCGTCGCGACCACCTTCGCGGCCAGCGCGATCGCGGCCACCGCGTTCGCGAGCGCCTTTATCGTTGCGATCTGTAACTTTTTCAGCGGCCATTAGAAGTCCAATCCATTCTCGCGTGCACCCTCGGCGAGAGCAGCAACTCGACCATGAAACTTATTTCCAGAGCGATCAAAGACCACGCTTGTGATGCCTGCGCTCTTAGCGCGTTGCGCCACGAGCGCGCCAACTTGGCGAGCCTTGCGAGTCTTATCTTCGTTCTGGTTGCGAATATCTGCTTCCATTGTTGATGCTGATGCCAACGTCTTGCTCGCTGAGTCATCAACAATCTGCGCCACAATGTGTCGAGCAGAGCGAGTGACAACTAAACGAGGACGAGCAGTGGTTCCGACGACCTTCTTGCGGACTCGGAAATGGCGGCGCTTTCGCGCAACTTGTGCGGATCCTTTACGGACTCTAACGCTTACTTGTTGCGACATTATTTCTTACCTGCCTTTCCTTGCTTGCGGCGAACCTTCTCGTCGGCATAACGAACGCCCTTACCTTTATATGGCTCCGGCTTTCGAATCTTTCGGATATTGGCAGCAACTTCGCCAACAAGTTGCTTGTCGATTCCTTGAACTGAGAAGTTGGTCTGGTTCTCGACAGCAAAGGAGATTCCCTCTGGCGCAGGAACGAGAACTGGATGGCTGAAACCAAGAGCGAACTCGAGGTCTTTGCCCTTTGCGGCGACGCGGTAACCCACGCCTACAAGCTCTAGCTTTTTCTCGTAACCCTTGGTGACGCCTTCGATCATGTTGGCGACCAGGGTGCGGGAAAGGCCATGAAGTGCGCGGCTATTGCGCTCGTCGTTTGGACGAGTAAGAACGAGCGTTGTCTCGCCTTCTTTGGCAATAGCGATTGGCGTTGCAATCGTGAGTGAGAGCGTTCCTTTTGGACCCTTAACAGCGACATCTTGTCCGCTAATGGTCACTTCGACGCCCTTAGGAAGTTCAATTGGCTTCTTGCCGATACGTGACATATCAGATCACCATACGTAGGCGAGAACTTCTCCGCCTACTCCTTGTTTGCCAGCTTGCTTATCAGTAAGCAATCCGGATGAAGTTGAGATGATGGCAACACCTAATCCACCGAGTACGCGCGGTAGCGCTGTCGACTTCGCGTACACGCGAAGACCAGGCTTGCTTACGCGACGCACGCCAGCGATTGATCGCTCGCGATTAGGGCCATATTTGAGAGTGATAGTGAGCGTCTTTCCAACGCCAAAGGGATTTTGATCGACCTTGTATGCGGCGATGTAACCCTCCTGCTGCAAGATTGCGGCGATGCGCGACTTCACGGTGGAAGAAGGCATGGTCACGCTCTCATGGTGCGCAGTATTGGCGTTGCGGATACGCGTCAACATATCTGCAATCGGATCTGTCATTGTCATAAGTGGCTCTACCTAGAACCTTTCTCGAAGCGGTATCACTGGCGAGTTCCAGTGACCTACCCCGTAGTTAGTTACCAACTTGCTTTTGTGATACCTGGAAGTTCACCGCGGTGCGCCATTTCACGGAAACAGACGCGGCAAATTCCAAACTTTTGATAGACAGCGCGGGCACGACCGCAACGCTGGCAGCGGGTGTAACCCCGAACTTTGAACTTAGGCTTACGGCTCGCCTTGATCTTTAACGATGTCTTAGCCATGTTTTAGTTCTCCTTGAATGGGAATCCGAGCAACTTCAATAGCGCTCGACCTTCCGCATCGTTCTTGGCGGTGGTTACTACTGTGATATCCATACCGCGGGTGCGATCGATCTTGTCCTGTTCGATTTCAGGGAAGACGACCTGCTCGGTAAGGCCAAAGGTGTAGTTGCCATTTCCATCGAATTGTTTCGGTGAAAGTCCACGGAAGTCGCGGATACGCGGCAAGGAGATAGAGAGAAGGCGATCGCAGAACTCCCACATCCGATCACCACGAAGGGTGGTGTGCGCGCCGATTGGCATGTTCTCACGGAGCTTGAACTGTGCAATCGACTTCTTGGAGCGAGTTACTTGTGGACGTTGTCCGGTAATCGCAGCGAGGTCGCGAATAGCGCCTTCAATCAACTTGGAATCGCGAGCCGCTTCGCCCACGCCCATGTTGACCACGATTTTTACGAGCGTCGGAACTTGCATGACGTTCGCGTAGTTAAACTCTTTCTGCATCGCCGGGACGATTTCAGAGCGATAGCGCGCCTTTAGACGAGCTTGTGTCGCTGTGGTCATTTGATGTCCTTTCCGGAGCGACGCGAGATGCGAACGTTCTTGCCGTTCTCATCTTTGCGTGCGCCAAGACGAGTTGCTTTGCCGTCGTCATCAATGATCATGACATTGGAGATGTGAATCGAGGCTTCAGTGGTGATGATGCCGCCGGTCTTTACGCCACGCTCGGTGGTGCTCTCCTTGGTGTGCTTCAGGACGCGATTAACACCTTCAACGATGACGCGCGCTTTGACGCGATCGACGGTGATGACCTTGCCCTTAACGCCTTTATCTTTTCCTGCGATTACCTGAACGGTGTCGCCTTTACGAATCTTCGCCATGGCTTACAACACCTCCGGTGCAAGAGAGATGATTTTCATGAATTTCTTATCACGAAGCTCACGGGCGACTGGCCCGAAAATACGAGTTCCGCGTGGCTCGCCATCAGTCTTCAAGATGACAGCAGCGTTCTCATCAAAACGAATGTATGAACCATCTGCGCGACGATTCTCTTTAGTCGTGCGAACGATGACAGCCTTTACGACCTCACCCTTCTTTACTTGGCCACCTGGAATTGCATCCTTGACCGAGCAGACGATGATGTCGCCGATTCCGGCGTAGCGACGTCCGGTTCCACCAAGCACGCGAATGCAGAGGAGTTCCTTGGCGCCAGTGTTGTCAGCGACTCGAAGTCGCGACTCTTGTTGGATCATGGGTATCTCTCCTGTTACTTCGCTTTTTCAAGAATTTGCACAACGCGCCAACGCTTTGTTGCAGAGAGTGGACGAGTCTCAGCGATGAGAACTCGGTCACCTATGCCACATTCGTTACTCTCGTCGTGCGCCTTCAACTTGTTGGCACGGCTCATAACTTTTCCGTATAAGGAGTGCTTGACGCGATCTTCGACGCGGACAGTGACGGTCTTATCCATCTTGTCGCTTGTCACAATACCTTCACGGGTCTTACGGAAACCACGTGGTTCAGCACTGTTGAGATTATTTGTCATGCAGCACCCCCAATTCCTAATTCGCGCTCACGGATGATGGTGTACACCTGAGCGATTTCTTTACGAACCGCAGAGAGACGGCCATGACTTTCGAGTTGGCCAGTCGCTGCTTGGAAACGCAAGTTGAATAACTCTTCCTTGCTCTCGCGCAATTTCGTCTCGAGCTCATCAACTGAGAGAGCGCGGAGTTCATCAATCTTTGGATTAGCCATACTTGTCTTACGCCTCCTCACGTCGAACGATGCGACACTTCATCGGCAACTTGTGTATCGCACGAGTCATCGCTTGTGTTGCAATTTCTTCGGTTACGCCAGAGATCTCAAACATCACGCGACCAGGCTTGACGTTTGCGATCCACCATTCAGGTGATCCCTTACCCGAACCCATGCGAGTTTCCGCAGGTTTCTTAGTTAATGGAATATCTGGGTAGATGTTGATCCAGACCTTGCCACCACGCTTGACGTAACGAGTCATCGCAATACGCGCTGCCTCAATCTGGCGGTTAGTGACATAAGCAGGAGCAAGAGCTTGAATTCCGAAGTCACCGAAATTAACGGTGGTGCCACCCTTTGATGCGCCTGAGCGCGATGGATGATGTGGCTTACGGAACTTAACTTTACGAGGTACCAACATTAGGCCTGCCCTCCTTCAGTTGCGCTCGTCGCAGCAGCCTCAGCTGGCGCACCCAGTGTTGCTACTGGTGCGGCATTTTGAGTTGCGCGGCGATGGCTACGAGTTGTTGCACCAGCAAGTGCAGCAGCCTCGCGCTCGGAACGAGATTCGACGATATCGCCCTTGTAGATCCATACCTTCACACCAATACGTCCGAAGGTCGTCTTTGCTTCATAGAAGCCATAGTCGATATCAGCGCGAAGAGTGTGAAGTGGTACTCGACCCTCGCGATAGAACTCAGAACGTGACATTTCAGCGCCACCAAGACGGCCGTTGCACTGTACGCGAATACCCTTTGCGCCAGATTTCAGAGCAGTCTGCATCGACTTACGCATTGCGCGACGGAATGAGACGCGACTTGCGAGCTGCTCAGCAACGCCTTGCGCAACAAGTTGCGCATCGGTCTCTGGGCTCTTGACTTCAAGAATGTTGAGCTGGACTTGCTTGCCCGTTAACTTCTCGAGATCTTGACGAAGACGATCTGCCTCTGCGCCACGACGTCCGATGACAATTCCTGGACGTGCAGTGTAGATATCAACGCGTACTCGCTCACGAGTACGCTCGATTTCCACGCGAGAGATACCGGCGCGCTCCATGCCCTTATCGAGCATGCGACGAATCGCGATATCTTCCTTAACATAATCCTTGTAAAGCTTGTCGGTATACCAACGTGACTTGAATTCAGTGGTTACGCCTAGACGGAAACCATGTGGATTGATTTTCTGTCCCATTACTTGGCGCTCCCTTCTGCTCCGTGAGCAATCTCTGACACAACAATCGTGATGTGGCTGGTGCGCTTATCGATTCGATAGGCACGACCCTGGGCACGTGGACGAAAGCGCTTTAGGGTGACGCCATCATTGACATACGCCTCTGTGACGAAAAGCTCGGAAGCATCGCGAATTGCTGGATCTTGTTGCTTTGCATTTGCCACGGCAGATGCAAGGAGCTTATGGAAAACCTCGCCCGCTGCTTGCGGTGCGAACTTCAAGATGGTGAGCGCTTCGTCGGCCTTTTGACCACGAATGAGATCGATGACGCGGCGAGCTTTCTGTGGCGTGATGCGAACATCACGGAGTACAGCGCGCGCGCTGACTGCATGTTGATTAGCCATTTTTCGCCTTTCCATCGCTCTTAACGTGGCCTTTGAAGGTACGAGTTGGCGCGAATTCACCCAACTTGTGACCAATCATGGCCTCAGTAACAAATACTGGAATGTGCTTACGTCCATCATGAACAGCGATGGTGTGACCGATCATGTCTGGAGTGATCATGGAACGGCGTGACCATGTCTTAATCACATTCTTGGTGTTCTTCTCATTTTGAAGATCAACCTTTTTTGTTAAATGTGAATCCACAAAAGGACCCTTTTTCAGACTACGTGGCATTGAGGGCTCCTATCGCTTCTTGTTCTTTGGACGACGGCGGACAATTTGTGCATCGCTTGCCTTCTTCTTTCGGGTGCGACCTTCAGGTTGTCCCCATGGTGAAACTGGGTGACGGCCACCAGAGGTACGACCTTCACCACCACCATGTGGGTGATCTACTGGGTTCATAACAACACCACGAACGGTTGGGCGACGGCCCTTCCAACGCATACGACCAGCTTTTCCATAATTGATATTGGATTGCTCAGCATTTCCTACTGAACCAATCGTTGCGCGGCAACGGACATCGACATTTCGTACTTCGCCAGATGGCATACGAAGTTGCGCCCAGCTTCCCTCTTTTGCAACAAGCTGCACGGCAGCTCCTGCAGAACGAGCAATCTTTGCGCCGCCACCAGGACGGATTTCGATTGCGTGCACGACGGTACCGACTGGAATGTTGCGAAGTGGCAAGTTGTTACCAGGCTTGATGTCGGCGCTTGGGCCGTTCTCAATCGTTGCACCTTGCTCGAGATTTACTGGAGCGATGATGTAACGCTTCTCGCCATCAGCAAAGTGAAGTAGCGCGATACGTGCACTTCGGTTTGGATCGTATTCGATGTGAGCAACGGTTGCGGGAACGCCATCTTTGTCGTTACGCAGGAAGTCAATAACACGGTATGCGCGCTTATGTCCGCCACCTTGATGGCGAGCAGTTACGCGACCTTGGTTATTGCGGCCACCTTTGCTATTGATCGGACGGATGAGTGACTTCTCAGGCTCGGTGCGTGTGATCTCGACAAAGTCAGAGACGCTCGCTCCGCGACGACCTGGTGTGGTCGGCTTGTATTTACGGATACCCATGTTAGTTCCTCACTCGTCCTAGTTGACCGGTCCGCCGAAGATGTCGATGCGATCCCCTGGTGCAACTTGAACAATCGCACGCTTGGTGTCGCTTCGCTTCCCGGTTCCTAAACGATTACGTAAGCTCTTGCCAGTTCGATTCAAGGTGTTAACGCGAAGCACGCGCACACCAAAAACCTTCTCAACGGCAATCTTGATTTCAGTCTTGTTTGCATCGAGGGCAACAAGGAATGTGTATTTGTTCTGATCTAGCAAGCTGTATGACTTCTCAGATACAACTGGCGAGAGGAGAACTGAACGGTAGTCGCGACTCATGCGTTGACCTCGACCTTCCCTGCGCGCGCTGCAATGAAATCTTCGATAGCAGCTTTGGTGAATACAACGTCGTCGGCAACGACTACGTCGTAAGCATTGAGTTGATCCCAGACGATGAGGTGAAGATCGGTCGCGTTGCGAAGTGATCTCCATGCATCTTCTTCGTGTCGTGCGACGACGACAAGAAGTCGCTTACGATCAGAAAATTGACGTACAGCTGCAATTGCACCCTTAGTCGTTGGGCTCTCCCCTGGGAGAACTTCAGAGACGACGTGAATACGCGCATTGCGAGCACGGTCTGAAAGCAGACCGCGAAGCGCTGCGGCAATCATCTTCTTTGGAGTCCGTTGCTCGTATGTACGTGGCACTGGACCGTGTGCAACACCACCGTGGCGTTGGTTTGGTGAACGAGTCGAGCCTTGACGTGCGCGACCTGTTCCCTTCTGCTTAAAAGGTTTCTTACCGCCACCGCTAACTTCGCCGCGGTTCTTCGCCTTGTGTGTTCCTTGGCGAGCTGCTGCAAGTTGAGCAGTAACGACTTGGTGGATCAATGGCACGTTAGTTTGAACATCGAAGATATCTGCAGGAAGATCGATTGATCCCGCTGCCTTACCTGATGCATCTTTGATTGCGAGGGTTAATGACATGGTTATGCACCTGCCACAGCTGATTTAGCGCCGGAACGAATCATGACAAGGCCGCCATCTGGACCAGGAACTGAACCCTTGATCAAGATAAGGCCTTTCGCTGCATCAATACGGGCGACGGTGAGGTTCATCGTTGTCACGCGATCGAATCCCATTCGACCGGACATACGAAGACCTTTGAATACTCGACCTGGCGTTGCGCACGCTCCGATTGAACCAGGCATGCGGTGTTTACGATCAACACCGTGCGATGCTCCGATACCGCCGAAACCATGGCGCTTCATAACACCAGCATGGCCCTTACCGATTGATGTACCAGTGACATCAACGATCTCACCTTCGGCGAAAAGCTCTGCAGTGACTTCATCGCCCACGGTGTACTCGCTTGCTTTGTCAGTACGAATCTCAGCGATTGAACGGCGAGGTGTCGCATTGGCTTTAGCGAAGTGGCCAGTAAGTGGCTTTGACACTTTGCGTGGGTCGATGGCACCGAATGCAAGTTGGATCGCGCTGTAGCCATCTTTCTCAAGGGTGCGGACTTGAGTGACTACGCATGGTCCAGCCTGGATCACGGTGACAGGAACGATTTGATTGTTCCCATCGAAAATCTGGGTCATTCCTAGTTTGGTACCAAGAATGCCTTTGCGATTGGCATGCGTTGAGTTGGTTGTCAGAGTTGAGTTTGTATTAGTCATATGTATTCAGCTCCTACAACTTAATCTCAATGTCGACGCCAGCGGGGAGGTCGAGGCGCATCAAGGAATCAACAGTCTTTGGCGTTGGATCGAGGATGTCGATCAAACGCTTGTGGGTGCGCATTTCAAAATGCTCACGACTGTCCTTGTACTTATGGGGCGAACGAATTACGCAGTACGTATTTCGCTCTGTGGGTAGTGGGACAGGACCTGCGACCTTTGCACCGGTACGTTCGACAGTTTCGACGATTTTCTTCGCCGAAGTATCGATTACCTCGTGGTCGTAGGCCTTGAGTCGGATTCGAATCTTCTGACCCGCCATACTCCTCGCCCTCCTTTCCGCTTCGCGTCTAGTTAAATGTTTTTAATTACTTCTTGATCTTGGTTACGCGACCTGCACCAACGGTGCGGCCACCTTCGCGGATTGCAAAACGCAATCCCTCTTCCATAGCGATTGGCTGGATGAGCGCAACGGCCATCTCAGTGTTATCGCCAGGCATAACCATCTCGGTGCCGCCAGGAAGAGTCACGATGCCAGTGACATCGGTGGTACGGAAGTAGAACTGTGGTCGGTAGTTATTGAAGAACGGAGTGTGACGTCCGCCTTCATCCTTTGAAAGGATGTAAACAGATGCATCGAAATCAGTGTGTGGTGTGATCGAGCCAGGCTTGCAGCAAACCTGTCCGCGCTCAACATCTTCACGCTTGGTTCCACGAAGAAGAAGTCCAACGTTCTCGCCAGCGCGACCTTCGTCGAGCAACTTACGGAACATTTCAACGCCAGTAACGATGGTCTTCTGTGAATCTGGACGGATACCAACGATTTCGATTTCTTCGTTGACCTTGACGATGCCACGCTCGATACGGCCAGTAACAACTGTTCCGCGACCGGTGATGGTGAAAACATCTTCAACTGGCATGAGGAACGGCTTATCGATCTCACGCTCAGGGGTAGGAATAAAGTCATCAACAGCGCCCATCAACTCCATGAGTGCATCTGCCCACTTGGCATCTCCTTCGAGAGCCTTAAGTGCGGAGACGCGAACGATTGGAGTGTCGTCGCCTGGGAACTCGTAGAGTGAGAGAAGTTCGCGAACTTCCATCTCAACGAGCTCAAGAATTTCAGCATCATCAACCATGTCGGACTTGTTGAGTGCGACAACGATTGCAGGAACGCCAACCTGGCGAGCAAGGAGAACGTGCTCCTTGGTCTGAGGCATTGGACCATCAGTTGCAGCGACGACGAGGATTGCTCCGTCCATCTGTGCAGCACCAGTGATCATGTTCTTGATGTAGTCAGCGTGACCTGGGCAGTCAACGTGCGCATAGTGGCGCTTCTCGGTCTGATACTCGATGTGTGCGATCGAGATCGTGATACCGCGTTGACGCTCTTCTGGAGCCTTATCGATCTGATCGAAAGGCGTGAATGGGTTTACATCTGGATACTTGTCGTGAAGCACCTTGGAAATTGCCGCAGTAAGAGTGGTCTTACCGTGGTCAATGTGACCGATGGTGCCGATATTGACGTGCGGCTTCGTACGTTCGAACTTCGCCTTCGCCACTGTGACCTCCTATTGAATCGGTGTAGTTGAACTATTGGTAGGACTACTCGCCCCGGACCTTTGCAATGATCTCCTTTGACACAGCTGCAGGAACTTCTGCATATGAGTCAAATTGCATGCTGTAGCTGGCGCGACCTTGTGTCTTACTTCGAAGATCGCCGACATAGCCGAACATCTCCGAGAGTGGAACAAGAGCACGCACAACACGAGCACCTGATCGCTCATCCATAGCCTGAATTTGGCCACGGCGTGAGTTGAGGTCGCCGATGACATCGCCCATGAAATCTTCAGGGGTAATGACTTCGACAGACATCACTGGTTCGAGCAAGGCAGGGTTAGCGAGCTTTGCTGCTTCCTTAAATGCTGCGATTCCAGCAATCTTGAAGGCCAACTCCGATGAGTCAACATCGTGGTATGCGCCATCAAGAAGAGTGACTTGTACATCAGTTAATGGATAGCCAGCGAGCGGTCCTGACTGCATCGCCTCTTGGCATCCAGCATCGACTGAAGGGATGTACTCACGCGGAACGCGTCCTCCAGTGATTTTATTAACGAATTCATAACCGCCTTCTTTGCCTGGCTCAAGCGGATGAAGCGCAATTTGAATCTTTGCGAATTGACCAGAGCCACCAGTTTGCTTCTTGTGGGTGTAGTCGTGGCGCTCAACAGCCTTGCGTAGCGTTTCGCGATAGGCAACCTGTGGCTTACCAACGTTTGCCTCAACTTTGAATTCGCGACGCATACGATCAACGAGGATTTCAAGGTGAAGTTCACCCATACCAGCGATGATGGTTTGGCCAGTCTCTTCATCGGTACGAACGTGGAATGTTGGATCTTCTTCTGCAAGACGTTGAATAGCGGTGCCGAGCTTCTCTTGATCGCCCTTGGTCTTTGGCTCAATTGCGATGTGGAGAACTGGATCTGGGAACTCCATTGATTCAAGGATTACCGCATTGGCTGAATCGCAGAGGGTCTCCCCTGTTGTCGTGTCCTTAAGGCCCATAACTGCAATGATCATTCCAGCGGTTGCAGTCTCGCGCTCTTCACGCTTGTTTGCATGCATCTGATAGATCTTGCCGATGCGCTCTTTACGATCTTTTGTGGCGTTAAGTACTTGGTCACCTGCTGCAAGTGTTCCTGAATACACGCGTACGAAGGTGAGCTTGCCAAGGTGCGGATCGCTCATAATCTTGAAGGCAAGCGCTGAGAACGGCTCTTTCGGATCAGGCTTTCTGATGATCTCAACAGAGGAATCTCCCTGCTTGTGTCCGACAATCGCGGCAACATCAAGCGGGCTTGGCAGATAACGGGTAACTGCATCGAGCATTGGCTGAACGCCCTTGTTCTTAAATGCAGAACCTGTAAGAACTGGAGTGAGCTTGTCGGCAAGAGTTGCGCGACGGATGCCAGCGATGATTTCTGACTCAGAAAGTTCTTGGCCTTCTAGGTACTTCTCCATGATTGCATCATCAGCTTCAGCGAGGGTTTCAATAAGTAGGTGGCGTGCTTCGTCAGCTTTTGCCTTGAGATCTGCTGGGATCTCTTCAACGAGGTAATCCTCGCCCTTCTTTGTTTCGCCAGGCCAGACGAGAGCCTTCATTGCAATGAGATCAACGACGCCAATGAAATTGCCTTCAGCTCCGATTGGAACCTGTAGAACAAGTGGCGTTGCGTTAAGACGTGACTTAATCATGCCAACGCACATGTCGAAGTTCGCACCAGTGCGATCGAGCTTATTTACGAAACAGATTCGTGGAACTTGGTACTTATCTGCTTGACGCCAAACAGTCTCGGATTGTGGTTCAACACCCGCAACGCCATCGAATACAGCGACAGCGCCATCGAGAACTCGGAGTGAGCGCTCAACTTCGACGGTGAAATCTACGTGGCCAGGGGTGTCAATGATGTTGATGAGATGGTCGTTCCATGTGCATGTGGTTGCTGCGGAGGTAATGGTGATTCCGCGCTCTTGCTCTTGCTCCATCCAATCCATGGTGGCAGCGCCTTCATGGACCTCACCGATCTTGTAGTTGATACCGGTGTAGAAAAGGATTCGCTCAGTTGTCGTGGTTTTACCCGCGTCGATATGAGCCATGATCCCGATGTTCCGGACCTTGGCAAGATCAATTACTGAATCAACAGCCACTTTTTATATCTCCCTATTACCAGCGGTAGTGAGCAAACGCCTTGTTTGCTTCTGCCATCTTGTGTGTATCTTCGCGCTTCTTAACAGCTGCGCCTAAACCGTTACTTGCATCAATCAATTCATTCATTAAACGCTCAGCCATTGACTTCTCGCGACGTAGCCGTGAGTAACCAACGAGCCAACGAAGAGCTAGCGCAGTTGCACGAGCGGCTTTAACTTCAACTGGAATCTGATAGGTAGCGCCACCAACGCGACGGCTACGAACTTCAAGAGTTGGCTTGACGTTATCAAGCGCACGCTTCAAGGTGATTAGCGGATCGCCTTGCGTCTTGTCGCGGCATCCTTCAAGCGCTGAGTAAACGATCTGCTCTGCTGTTGAACGCTTGCCGTGCAGCAAAATCTTGTTGATGAGCGCAGTAACAACTGGAGAGTTGTATACCGGGTCAGCGATGACTGGGCTCTTGGGGGCGGGACCTTTACGAGGCATTACTTCTTCTCCCTCTTTGCTCCATAACGGCTACGTGCTTGCTTGCGATTCTTGACTCCTTGAGTATCGAGTGAACCGCGAATGATTTTGTAACGAACACCTGGAAGATCCTTCACGCGGCCGCCACGGACGAGAACAATTGAGTGCTCTTGGAGGTTGTGGCCTTCACCTGGAATGTATGCAGTAACTTCCATGCCACTTGTCAGACGAACACGTGCAACTTTGCGAAGCGCAGAGTTTGGCTTCTTTGGAGTTGTTGTGTAAACGCGCGTGCAGACGCCACGACGTTGCGGTGAACCTTTCAGCGCAGGCGTGCTTGTCTTCGCGCTCTTATCTGAGCGACCTTTGCGAACCAACTGTTCAATCGTTGGCATACGTTTGGCTCCTTATATATAGGTGGTGCTCGTGCTGGTTACTTCTTGTGTTACTGGCCAACTGCTCGCCACCGCGCTGAAATTCACCCGACACACGAGGTCGGGCGTGTCGTCTTAGCTCCCTAGTTTCATCACGAGAATCTCGCGTGATTGCACTACTTCACTTAGGTGACTTTTCGGCGCCAGGCTCACAAAAGGCAGAGGGCGAGAGTAACGGAATCACTCTCGCCCGGTCAAAACGGGTCCTGCCTACCTGAACGCGCTAGCGCTCGCTACCTCTAGTAGCGGGGTACCTCAAAATCATCGAGGCGAACGGCCTCACCCGAGCCTTGGCTCTCAAATGGGGTGAAGTCGTACTCCTGATAATTGGCGTAAACAGCGGCCTTCGCCTCTTCGGTCGCCTCAACCCGGACATTTCGGTAGCGGGCAAGGCCGGTACCGGCAGGGATCAACTTACCGATGATGACGTTCTCCTTGAGGCCCACGAGGTTATCCCGGCGCTCGCCAAGGGCGGCATCGGTGAGAACTCGGGTGGTCTCCTGGAAGGAGGCGGCCGATAGCCATGATTCCGTAGCTAGCGAGGCCTTAGTGATACCCATCAACTCAGCGCGACCGCTAGCTGGGGTTGCGCCATTGGCAACGACGCGACGGTTCTCGGTCTCAAAGCGCACGCGCTCAACCAATTCACCAGGAAGGAAGAGAGTATCCCCTGCCTCCAAGATAGTGATGCGCTTGAGCATCTGACGAACGATGACCTCGATGTGCTTATCGTGAATCGCTACGCCTTGTGTGTCATAAACCTTTTGAATCTCTTCAACAAGGTGAACTTGAGTTGCACGTGGACCGAGGATTCGAAGTACATCCTTTGGATCGATTGTTCCAGGGATGAGCTTCTGTCCTACATCAACGCGATCTCCATCGTTGACAAGCGGCTTGCGATTACGAGGAATTGGATAAGCCACTTCTTCGTTTCCATTATCTGGAGTGATGACCATTCGCTTTCCGCCTGCATTCTTTGGATCTTCCTCGAAACGAACGCGACCGGCATGCTCTGCAATTGGAGCTTTAGCTTTTGGTTCACGCGCTTCAAAGAGTTCAACAACGCGAGGTAGACCATGAGTGATATCACCTTGAGTCTGCGCAGCACCACCAGTGTGGAAGGTACGCATCGTCAACTGTGTTCCTGGCTCACCAATTGATTGTGCAGCGATGATTCCGACTGCTTCGCCGACATCTACAAGGTGACCTGCAGCAAGTGATCGTCCATAACATGCGGCGCATTGGCCGACCTTGCTCTCACAAGTGAGTACCGAACGAACCTTGACTGCTTCGATTCCAGCAGCAAGCAGACGTTCGATGAGTTCATCACCGAGGTCGGTATTTGCTGTTCCAATCACTTCGCCACTGACCACTACATCTTCAGCGAGGTTACGTGAATAGACGGAGTACTCAACGTTCTTGAGACGAACCAATTCGCCTGCTTCGTTACGTCGAGCGATTTCTAGGGTGAGACCACGATCGGTACCGCAATCCTCTTCACGGATGATGACATCTTGTGCCACATCGCAGAGACGACGAGTGAGGTATCCGGAGTCAGCGGTACGAAGCGCCGTGTCGGCAAGACCCTTACGTGCACCGTGCGTTGAGATGAAATACTCAAGAACGGAGAGGCCTTCGCGGAAGTTCGATTTGATCGGACGCGGGATGATTTCTCCCTTTGGATTGGCCACCAGACCACGCATACCGGCAATCTGACGAACCTGCATCATATTTCCACGAGCACCAGAGAAAACCATCATCCACACTGGGTTACGACGTGGGAAGTTCTTCTCCATCTCAGCAGCAACTTCGTTTGTTGCCTTGGTCCAGATTTCAATGAGCTCTTGGCGACGCTCGTCATCTGTAATGAGACCTTGCTCGTACTGCTTCTGTACCCGCTCAGCATCAGACTCATAACCATCAAGAATCTTCTGCTTATTTGGTGGCGTCACGACATCTTCGATGCCGATTGTTACACCTGCGCGAGTTGCCCAGTGGAAACCAAGGGCTTTAAGGCCATCGAGAGTGACTGCAACATCAACCTTCGGATAGCGCTCAGCAAGAGTGTTAACAATCGCGCCAAGCTGCTTCTTCGTCACATCTTCTTCAACGTATGGGAAGTCAGTTGGAAGCGCTTCGTTAAACAGTGCTCGGCCTAGAGTTGTATCAAGAATTACCCCATCGATACGAATCTTTACCTTTGATTGAAGTGAGAGCGAACCTTGATCGAAAGCCATGATTGCTTCAGCTATTGAAGAGAACGCACGTCCCTCGCCCTTTTCGCCTTCGCGAAGTTGAGTGAGGAAGTAAAGGCCAAGAACCATGTCCTGTGTAGGAGAGGTGATTGGACGGCCATTCGCTGGCGAGAGAATGTTGTTGCTCGAAAGCATCAAGATTCGCGCTTCAGCTTGCGCCTCTGCTGATAGTGGAAGGTGGACAGCCATCTGATCGCCATCAAAGTCTGCATTGAACGCAGTACATACGAGCGGGTGAATCTGAATTGCCTTACCTTCGATGAGTTGCGGCTCGAATGCTTGAATTCCGAGGCGGTGGAGCGTTGGTGCGCGGTTAAGCAACACTGGATGCTCGGCGATTACCTCTTCAAGTACATCCCACACCACAGAGCGAGCACGTTCGACCATGCGCTTTGCAGACTTGATGTTTTGTGCGTGGTTGAGATCTACAAGACGCTTCATTACGAATGGTTTGAAGAGTTCCAAGGCCATCTGTTTTGGCAGACCGCATTGGTGCAACTTTAACTGTGGACCAACAACGATTACTGAACGGCCCGAGTAATCAACGCGCTTACCAAGGAGGTTTTGGCGGAAGCGACCTTGCTTACCTTTGAGCATGTCAGAGAGTGATTTGAGCGCACGGTTGCCAGGTCCAGTAACTGGACGACCACGGCGACCGTTATCAAAGAGCGCATCAACAGCCTCTTGCAACATACGCTTTTCGTTGTTGACGATAATTTCTGGAGCACCGAGATCAGTAAGACGCTTCAAACGATTATTTCGGTTGATTACGCGACGATAGAGATCGTTGAGATCAGATGTCGCGAAGCGACCACCATCGAGTTGAACCATCGGGCGAAGATCTGGCGGAATAACTGGAACAGCATCAAGGACCATCGATGCTGGCGAGTTAGAGGTATTGAGGAATGACGAGACAACACGAAGACGCTTTAGAGCGCGAGTCTTCTTCTGTCCCTTTCCTGTTGCGATGATCTGGCGAAGGTTGATTGCTTCAGCTTTGAGATCAAAGGTTTCAAGACGGTGCTTAATTGCAGCTGCGCCCATCTGACCCTTGAAATACATTCCAAAACGATCGCGCATCTCACGATAGAGCTGCTCATCACCTTCAAGATCTTGCACCTTGAGATTCTTAAAGCGCTCCCAGACCTCTTCTAGACGATCTAGTTCGCGCTGCGAGCGGTCACGAAGCTGCTTGATTTCGCGTTCAGCTTGCTCGCGAACCTTACGACGAATATCTGATTTCGCTCCCTCATCTTCGAGTGAGGCTAGGTCAGCTTCGAGCTTCTTTTGGCGCGCATCGATATCGAGGTCGCGTTTGGTTTCGATTTTCTTCTTATCAGAAGCAATCTTCTTTTGATTCTGCTCGAAATCTTCATGACGAGCGTCAGCATCAACTTCGGTAATCATGTATGCGGCGAAGTAGATGACCTTCTCGAGATCCTTTGGTGCTAGATCAAGCAGGTAACCCAAACGGCTTGGTACGCCTTTGAAGTACCAGATGTGCGTTACAGGAGCAGCAAGCTCGATATGGCCCATCCGTTCACGGCGAACCTTTGCGCGAGTGACTTCGACGCCGCAACGTTCGCAGACAATTCCCTTGAAGCGAACGCGCTTGTACTTACCGCAGTAGCACTCCCAATCGCGAGTAGGTCCGAAGATCTTCTCGTCGAAAAGCCCATCTTTCTCTGGCTTAAGCGTGCGGTAATTGATCGTCTCAGGCTTCTTAACTTCGCCATGTGACCACGTGCGAATGTCATCGGCAGAAGCAAGACCAATCTTCAACTCATCAAAAAAGTTGACATCTAACATAGGTATCGCCTCTCCTAGATCTCTTCGACGCTGCTTGGCTCAACCCGAGATAGGTTGATGCCGAGCTCTTCTGCAGTACGGAACACTTCTTCATCAGTGTCTTTCATTTCGATAGCTGCGCCATCGGATGAGAGCACTTCAACGTTGAGACAGAGTGATTGCATCTCTTTGATAAGCACCTTGAATGACTCAGGAATGCCTGGCTCAGGGATGTTCTCGCCCTTGACGATTGCCTCGTACACCTTGACGCGACCGAGCACATCATCGGACTTGATGGTGAGCAACTCTTGCAAGGTGTACGCAGCTCCATATGCCTCAAGCGCCCACACCTCCATCTCACCAAATCGCTGACCACCGAACTGGGCTTTTCCGCCAAGTGGTTGTTGCGTGATCATTGAGTACGGACCGGTTGAACGCGCGTGAATCTTGTCATCGACCAAGTGGAGAAGTTTCAAGATGTACATGTATCCAACAGAAATCGGATCGCGATAAGGCTCACCGCTTCGACCATCAAATAGTCGCGCCTTGCCACTCTCGCCAACCATTCGATTTCCATCACGGTTTGGCATTGTGGAGCCGAGCAAGCCCGTGATCTCATCTTCACGTGCACCATCGAAAACTGGCGTAGCTACTCGAGTACCAGGCTTTCCAGTTTGTGCGCCGATTGCTTTGAGATTCTGCTTCCAAGAAGCGTCATCGCCTTCAATTTGCCATCCTTGTTTTGCTACCCAACCAAGGTGAGTCTCAAGTACCTGACCAACATTCATACGTCCAGGCACACCAAGCGGATTAAGAACTACATCTACTGCAGTTCCATCCTCGAGGAATGGCATATCTTCTACAGGAAGAATCTTTGCAATAACACCCTTGTTTCCGTGGCGTCCGGCGAGCTTGTCACCATCTTGAATCTTTCGCTTCTGTGCGACGTAAACGCGAACAAGTTGGTTGACGCCCGATGGAAGCTCGTAGCCCTCTTCGCTTTCGAAGACCTTTACGCCGATTACCTTTCCACCTTCACCGTGTGGAACTTTGAGCGAGGTGTCTCGAACTTCACGAGCCTTCTCGCCGAAGATTGCACGAAGGAGTCGCTCTTCTGGAGTGAGCTCAGTTTCACCTTTAGGGGTTACTTTTCCAACGAGGATGTCGCCAGGCACTACATCAGCGCCAACACGAATGATTCCCATCTCATCGAGGTCAGCAAGAACTTCTTCGCTCACATTTGGAATGTCGCGAGTGATTTCTTCTGCACCAAGCTTGGTATCGCGAGCATCAACTTCGTACTCTTCGATGTGGATAGATGAGAGCACATCATCTTGCACTAAACGTTGGCTCAAGATGATTGCATCTTCGTAGTTGTGGCCTTCCCATGGCATGAATGCCACAAGTAGGTTCTTTCCAAGTGCTAATTCACCAAGATCAGTGCTTGGTCCATCAGCGAGAACGTCGCCGGCTGCAACATGAACACCTTGAGCGACAACTGGTTTGTGGTTGTAGCAGGTGCCTTGATTGGAGCGTCGGAATTTAGATAGGTAATAAGTCTTCGATGTGCCATCGTCATGACTTACCTTGATCTCGTCTGCGCTTACTTCTATTACTGCGCCAGCCTTTTCGCTGACGATGACATCGCCAGCATCAACAGCAGCGCGGAACTCCATGCCTGTTCCGACTAGTGGAGCTTCAGCGCGAAGAAGTGGAACTGCTTGACGCATCATGTTCGATCCCATGAGCGCGCGGTTTGCATCGTCGTGCTCGAGGAATGGAATCATCGCTGTCGCCGCAGAGACCATCTGACGTGGTGAGACATCCATGTAGTCGACATCTTCTGCGGGGATGTATTCAACTTCGCCACCCTTACGACGAACGAGTACACGTGGCTCTGCGAAGTGGTTGGAGTCAGTTAGTGGCGCATTTGCCTGCGCGATGATGTGCTCATCCTCTTCATCAGCTGTTAGATAGTCGATGTGGTCGGTGACTTTGCCCTTGACCACTTTGCGATAAGGAGTTTCGATAAAACCAAATGGCGTGATTCGACCAAATGTTGCGAGCGAACCAATGAGACCAATGTTTGGACCTTCTGGAGTCTCGATTGGACACATGCGTCCGTAGTGCGAAGGGTGCACATCGCGAACCTCGAAACCTGCGCGCTCACGTGAGAGACCGCCAGGTCCAAGCGCAGAGAGACGGCGCTTATGTGTGAGGCCAGAGAGTGGGTTGGTTTGATCCATGAACTGTGAGAGTTGTGAAGTTCCAAAGAACTCCTTGATGCTCGCAGTAATTGGTCGGATATTGATAAGAGTCTGTGGCGTAATAGCTTCTACATCTTGAGTAGTCATACGCTCACGAACCACGCGCTCCATACGTGAGAGGCCGGTACGAACCTGGTTTTGAATCAACTCACCAACGGTACGAAGGCGACGATTACCGAAGTGATCAATATCGTCAGTCTCGATTCGAACTTGACCGCGAACTGAATCCATTACGGTCTCGCCCGCGTGCATCTTTACCAAGTATTTGATTGCCCAGACAATGTCTTCGATGGTCAATAAGCCCTTACGAAGATCAAGATCTGTACCAAGTTTCTTGTTGATCTTGAAACGTCCAACCTTTGCTAAGTCATAACGTTTCGCATTGAAATAGAGATTCTCAATAAGAGTTTGCGCTGCTTCACGAGTAGGTGGCTCGCCAGGGCGAAGTTTGCGGTAAATATCGAGCAACGCATCGTCCTGTGTCACGGTGTGGTCTTTCTCCAACGTAGTCACCATGGACTCGTAATCACCGAAATGCTCGCGGATTTGCGTCTCATCCCAGCCAAGCGCTTTTAGGAAGACGGTTACCGGAATTTTGCGCTTACGGTCGATACGAACTCCGACCATATCTTTCTTGTCGATTTCAAATTCCAACCATGCGCCGCGACTTGGAATGATCTTTCCAACAAGGGTGTCTTTATCGGCATTCTTATCTGGGTCAGCCTTCTCAAAATAGACGCCAGGTGAACGAACAATCTGAGATACAACAACGCGCTCAGTTCCGTTGATAATGAATGTTCCACGTGAGGTCATCAACGGGAACTCACCCATGAATACTGTCTGGCTCTTGATTTCACCTGTGACGTTGTTCATGAACTCTGCCGTTACGAAGAGTGGAGCACTGTATGTGATGTCGCGCTCTTTGCACTCCTCGATTGAATACTTAGGTGGCTCGAAACGATGGTCGCGGAAGGAGAGACTCATCGATCCTTGGAAATCTTCGATTGGCGAGATCTCTTCAAAGATCTCTTCTAGCCCCGATTGATTAGGGAGTTCGCCACGAGTGGTGTTCGTGGTTGCGCTGTTAGCGATACGTGCTCGCCATGCGTCATTACCAAGCAACCAGTCCATGCTCTCCACTTGGAGCGCAAGAAGATTGGGAACCTCGAGTGGTTCACGAATCTTGGCAAAAGAGAGGCGATGTGGCGCATGCGGGGATTGGGATTTGTTTTTCAACGACGGTCCTTCCGTACTCGCAAGAGAGTTCTGTTACAAAATCCAGCGAAAATAGAAGGTCGCCACCGCTATATGCGAAGACCTCAGAATTTGGGATTACTGGGATTTTACGGCGAAGAAAGGGAGCGTGTCCAATTGGGGTCTCCCCCAGCCGAACCCGCTCCCGTTCTCGATATATATAGGCGCAAATGTGGCCGTATATATAGGTACTAGCTGAATTACTTGACGGCGACCTTTGCGCCGGCTGCCTCGAAAGCTGCCTTTGCCTTATCTGCGGTCTCCTTGTTGACCTTCTCCAAGACTGTTGATGGCGCGCCATCGACGAGATCCTTTGCCTCTTTGAGGCCAAGACCGGTGAAGGTACGAACCTCTTTGATGACGGCGATCTTCTGAGCGCCTGCATCTTCAAGGACGAGAGTGAACTCATCTTGCGCTTCTGCAGCAGCAGGAGCACCAGCTCCGCCAGCAGCAGCTACTGCAACTGGAGCAGCTGCAGTGACATCGAATTCAGTCTCGAAAGACTTTACGAAGTCGCTGAGCTCAACGAGCGTCATCTCTTTGAATTGTGCTAACAAATCCTCTGTTGAAAGTTTTGCCATGATTTTTCTCCTTTACTTTCTACGCTTGTGCTTCGGGTTCTGCTGAATTCTCAGCTGCTGTCACTTCTGCTTCGGCTTCCGGCGCAGCTTCTGCTACCGGTTGCGCCTCTGCTTCTGCTTGTACTACCGATGTATCTGCTGCTTGAGGGGCTGCCGCAGGTGCGCCAGCTTCTAGCTTGATTCGGAGCGCATCGAATACTCGTGCGGCCTTTGCAAGTGAACCCTTCATTGCACCAGCAAGCTTTGCCAAGAGAACCTCGCGGGACTCTAGGTTTGCAAGCTTCATAATTTCTTCAGTAGTTACCGACTTGCCTTCGTAAATTCCACCCTTGATAACAAGTGCTGGATTCTCTTTAGCAAAATCGCGCAGGCTCTTCGCTGCATCGATTGGATCGCCGTTAATGAATGCAACTGCCGAAGGTCCCTTTAGAAGTTCGTCAGAGATCTCAACACCAGCATTCTTTGCCGCGATACGCATCAATGTGTTCTTTGCGACGGAGTACTTGTTAGTACCGCCGAGAGAACGACGGAGCGCCTTCATGGAAGTGACGGAGAGTCCGCGATATTCGGTAACAATCGTTGCGCCAGCGCCCCGAAAATCTTCGGTGAGCTCTGCAATGACTGCCGACTTATCGGTCTTTGCCATATTTCTCCTCTCGTTATTCCATCCTGTTCTCGTTAAACGAATCAATCGTCTAAATCGAGACCGAGAGAACTCAGGCAGTAAAAAGAAAAATCCTCGAAGCGCGAAAGCGCTACGAGGAAAACTAGCGAAAGGCTAGCTCGTAAGGCTCCTGCGCTGGTGAGTCTTCACTCTTTCACTCTGTTGATTGGCTATTGCCGATCAACAGAAGACCTGCGGTCTTCGGATAGACAGAAGGGTAGGCGCTCACGCGCCTACCCGTCAAAACGACTATTTATGGGGGCGAAAAGCCTTAGTTAGCGCCTTCGCGGAGGAGATTTGGATCAACCTGAACGCCAGGTCCCATCGTGGTGGAGACAGTTGCCTTCTTCACATACCGCCCCTTTGATGAGGATGGCTTTGCACGAAGAACCTCTTCCATCGCGGCAACGTAGTTGTCAAGAAGCGCATCTGCGCTAAATGAGGCTTTGCCGATGATGAAATGCAAGTTGGAATTCTTATCTACGCGGAATTCAATCTTTCCGCCCTTGATGTCAGTGACTGCTTTGGTGACATCGTTGGTCACAGTTCCAGTCTTTGGGTTTGGCATCAAGCCACGTGGACCGAGCACCTTTCCAAGACGTCCGACCTTACCCATGAGATCTGGTGTGGAGACGACTGCGTCGTAGTCGAGACGACCCTTTGCGACCTCGTCGATTAATTCGTCAGCGCCAACAATGTCAGCACCGGCTGCGCGTGCCTCTTCAGCACGCTCGCCACCTGCAAACACTAGAACGCGAGCTGTCTTACCAGTTCCGTGTGGCAAGTTAACTGTGCCGCGGATAGCTTGGTCTGCTTTACGTGGATCCACACCGAGTGAGAGCGAAACCTCTACGGTGGAATCGTATTTTGTTACAGATGTTTCACGAACGATTTTCATCGCTTCAACTGGGGCGTAGACGTTTGTGACGTCATACTTCTCGGTTGCTGCACGATACTTTTTGCTGCGCTTCATTTCATCCAGCTTTCTTTCGGCTAACTCGTCTGAGTTAGGTAGTTGGTTGTGGTCAACGAGTCAGCGTGACTCTCCCACGTGTTTATTTAGTTATTAACCGTTGACAGTGATGCCCATTGAGCGAGCAGTACCGGCAATGATCAAACTTGCTGCATCAAGATCGTTAGCGTTGAGATCTGCCATCTTCACAGTTGCGATCTCGCGGCATTGCGCCATCGTGATGTTTCCGACTTTATTCTTGTGAGGAATTGCAGAACCCTTCTCGAGTTTTGCAGCCTTCAAAATAAGACGTGATGCCGGTGGAGTCTTGGTGATAAATGTGAAAGAGCGATCTTCATAGACAGTAATCTCAACCGGGATGATCTGACCCTTTTGTGATTCAGTTGCGGCGTTGTAGGCCTTTACGAAATCCATGATGTTGACACCATGCTGACCAAGCGCTGGTCCAACAGGTGGTGCAGGTGTTGCTGCGCCAGCTTGAATCTGTAGCTTGATGAGCGCTTGTACCTTCTTCTTTGGTGCCATGGTTTTTCCTTACTCTTTAGATTTTCTGAACTTGGGCAAATGACAATTCAACTGGCGTCTCGCGTCCGAAGATTGAGACAAGAACCTTCAATTTCGCCTGCTCCGGCATGATCTCGCTGATCGATGCTGGGAGGGTCGCAAATGGTCCGTCCATAACGGTGACGGATTCGCCAACTTCGAAATCGACCATCTTGATCTCTGGCTTCTCGCCTTTCTTGGAAGGGCGCGGCGCCAAAATACCTTCAACCTCATCGAGGGAGAGCGGACTTGGGTTGTGGCCATGTCCAACGAAGCCAGTAACACCTGGAGTGTTACGAACAACCGACCACGATTCGTCGGTGAGATCCATACGTACGAGCACATAGCCAGGGAAAACATTCCGCTTCACTTGCTTGCGTACGCCATTCTTAATCTCAGTGATTTCTTCTTGTGGCACTTCAATCTGATAGATGAACTCTTCCATGTTCAACGTATGGATACGGTTCTCAAGATTGCCCTTTACGCGATTCTCATATCCAGCGTAGGAATGGATGACATACCAATCTCCAGGTGCTGAACGAAGTGCGCGACGGAATTCTGCTAGCGGATCATTCTCTTCTGATTCTTCCGCTGACTTTTCGCCATCAGGAGCATCAATGACTAGCTCAGTGGCCTCTTCTGCAGAAATCTCTCGCTCGATAGTTGATTCTTGTGCAGCAGCTTCGAGAGCAGCCTCAAAAGTATTATCACTCATTGCGCGTTATCCCTCCCTTACCCAAAAACCCAGAAGGTAACTTTCGCCAACACCAAATCAAAAACCGAGACGACGGCGATGATAAAGCTTACGAAGACCAGAACAACCGCTGTGTAGGTAGTGAGTTGTTTACGTGATGGCCACACAACTTTGCGAAGTTCGGCGACAACTTGTCGATAGAAGCGACCTGTGCGCTGGAAAATATTTCCATGCTCTTCTGCAGCGTCATGCTGCGGGTGCTCTCGACTTTCTATCTCGCTCATCTCACTCCTTTCTTTTCTCGTTCTTGTTTCTATTGCTACTCACGCCATCTAGCAGGGCAGAAGGGATTTGAACCCCCAACCCCCGGTTTTGGAGACCGGTGCTCTACCAGTTGAACTACTGCCCTCCAGCGCTTCGCGACCCTCACTTCTTCACGAAGAAGGGCTGGCCACGATAGGAGCTAGGCCGAGGAGTTTACGGGTCAATGTGGGTGAGGGTCTAATTGGGTGTACGGGGTTCCAATAGGGCCAGCCAATTGCGGGAAACATGGCAGGATTACCGCCATGTCTACCCCTGCCAAGCCCCGTATTTCCACGCGAATAGCCGCGATCGCCGAGTCCGCAACCTTGGCCGTTGATGGGAAAGCGAAAGCGCTCAAAGCTGCCGGTCGACCCGTTATCGGCTTCGGCGCAGGCGAGCCAGACTTTCCAACGCCTGGGTACATTCTTGATGCTGCGGAGAAAGCGGTGCGTGTAGTTGCTAATCACCGCTACACACCAACTCCTGGGCTTCCTGAATTACGTCAAGCAATTGTTGCCAAGACGCTACGGGATTCACACTTTGAAATTTCTGTTGACAATGTTTTAGTGACAAATGGCGGCAAGCAAGCGGTCTACCAATCCATTGCAACAATCGTTGATAAAGGTGATGAGGTAATTCTCCCAGCGCCATATTGGACTACATATCCAGAATGTATTCGTCTTGCTGGCGGCATTCCGGTTGAAGTCTTTGCCGATGAGAAGAGCAACTACTGCGTAAGCGTGGAACAGCTTGAGGCCGCACGGACACCGAAGACGAAAGCAATGATCTTCTGTTCGCCAAGTAATCCAACTGGATCTGTGTACACAGTCGAACAAGTGAAGGCAATTGGCCAGTGGGCACATAAGCACGGCATTTGGATTATTACTGATGAGATTTATGAGCATCTCAGATACGACGGAGTTGAGGCGCCATCGCTTCCAGTATTACTTCCTGAGCTTGCAGACCAAACAATAATTCTCAATGGAGTGGCTAAGACTTACGCAATGACTGGCTGGCGCGTTGGTTGGATGATTGGTCCGAAGGATGTCATCAAAGCTGCAACCAATCTTCAATCTCATCTATCTAGTAACGTATCAAATGTCGCTCAGCGCGCAGCTATCGCAGCGCTCACTGGAGATCTCACTGCTGTTGATGAAATGAAGGTGGCATTTGATCGCCGAAGGAAACTCATCGTAAAGATGCTCAATGAGATTGATGGTTTCGAATGTCCGATGCCGCAAGGTGCGTTCTATGTTTACCCTGCAGTTCACAAAGTGCTTGGGCGAGAAATCCGCGGGAAAAAACCCATGACAAGCGCTGAACTCGCGACGCTTATTCTCGATGAAGTCGAGGTGGCAGCAGTGCCAGGTGAGGCCTTTGGCCCGTCGGGATATCTACGTTTCTCTTACGCGCTCAGCGATGAAGATATCGTCGAAGGAATCTCACGAATCAAAAAGCTCATCAACGGTTAATCCACTCTTCACAGAGTGGCGCCGATGAGTTGCACCTCAGGCACAAGACGTATGCCAAAGTTATCTTCCACTGCTTTTTGACATTTGCGGGCTAAGTCGAGGATTTCTTCGCTCGTTGCGCCCGCCGCATTGGTTATTGCAAGCACATGTTTAGTAGAGATACCAGCTCCGCCAAACCGTTCACCTTTGGCTATGCCTGAACGCTCCAGCAACCATGCAGCTGATAATTTCACCGAACCATCCGCGTTGGGCCACTTGGGTGCATCCTCTGGTAGCGCTGCAGCGTGCTCGGGCGATACAGAAGGGTTGACGAAGAATGAACCTGCAGACCATGAATCATGGTCACTCTCAGAGAGCACCATTCCCTTACGCGCTCTAATTGCAAGGGTTCGCTCGCGAACTTGCGAGACTGGAGCGCGTTCGCCCTCGGACACTCCAAGCTCTTTCGCTAATTCTTGGTACGTAATCGGAATCGATAGCTCCCCCTTCTTAAGCTGCACCGTAACATCGAGAATCACATAGCGATTGCGTTCTTCCTTAAATAATGAGGTGCGATAACCAAATGCACATTGATTAGCTGTAAAAGTTTTCTGCTTGTTCGCGCTCCGATCCCAGGTGCGAACGCGAGCTACCACTGCCGAGAACTCTTGACCATATGCACCAATGTTTTGAATTGGCGCTGCACCTACTTTTCCAGGGATTCCACTTAACGTTTCTAGACCAGAAAAGCCCGCCGCAACAGTTTGGGCGACAAATTCATCCCACTGCACGCCAGCTGCGACAGTAATCATTCCTCCGGAGCATGCGTCATAATCGAGCTGACTTCCTTTTGTATTCACGACGAGGACAGTTCCGTTATACGGGGCGTCGGCTGCCAAAATGTTAGAGCCACCACCAATAACGTGAATATCTGGATTGGTAGATAACGCGCTCACAATAACTTCTTCAGAATCACCAATTATGACGTTCGAAATTTCGCCACCCACGCGGAAGGTGGTCAATTCGGCGAATCTCATAACTCTAGATTACCTCCGCGGTGCAAGAATCCCTAGATTCCCGCGGAAGCGCTTAAGTAGTCGTTGATAATTCTCTTTGGAGTTCTTCTCTCGATATGCGCTGTCTACATCGTGGTATCCATGATGGCGTTCTTGAATCAGTGGCAATTCGATCTGTATCAATCGACCTCCAGCCTCTCGCATAGCAAGCGAAAATTCCAAATCAGCATTTCGATAGTACTTAGCGCTGGGATTTGCTCCTACAGCTTTAGCAAACTCACGATCGACCACTATGAAATACCCAAAAAGCACATCGACTTCGCCCGACCCCTTATCGACAACGGAACGCCATTCATTATCTAGATCAATGAGCCCTCCACGCCAACCAACCCCGACGAAACCCTCAGCTAACTTCGCGATTACATCCGGAAAAGGATTGCCGGTAAATCGCGTAGAGGGATCCATTAAGACTAGAAAGCGAGTATTCACTTCACTGAGAACAAGATTCACTGCATTCGACCAACCAAGTTTCTGTTTTACGTAATGGATGCGAATGCGAGGAGAGAGATTCTCAAGCGGTCCAAAATCTTGCTTGCCATTAATCAGGACAAATAGTGGGACTTCTGACTTATCTATAATCGAGTTAATTGAAAGAATCGCATCCTCAAGGAAACCATCTACGATTATTGTCGCGGTGATCTCGCTCTCAGAAATCACAGTCGAACTCGAGCCTTTGTTTGGGTGAGAACTTTGACGCCATTACATGTCGCAGTAACGTCGATGATGACCTGATCACCTTCGATGGCGCTAATTTTTCCGGTAAAAGTAAGCAAAACATCTTCACCCGCGGGGACAACTACAGGCTTTGCAAAGCGAGTTGAGAATTCAGTGAGCGATTTCTCGCTGCCGAACCAGTTTCGAATCGCTTCACCGGCGAGCGCCATCGTGTACATCCCATGGGCAATAACATTTGGTAATCCAACTGATTGTGCAAAGGCTTCATCTTGATGAATCGGATTTTGATCACCACTGGCATCTGCATATTGCTTTAGATCACTCCGGTTTACTGTGAAAGTTTTCTCTGTAAATTCATCTCCGACGCTCCAGCTCATGATTGTTCTCCTCTGAAAACCAGAGTCGACCAAGTAGACGAAATGTTCTCGGCATCTAGCGCCGAGATGAAATCTGTTCGAATCGAGACAAACTCATTACCCGCTAAGTTCTTGTAGCTTTCAATCTCGCTCGAGTATGAAAGTTCATCTCCCGCGCGAACATCCCGATGATGCACAAAGCGTTGATCACCATGAACTACGCGCGCCCAATCAAATCCAATTGTTGGTAGGAATTCTTCAGCTGCAGCTACTGAAAAAGAGATGAGGAATGTAGGTGGTGTAAATCGAGGATCCGCCTCAATAGCCGAGGCAAAAGTTGAGATAGCTTCAGCGGTTACAAGACGAGTATGTTGCGAAGAAAATCGGCGCCCGACTAAATCGGGGCCGTGCACTGCCATGGATTAACGGCTCTCCCGGTGGAGCGTGCTGGCTTTGCAACGTGGACAGAACTTCTTCATTTCGAGACGGTCAGGATCGTTACGACGATTCTTCTTCGTGATGTAGTTGCGCTCTTTGCAATCCACGCAGGCCATGGTGATCTTAGGGCGGATATCCGCGCTCTTACTGGCCATCGTCGTACTCCTTATATATAGAGATCGTGCGGGAGGAAGGTTACCTGCTCACCTACCTCTTTCGGAAATTGTGCCCGGTTTTACCCGGTGAAACTGGTAGCGGAGGCCGGATTTGAACCGGCGACACAGCGATTATGAGCCGCTTGCTCTACCAAGCTGAGCTACCCCGCCGAGCCCCCCAACGGAATCGAACCGTTGACCTTTTCCTTACCATGGAAACGCTCTACCTACTGAGCTAGGGGGGCAGATCTGAAGAACCCTAGGGTACCTCAGTTTGCGGGGGGTCGCTCCAACATCTCTGTCACGAGCGCCGCGATGGCAGACCTCTCGCTACGTACCAGGGTCACGTGGGCAAAGAGCGGATCTCCCTTAAGCGCTTCGATGACGGCAACCACGCCGTCGTATCGACCAACGCGCAAGTTGTCACGCTGTGCCACATCGTGCGTGAGGACTACTCGCGATCCCTGTCCTATTCGCGAGAGTACCGTCAAGAGAACGCCACGTTCTAACGATTGCGCCTCATCAACAATGACAAATGAATCATGGAGTGAACGACCTCGAATATGCGTTAATGGAAGTACTTCTATTAATCCGCGCGCCATAATCTCTTCAATAACATGCTGGCTAACTAACGCGCCCAAGGTATCGAAGACTGCTTGTGCCCACGGCGACATCTTTTCGCCCTCTGAACCCGGAAGATATCCGAGCTCTTGGCCACCAACGGGATAGAGCGGGCG
>CAMAPN010000012.1 GCA_945860275.1 Bifidobacterium breve
TACACCTTCACAGTCTCGGCGACGAATGTTGCAGGCACTTCGGTTGCATCGGCGCCATCAACGTCAATCACACTTCGTGGTTCACCGGGAGTGCCAACAACGCCAACCCCGTCGCAGACCGTGAGCGGTGTTTCGTTGGTCTGGGCAGCACCAAGTGCCAATGGCGGAACTATTAGTGATTACACAATTCAATACAGCGCAGATAGCGGAAGCACATGGACAACTTTTCAGGATGGAACCTCTCCTACAACCGCAACAACAGTTCGGGGTCTCACCAATGGCACCGCGTACATCTTCCGCGTAGCGGCAGTCTCAGAGCAGGGAGCCGGATCTTTCTCATCGAGCTCGACGAGTTTTACTCCTGCATCACTTCCCGATGCTCCAGGAAAACCTTCGGGCTCATCTGATGGATCATCAATTACCATCGCATGGAGCGCGGCAAATGCAAATGGTTCGCCCATCACCAATTACGTAGTTTCTTACTCGTCCGATAGCGGCAACACTTGGAATACGATTGCGCGATCAGCCTCCACAGCTACTAGCGCAATCGTTTCCAATCTCACGGCTGGAACGACCTATAGCTTCCGCGTACTGGCGATTAACTCGCTCGGAAGTAGCCCGCAATCAGAAGTCTCTAATCCGATTGCAGTGGGGACAGCGCCACTTCCTCCAACCACGTTGGTTGCAACCGTCGACACAACAACATCAACCAGCGCAGTGTTGTCGTGGAAGAAGCCAACCGGCGGCGTAGGTACTGTTGAAGCAAAACCAACAATTGATGCAACGACGTTCACGGCAGGATTACTTGGTAAGCGTTATGTTGGTTACTACAACGACAATGTAAATTTCTTTAATACCGCACCGCTCTTCTCGGGCACAGGAACTCCAGTTAACTCCACGAGCATCTTTAATTTCTCTTCCAATGCTGATTTCTATTCGTGGCAGTGGACCGGTTACTTCAAAGCGCCAGTATCAGGTGTCTATCGCTTCTACTTATCATCCGATGATGCGAGCCATCTATGGATTGGCGACGTCGCAACATCTGGCTACAGCGTTTTCAATGCAACGGTAAATAACGGTGGACTCCACCCAACCGTAACGCGCACCGGCTCCATCAATCTGGTCGCCGGAACGATGTATCCAATCCGTCTGATGTTCGGTGAGAATGGCGGCGGCGATATCGTCAGCCTCTTCTGGGATCTACCAAACGGAACGCGAATTACTAACGGAACTGGATACCTCTTCCAGAATCCAACAGGCGCAGTTGCAGCTCCAGTGAAGGGTTGCGCAGCGAGCGTTGGCAACTCAGGCGGCGTGCAGATCTCGCGCGAGGGGAATAACTGCGTACTTAAATTCACCAACCCAGGTGTTAATTCGTGGACCGTTCCTGATGGCATCACCACGGCAGATGTAGTTGTTGTCGGCGGTGGCGGTGGCGCTGGATTTGATGCAGCAGGCGGTGGCGGTGGCGGTGCTGTTGCAGAGCGCCTTGGCCAGAGCGTCACCTCTGGAGCAACTTTTAACGTCAATGTTGGCGCCGGTGGTGCAACAAGCCAATCTGTCGGTGGTCAAGCGCAAGATGGTGGCACGTCAACTTTCGGAACGCTTTCGGCAGTAGGTGGCGGCGGTGGTGGTTCTAAGAACGCAAATGGTCGCGGTGTAATTGGTGCAGGTGGCGGTGGTGGTGGCCACGCGAACCCAGGTAGCGGCGGCGGTATCACTCTTGGCGGAACGCCAACCACTGGCGCGGATTCCTTCTGGGGTTGGAGCGCATCAAATGCAAGCATGGTCAATAACCAAGGCAGCGTTGCGCAATTCTCGTACATTCAAGCAAGTCTTACTCGAACAATTCCACTTAACATCACGGTTACCTCGAACGTCACCTTCAATGTAAGTGTCGATAACAGCATCAATAACATCATCGGCTGGATAGGCGAGCGGATTGACACCTACAGCATTCGCGTCGAACTTCTTAATACAGGTGGCGGAGTTCTGGCCCAACAAACCTTCAATGGAGCAACCAAACATAATCTCGAGAGCCGTTCAGTTTCGGTCTCATACTCAGGTGCAGTTGCGAGCGTTCGATTAACAATCACTGGTTTCGATGCTGGCTATTGGGCGGGTTTCTATGGACCAATATTTAGAAATCCCGCACTCCTAGTTAATGGTTCGCAATTCCCAGCAGCTGCATCGGTCACCGGCTTTGGTGGTGGTGGCGCAAGCGGTGCGCGTCGAGTAGGTAACGGCGGTGGCGGTGGCGGTGCGGGTGGAATTGGTGCGAGCGCTGATACCAGTTCAGGTGGCGTTGGCGTTCTCTCCGTTGTTACCAACACCTATTTCGGTGGTGGTGGCGCAGGTGGATCATGGAATTCCACAGGCGGCACTGGTGGTCTAGGTGGCGGCGGTAACGGTGGAAATGGAAGTGGCTCAACGTGCGGTAATGATGGTCTGCCAAATACAGGCGGCGGTGGCGGTGCGATGGGTAATGCTGGCTGCTCCAACCGCGTTCTTGGTGCTGGCGGAAGTGGAGTTGTCATCGTTCGCTATGCAGCGGCAAATGCCAATGTTGAACTCCCGCCACCAAGTGATTACCTCGTGCAGTACTCAGTGGACTCACCAATTTCCTGGCAGACATTTAATGACGGCGTCTCTTCAGCAGAGAGCGCAACAGTCACCGGGTTAGAGCCTGGCAAGAAGTACATCTTCCGCGTCGCATCAAAGAATGGTGTTGGCGCTGGCTCATTTACGGCAGCTTCAAATATTCTCGAAGTTCGTGGCGCTGCCGCAGCACCAACACTTACCGGTGTAGCTGCCGGCAATCAGAGCGCTGTTGTGACCTTCACTGCGCCGACAAATGTTGGCGGTTCGCCAATTACTCGCTACACCGCAACAGCAGTTGCCTCTGGCACTCCAGCGTTAACAGATCGAACCTGCACCTGGAACACCGGAGCCCTCACCTGCACCATTGGTGAATTGGTCAATGGTCGCGAGTACACCGTCACCATCACGGCCACAAATGCATTTGGTACTAGCGCAGCAAGTGCGGGCATGACCGTCACGCCGAAGACCACGCCAGCAGCTCCAACGGCGCTCGCCGTGACTAGCGGCAACGCGCAGCTTGCACTCAGTTGGAGCGCGCCAACAATTACTGGTGGATCCGTTATTACCGGGTATCGCATTGAACGCTCGACAGTTGCGGCACCATCATGGGTGGTTGCAATTGCCAATTCCGGCAGCGATGCGACCAGCGCAACTCTTACCGGTTTGACGAACAGCACGCTCTATAACATTCGCGTCACTGCGCTCAATGTTGTGGGCGCGGGCCTTGCCTCTGAAGTAGCAACGGGAACACCACGCGGTGCGCCAAGTGCACCTACCGCTCCAACGGGTAATGGCAGCGCTGCGAGCGCATTTATTACCTGGAGCGCACCTGCAAATAACGGTGCGCCAATTACCGATTATGAAATCGCATTTGCGACATCAAGTGCTGGACCGTGGACAACATTTGTCGATGACGCGACTTCTGCAACCGCGGCAACTGTTACTGGTCTGACAAATGGAACCGCACACTTCTTCCGCATCAAAGCGATTAACTCCGTTGGAAATGGAGAGTGGAGCCCAGCCTCTGCTGCAATTACGCCAGCCACGAGACCAGATGCGCCTACGTTGAGCTCGGTTGCACCTGTAGTTGGGCAACCTGGCAAGTTAGCAATCACGTTCACTGCTGGCGCTACCGGCGGTTCACCAATCACTGGTTACGAGTTCTCCATTAATGGCGGTGCAACCTGGATTGCGCTAACTGGTACTTCAAACCTTTCAATTTCTGATCTGACAAATGGTGTCTCTTACACCGTACAAATTCGCGCGGTCAATGCCCAAGGCTCGAGCCCAGCAAGTAATTCCGCCAGTGGCGCTCCGACTGCGCCAGCGGATGCACCTGTTCTAAGTGGGGTAGTAGCGGGCGATAGCACGCTCACCATTTCCTTTAGCGCACCAGCGAATAATGGCGGCAGCGCAATCACAGGGTACAAGTATCAAATTCGCGGCAGCTCTGGCACGTGGTCTTCCTCGGTAGCTATTTCCGGTTCGCCGATCATCATCAACGCTCTTAATAATGCTGAGCTCTACTCAGTTCGAGTTCTTTCAGAAAATAGTGGCGGCGATGGCGCATGGAGCACCATCGTGCAGGGCACACCATTTACTACTCCATCAGCGCCAACAATCTCGAGCATCACCTCTGGCAATGGCTCGCTCTCCATCGCTTATTCGGCGAGCTCTAATGGAAGCGCTGTGACTGCGGTCGAATACAGCCTTGATGGCGGCGCTAACTGGACCAGAAGCGCGTCATCTTCCTCCCCATATGTAATAACCGGCTTAAATAATGGCACCTCTTATTCGCCACAGATTCGACTTGTGAATGCTGCCGGCGTAGGTGCATCCGTTAATGGGTCAGCAACAACCCCATTCACCACACCATTCGCGCCAGCAATCACTTCGGTCTCAACAACATCAACTTCGCTTACGATGAACTTCACCGTCAACAGCGGTGGTAACGCAGTGACCAATATCAGCCACCGAATTCGTTCGGTAGCAGCGCCAAGTCTTGGCACCTCTTGTGCTATCGCATACGCAACGTTGAATTGGAGCGATAACTGGAGCTCGTGGACGGAAGTTGCGGCTACGAACTCATTGCTATTCGACAACTTATCAACCAGCAATTGCTATGACATTCAAATTAAAGCGAAGAACGTTGCCGGTTATGGCGGAGTCAGCCGTGAATCCGGCAAGCCAGTAGCGCCGCCAAGCGCTCCAGTGATCGTTTCGATTACTCCTGGCGCAGCAAGCTTGGTCGTCACCTTCAATGAGTCAGCCGATAACGGCGGTAGCGCAATTACAGCCTACGAATATCGCATTGGTTCCGGTGCGTGGACCTCACTTGCCACACTTCCTGGATTCACCCTGGGTAGCAGCACAACATTCGCGCTCACCGCGCTAACAAATGGAACGGCGTATTCGATCACACTACGCGCAGTTAACAGCGCCGGATCGGGCGCAAGTTCCGTAGCAGTATCCGGAACTCCGGTGACTACGCCGAACGCACCAACAATCACCACGGTCGCACCACTTGATGGCGCGCTCCAAGTGAGCTTTACCGCTCCTTCCTCAACGGGCGGAAGTGCAATTCTTGGTTATCAATACAAGCTCAACTCTGGTTCGTGGATAACGTTGCCTAGCTCAGCATCGCTGACAACGTTCACCATTTCCGGATTGGCCAATGGCACTCCTTATCAAGTCTCACTCCGCGCTTCTAACAGTAGAGGCCAAGGAATTTCTCATACTTTTGCAACAAACGTAGGTCCTGGAACTGCGCCAGATGCTCCGACAATCTCGGCAGTAATTGTTGGCAACCAACAAATTGCATTGGTGGTAGCCCCAGGGCTTGATGGTGGCTATCCGCTCGATAACTATGCATATTCCATCGATGACGGGGCGTGGGTAAATCTCACGGGACCGCCATCGTCAGCGTTGGCAAACCCAATCATCATTGCGGGCCTGACCAATGGAACGACCTATCGATTCAAAGTTCGCACGGTCAACTTCATCGGTGAATCCAGTGCGTCAGCTGAAGTTAACGGCACTCCTGCGACAACTGCCTCCACTCCATCAATCGTGAGCGTAAGTACAAATGATGGTTCGCTCTCCGTTGCATTCTCCGCTCCTACGTCTAACGGTGGCTCTTCGATCACATCGTATGAATATTCCACGAACGGTGGCACAACATGGGTTCGTCGCATATCTGGTGGCAGCACCTCCCCAGTGGTCATCACCGGATTGACAAATGGCGTTGCGTACAACATTAAGCTCCGTGCAGTAAATGGAATTGGCGCCGGCGCTGACAGCACAGCGTTGGTTGGAATTCCACAAGTTCCTGGAGCAGGGCGACCAATCTCCGTGACAACAACTGCGCTTAACAATTCGGTGCGAATCGCGTGGGCACCGCCGGCAGCGTACGTCGGTGCACCAATCGTTGGATATCGAGTTAATGCGACCCCGGGTTCTGGCAGCTGCACTTGGACTAGCGGCGAGTACAACTGCGTGATTTCTGGATTGACCAATGGAACGAGCTACACCTTCACTGTGACCTCGCTGCGCGATGACAATGGCACCCTTCGAGATATCGACACCTCTGTTGCTTCTGCTACCACCGCACCCCGAACACTTCCAGGGGCGCCAACTGGAGTAACAGCGCTTGGCGGTGGCAATGAAGCCACACTCTCGTGGAGCGCGCCGGCAAGCACTGGGGGAGCGGCAATCACCGATTACCGAATCGAGTACTCCTCGGATTCGGGAGTCACGTGGAGCGAATATAGCGATGCAATCTCTGCTGATCTAACGACAACCGTCGGTGGATTGCTCCCTGGCACCCGTTATATCTTCCGAGTCGCAGCAATCAATCCTGCCGGAGTGGGCACCTTCTCTGCAGCAACAACTGCGACGAAGACTTTTGAGCAAGCTCCTGAGTTAACGCTCTCGCTCGATCAGCAGAGTGCCGATGGCTTCTCGTTCATCTTGAGTTTCCAAGATCCAATTCTCTACACCGTCGCAGCGACTACTAACAATCCAAGTGCGACCGTTGAACAGGCAGGTGACTTCTTTACTGTTCGCGGATTAAGTCCTGGCGCTTCTGTCACGGTCACTGTCACGGCTAACCGAGCGGATTATCTACAAGCTGTCACGACAATCTTTAGTAGCGCACTCATGGCTTCAGCAGCACCTTCGGTGAGCTCAGCACTTCCGTTGGACGGTGGATTCCGCATCACCGTTGGAAATTACGCCGCAAATACCGCCACTGGCATCTCATATTCAGTCGCCACTACAGCTGGCGCTGTGATCGATGATGGCGCTGGTGTTTATCGAGTAGTAGGTCTTGCTAATGGTGAGAGCGCTATCGCAACTGTCACCTCTTCTCGCCCAGGATATGTCACGCGCACTACCTCAGTCTCGGGAGCAGCGCTCTTCCTAGGTGATGCTGCACAAGTTGAGAATATCGCTGGCGCTCGCGACGGCTTCACCTTCACAATTGCCAATTACTCAACGGAAGCAACATATGACATCACCTCGAGCAATGCGAATGCCGTTATCGAGCGCACCTTAGATCTTGTGACGGTAACTGGCCTAGCGAACCTTGAGGTTGCATCCTTGACTGTGCGAACAATCCGCACCGGTTATATGGATGCAGCTGTTGATGTCATAGGTGTTGCGCTGCCACGGAGTGAGATAAACACCCTCTCGGCCATCTCCCTCTCCAGTGGAGCTGTTGTGTTTGATCCAGCAACTTACGGGTACACCGTTGAAGTGGCGAACACTGTGAACTCTTACCGAGTAACGCCAACCAAGAGCGATCTCGATTCGACAATCACAATCTCGATAAATGGTGGAGCTGCAACAGCAATCGTGAGCGGTGCGGAGTCTGCCGCCCTTCCACTGAACGTCGGCGAGAACACGATTGTGATTGCTGTGACCTCACAAGTTGGCTCGGTGCAGAATTACACGCTCTATATCAAGCGTGCGAAATCTTCGGTGGCGACGCTCTCAGCGCTCGCGCTTTCAGCAGGTTCCATTACCGGGTTCAACGCCTCATTAAATAGTTATGAAACGACCGTTCCTTACTTGAGTTCTTCAGTAACCGCCACAGCAACGCCAAGTAGTAGCGCAGCAACGATGCGAGTTAAGGTCAACTCTGGAACCTTTACCACGCTCACCTCTGCTGTTGCCTCAGGTGCACTAGACCTCAACGTTGGCAATAACCTTGTTGTCGTTGAAGTGACCGCCGAAGATGGCGCGATGAGCGCTACCTATGAATTGACTGTTACCCGCTCCGGTGCAGCGAGCTCACAACTTGGTTCGCTCACTATCAACGTTGGAACTATGGCGACATTTAATAGCTCAACGCTCAATTACGAAGTGATCGTCCCTAATGGCACCACGAGCGCGAAGGTAGTTCCAACTCTGGCATCAACGACAACGGGAAGCATTTCGGTTAACGGCATTGATCTTGCTGATGGCACAGAATCACAAGAAATCGCGCTCACTGCAGGTGCCACTACCGCAATCACCATCCTGGTCTCAGCAAGCGATGGCAGCTCGTCTACGCCATATGTCATAAGCGTCAAGGTTGATGCGCCGCCTGCTGCTCTTGCCATCACGCGACAGAGCGCTGGTACGCAAAGTGGCGTGGTCTTCACAACCCAACCTCAAGTTTCCATCAATGATGCGCAA
The DNA here is from genome assembly GCA_945860275.1 of Bifidobacterium breve. Lineage (GTDB taxonomy): Bacteria > Actinomycetota > Actinomycetes > Nanopelagicales > Nanopelagicaceae > IMCC26077. Next base: position 8,281 of record CAMAPN010000012.1, read on the forward strand.
GGCAATCGCGTGCTCCTTAACACTTCGACGGTATCTGTTGCACTCACCTCTGGCTCGGGCGGACAACTCATCGGAACACGTAGCGTTGCTGCAGTTCGTGGTTTGGCAACCTTCACCAATCTTGGAATTCGCGGCGTTGCGGGAACGACCTACACGCTCACCTACTCTGCCGGCGGCTTAACGGTGGCAACGCAGCAAATCACCGTAACCCCTGGTGAGGCTGTCGCTCTCGCCTTCACCGCAGGTAGCGCATCAAACGCTAGCGGCGCCACATTCGCCAACCCGCTCCAAGTAGCGGCAGTTGATGGCGATGGAAATACTGTTTCAACCTTCGGAAGCGCAATCACTATTGCCGTTAGTGGTAACGGAGTCCTTGGTGGTTCCACCATCCGCACGCCTATCGGGGGAGTGGCTACCTTCACCGATGCGACCCTTCGTGGAACTGCGGGTTCGACCTACACCATCACCGCAACATCATCAGGTTTAACTAGCACCACTCGCTCGGTCACGTTGACCTTTGGCGCTCCTGCAACGCTTGCGTTATCGCGCGCCACTGCAGGGCCGGTGAGCGCTGTTGCCTTTACCACCCAACCAGAATTAACTATTCGTGATAGCGCGGGAAATACCGTCACTAACGCCACAGGCGAAGTAACTGTCTCGATTGCAAGTGGCAGTGGTGGCACTCTCAGTGGCACAGCCACGATGGCTTTCGTAGATGGAGTTGCAACATTTACTGATCTGGCCTTAAGCGGAACCGCAGGTACTGCGTACACGCTTGCGTATTCGGCTACCGGCGTCACTGGGGCAACCGAGACGCTCACTCTTGTTGCAGGAGCGGCAACGCGAGTTCAGCTAACCACTCCAGCAGCTGGATTTAACAACGGAACAGCATTCACAAGGGCGCAGCCAGTTCTTCGTATTCAAGATAGCAGTGGAAATACCGTCACTAATTCAACGGCCTCGGTTGTGGCAACAGTTTCGTTGGGCGGCGTACTCATCGGAACCACAGTTCAGAGCGCTTCTTCAGGCATCGTCACCTTCACCAACCTTGGCGTCTTTGGTATTCCTGGTTCTGCATACACCATCACCTATTCATCGACTGGTTTAACGAGTGCAACGCAAACCATCTTGCTTACCTCTGGCTCCTCGCTTGTACCTGCTTTCGCTGCAGCAACGCCAACTTTCGATGGCTTCACCGTTCAAATCACCAATTTCAGTCGAATCTTCAATTGGACCTTCTCGCTTCTTGAGGGAAGTCAGAACGCGCAAATTTCACTTGGCTCGGGAGGTCTGATCACAGTTCGTGGCATGGAGGTCGGCTCTAGCGCGATTGTTTCTGCGACCACCTCCCGCAATGGATTCGAAAATGGCGCTGCGACAGTCAACGGCAGCTCATTGCTTGCACCGCTTCGCCCAACATTTGGCGTAACAACATCGACAGCGACTGGATTTAGAGCGCAGGTGTCGAACTTTGACTCCTCATATTCATGGAGCATCTCTGCCTCTAACGGTGGCAGCGCGCTAATTTCATCAACAGGTCTCGTAACCGTGACTGGACTAAGCGCTGGCGTTTCGAGCGATGTCACTGTCACTACAAGTAAGACAGGGCGCGTCTCTGCATCGGCAACGTTAACCGGCACCGCATCTGGCGCTGAAACCACCACATCGAGCCAGGATACTTCCGCCAATCTTTTGACGGGTGCAACCATTTATCCGATCTGTGCAGGTGGCAGCTCGACAAATGAGGGAATTGGAAATCTCAATGACCGAAATAGCAAGTCGAAGTACCTCTGCTTCAACGCATCAAGCAAGTTGAACGCGAGCTACATTCGAAATAGCGCTGGCTTCTACACTGGAGATCTTGGCACCAAGATTGTTACCGGCATCCAATTTACTTCAGGTGATTCCGACCGTTCACGTGATCCGATTATTTACACCCTCTTTGGTTGCAACGCGCTCAACGCGGATTGCACGCCGATTGTCGTCAATGGTCGCACCGGCATCGATGTACTGCGCAATGACACTGCACCAGTACAGCCCTTCTTCAACACTTCGGCATTTAATTATTACAAGGTGACATTCGGAGCGCTCCGTACTTCATGGACTGATGCCGCTCAAGTAGCGGAGATTGCCCTTATCGGTGTCGATGCCAACGCATCTGCTCGTACCCCAATCTTTGGCGCTGTAACTCGCACATCGAATGGCTTCACAGTGCCGATCACTAACTTTGATCCTGCCTTCACGTGGCGGGCGAGCGTCGACAATAACGGCGGCGTAGCAATTGGCGTGGATGGCGTGGTGACTGTGACTGGAGTTGCAGGTGGCGCTACCGCGACCGTTGCCGTGACGACTTCTCGTCCGAAGTACGACAATGGCGCTGCTTCGATTTCTGGCATCGCGCTCAACGCGGCGTTAATCCCAACTTTCGGCACCGCAACGCCAACAGCAGATGGCTTCACAGTTCCGATTACCAATTACTCCGCTGATTACACCTGGTCAACCTCGGTTGCGACCGGTTCAGCAACAATCGCAGCTGGCGTCCTAACAGTGACAGGTCAAAGCGCAACGGATCAAGCGCTTGTAACTGTCACCACCACACGTGCAACATACGCAACAGGTCGCGCGCAAGTAGTCGCTACTGCTCTTGCCGATGGATTAACGCCTAACTTCGGACCATCATTGGCAAGCGCCGATGGATTTACGATTCAAGTACGTAATTACTCTGCGAGCTACACCTGGAGCGTCTCGGCGAGCGCAGGAACCGCAACAATTAACTCCTCTGGACTTATCACTGTGACAGGCTTGACCCCAGGAACAAGTTCAACTCTCACCGTCGGAACCTCAAAGACCGGTTCTTTCACAGTAATCACACAGTCGTCAGGTAAGGCGCAAATTGGCGCAGCGCTCACTCCGCGCTTCGCACTGACAGTGTCAACTACCGATGGCTTTACCGCGCAAATTCTTAACTATGACGCTGCTTATACCTGGAGCGGAACAGCGGGGGCAGGACAGAGCGTAGTTGTCAGTGGAAGTGGAATGGTTACCGTTAGCGGTGTAACCGTTGGTCGCGTTGCAACGGCGACAATCACCGCCGCACGCACCGGTTTCGTCACGGGATCACAGACCATTTCGGGAACAGCCGTTACCCCTGCAGTTCAAACAGTTGGCGGCTCAGATCTTCAACTTCAAGTCCCAGTGAGCGCAACCACCTCTACTACTGAAGTTGTGGTCACCATCGATATCCCAGTCGATGCCGCCCCGGGAGCTACAACATTTACCGGTAGCGCAGTTGCGACCGACAGTGTCGACCAGGGACTTCGTACCGTCAAGATTGGTGGCGTCAATGGCGGCGCTGACGTGACGACCGTGAGCACACCAATTGCGATCACCATCCCAGCCTCTGCTGGAATCGGAGTTCCGGTCTACTCGCCAGATGGCATCAATTGGATTGAACTTCCACTCCTTGCCAACCCAGCTCTTCCTGATGGTCAAGAGATGGGTTATTACCGATTCGATGATGGAACTGTTCTGATTCTCACCAGAAAGATTGGTGAGTAATGAAAGGTAGATGTTTATCGGCAGCGTTCGCTCTGGCTTTCTCGGTTTTGGTAGCGCCCGTTGCTAATGCCGCTAGCTTCTTTGGAGTTCTTGCCCCACAAAGCGAAGCGGTGACCATCACGCTCTCTGCAACCTCCATTAAGGTCAACCAGAGCGCGAGCGCAACGGCTGCCGGTGGCTCTGGTGACGGTGCGTTCTCCTTTGCAACAACAACGCCGGCTAAATGTTCTATTAATGCCTCCGGCGTCATCACGCCCGTTGCAGCAGGAAGCTGCTCGGTCTCTGCCACTCGCGCTTCATCTGGAGTTTTTCTCCAACGAACCTCAAATCCAGCCACGCTGACCATCACGTCAATCGATGGCACGGAGGAAGAAGAAGCGCCTGCGCAGACAGATGCCAACGGAAATCTCATTAGCAGTACTGCGAAACCTACATTTAGCTCGGATATTGAAGTCTCTGACGCAAAGGCGCTCGTAACGTGGAAACTTTCATCAAAAGTAAATGTGAAAGTTTCATCCCGTAAAGGCGAGAGCACGTATCAAGGTGTGGCTCGCACCGAAGCGGGTGGCTTGCTGGAGATCCCCAATCTCGAGCCGGGTTATCTCTACACATTTACCGTCACTAATGATGACGAGAAAATCTCTCAAGTTTTCCAGCGCTCGATTGCTCCAGCGAAGGTAACGCGAATTTCCGGCGTCGCCGCGTCGAAGGCAACCAATTACGCGTTCATTGTGAGATGGCAACCTCAGTCATATGTGGAGTACTACAAGATCGAGATAACGGGCTTAGACGATCAACCTTTGACGTACTACTCCAAGACGCCCGACTTCTATCTCTTCGATCGCATGGCAAAGAGTTATATCTTCGCAGTCAGTGCGCAAGGAGAGGGGGGAGAGTTCTCTGATCCAGTTCGTTTTCGTGCCAGCCTCACCGCACCGCTAAATATCACCTCGAAGTTACCAACTAACCCGACTAGCGATCGCCTGACCACTGCGGCTTCTAATCAATTGAAGTCCATCGCGAATCGATTGACCGCACAGACCGAGGTCACCGCTACCGTTTACTACGACAGCAAAGTAAAGGGAGCTAAGAAGTTAGCTCAAACTCGTGTGGCACGCGCTGCGGCGACTATGAAGGTCGCTAAATCAACCCTCACCGTTAAGACTCAAGTTCGGAAGCAAATTTCAGTGAAATCCTTGAGCCAAATCACGATCACCACAAAGGCGCCGGCTCGAAAGATGACGCTCACCAACGCTTAAAGCTCAATACTTGGGATAGGCTCACGCCATGACTGAGAAACCAAAAATTTTTGTAAAACCTAATGGATCCATACGCGTTACCGGCGAAGTGGATTTTGTCGATAGCGAAGGTAATGTCATTAAAACCGAATCTGCTTTTTCATTGTGTCGATGCGGACACTCCAAAAACAAACCGTTCTGCGACGGGGCACATCGCGATGCAGGCTTCGAAGCGCCTGGGATGTAACTGGCTTAGCGACTAGCGCTTAACGCTCAGCAGGACTCTCTACAAGACGGTCGGTCTGATCTTCAATCTCAACAGCAACTCGTTTGAGTGAGACGGCATATTCCTTCGAGTGATGGCCGCAGAAGAGCAATTCTCCTGTTGCCAACTTGACTCGAACATAAGCTTGGGCGCCACAGCGATCGCATCGATCCGATGCGCTCAACGGGCTCTGCGTTAGCGTGCTGATACCTGCCATTGCGTTTACCTGCCCCTCTCGTGTCCAACTGAATGTCCTGCTAGTAGAACATAGAACCACACCCGACTTATTCCCCGCTGGAAATTCGATAACAAACTCCTGCGAATTTCCCTCCTAATTATTGTGATAACTACCACCGCCAGATGCCCAGTAATCGCAAGGCAGCCCAGTACCCTTGAGCATCATGAGCCCTGAGCGCCCCACAACCCTGAGCAAAGCTGGTAAACCCGCTTCTGAGGGTGGCAAAAGGGGCGCCAAGAAGGGCGCTCCGGCCGATTCGGGCGACTACACGGCCAAGAACCTGGCGGTCCTTGAGGGGCTCGATGCGGTCCGCAAACGCCCTGGTATGTATATCGGCTCGACCGATTCCAGGGGTTTGATGCACTGCCTCTGGGAGATCATCGACAACTCCGTCGATGAGGCGCTAGCTGGGCACTGCCACAACGTGGAAGTAAACCTGGGCTCCGATGGATCGGTTGAGGTCAAAGATGATGGCCGCGGCATCCCAGTGGATATCGAAGCAAAGAGCGGCCTAACTGGCGTCGAACTGGTGATGACAAAACTTCATGCTGGTGGAAAATTCGGTGGCGGTTCGTATGCGGCATCCGGTGGTTTGCATGGTGTTGGCGCATCGGTAGTCAACGCGCTCTCCATTCGAATGGATGTTGCTGTGGCCCGCGATGGCGCGCTACACACAATTTCGTTCCAACGTGGAACTCCCGGCGCTTTCGATAAGCCAATTCCCGATGCAAAGTTCACTCCGGGTACTGGAAATAAGAACCTCAAGAAAGATGCGAAGGCCGGAAAGATAAGCAAGAAGGCAACCGGCACCACCATCAAATACTGGGCTGATCCACAGATTTTCTTACGTGAAGCTGATTACGATATTGAAGAAATTCATGCGCGCGCTCGCCAAACAGCATTCTTAGTACCTGGATTAACCATTACCGTTCATGACAATCGAACACTTGTGGCAACAAGTGAGAAGTTCCATTTCACCGGGGGAATCTCGGAGTACTGCACTTTCTTACAACCAGATACTCCAATCTGTGACGTCATCCGCCTCAAGGGGAGTGGGCATTATCAAGAGACCGTTCCCGTGTTGGATAGTAAAGGTCATTTAGTTCCAACCGACGTTGAACGAGATATGGAAGTGGATATTGCTTTGCGCTGGGGTGACGGGTACGACTCGACCCTACGTTCATTCGTCAACATCATCTCAACCTCAAAAGGCGGCACACACGTCACTGGTTTTGAGCGAGGAATAACAAAAGTTGTGAGCGATACCTTGAAAACTTCGCGAATCACCAAAGCTAGCGACCCAGACATCATCAAAGATGATGTGTTGGAAGGTCTGACCGCGGTAGTGACTGTGCGGATGTCGGAGCCACAATTCGAGGGGCAAACTAAAGAGATTCTTGGCACTGCGGCAACCACCAAGATCGTGCAGAACGTTGTCATCACCGAGCTCACGCGTTATTTCAACTCGCGCGGCTCTAAGGCGCAATCGCGGTTAGTGCTCGAGAAGATTGCTGGCGCTGCAAAGACGCGCGTCTCGGTACGTGCCCATAAAGATGTTCAGCGAAGAAAGAATGCGTTGGAATCTTCATCGCTTCCGGCAAAGCTCTCTGATTGTCGCTCGGATGATGTCGAGCACACCGAACTCTTCATCGTTGAGGGCGATTCTGCTTTAGGAACGGCAAAGTCGGCGCGAAACTCTGAGTATCAAGCGCTCTTGCCGATTCGAGGAAAGATCTTAAATGTACAGAAGGCCTCGCTCTCGGCGATGCTCGACAACTCCGAATGCGCTTCGATTATTCAAGTCATTGGCGCAGGGTCGGGTCGCTCGTTTAATCTCGATGAAGCGCGTTACGGTCGAATCATTCTGATGTCAGATGCTGATGTTGATGGCGCGCATATCCGCTGTTTGATTCTCACCTTGCTCTTTAAGTACATGCGACCACTTATTGAAGATGGTCGAGTATTTGCTGCAGTCCCGCCACTACATCGGATCGAGATTTCCGGGGCAAAGAAGGGCGATTTCCACTACACCTATTCTGATGACGAAATGAAGAAGTACCTCGCTTCGCTGACAAAAGCAGATAAGAAGTGGCGTGAGCCGATTCAGCGATATAAAGGTCTTGGCGAGATGGATGCCGAACAACTTCGCGAGACGACCATGGATCCAGAGAAACGAACCTTGCGACGAATCACCATTAAAGATGGTGCACATGCGGAGAAAATCTTTGAACTGTTGATGGGTAACGAAGTAGCGCCACGGCGCGATTTCATTGGTACCAACCAGATTGATCTTGAACGAATCGATCTCTGATGGTCCAAACGCAGCGCCATCCACAACAAGGAAAAACGCTCCGTAAATTAGCGGCAGCCCAAACTCTCTCCGGACTTGGCGTAACCGGCACCTTTGCCGCTGGCTCGCTCTTGGTAGTGCAAATTTCTGACTCCGAAGCTCTTGCTGGCTTGGTGCAGACCTCTACTGTCGTTGGGGCAGCGTTACTTGCCCTCCCGCTTGCGCGCTGGACCGATAAGGGTGGCAGACGTCGCTCATTGGGATTTGGTTATTTTCTCGGTTCACTCGGCGCACTCTTTGCATTTCTTGGTGGGGTGAACCGAATATTTCCTCTGATATTAATTGGTGCTGCAATGATTGGTGGCGCTTCCGCGGCGGGGTATCAAGCTCGTTTTGCTGCAGTCGATCTTGCAAGTAATGAGAATCGAGCAAGTGATTTATCAAAAGTCGTATGGGCCTCGACTATTGGTTCTGTACTGGGACCAAATCTGATGGAACCTGCAGGGGAGATGGCCCTCGCGCTAGGACTTCCCAAATTAGTTGGACCGTACATCGTGGCAATCGTAATGCTTTTCTCGGCCGCAACTCTTGTCACACTCTTACTTAAACCTGATCCATTTTTACTTGCACGTGAAGAGCGTGGCGAGGTGTATAAGCGGGAGAAGCGCGCGTTTAGAAAAGCGTTTACGACTATTCGTTCGATACCGCAGGCATGGCTTGCGTTGCATGCAATCGTGATCGGCCATATTGCAATGGTGACGATCATGGTCATGACCCCAGTGCATATGGCCCATGTCGATGTTTCATTACGGTTGATTGGTCTAGTGATTAGCGTGCATGTGCTTGGCATGTATGCGCTCTCGCCACTGGTTGGAAAAGTAGTTGATAAGTTCGGGCGTGTGCGCACCATTCTTTTAGGTGTACTAATTCTCCTTGCCAGTGCGCTGATCTCAGGATTGGCCTATGCCGATGCAGTGGTGCAACTTGGTATCGGCCTCTTTTTACTGGGACTTGGCTGGTCCTGCACGCTCATCGCAGGCTCGACGCTACTTGCCGAATCACTTCCTGATGAGATCAAGGCTTCAGGGCAAGGGCTCTCTGATCTCTCGATGAATGGCGGGGGTGCGCTCGGAGGTGCGCTGGCTGGATTGGTGATTGCATTCTCTAGCTATGGCTGGCTCTGCGCCATTATGGCCTTACCTGTGCTTTATCTTGGCGTAAAAGCATGGCGATTACCGGTTAACTAGATTTGAAGAGGAATGTTCGTCGCGGCGTTGCAAACTTCTTCCCTTCCTCTTTGAGTTCCAGAGAGACTTGTGCGCGAATTGAGGCATCATCTTTCAATAGCGCTGTGAGAGCGGCGATGGTTTTTTTCAATTCTTTCTCTTCGGTATCAAGCTCTAATTTAGAGAATTTAGTCAATCGACGTAGCGGCATCTCAAGGATGTAATTTGCTTGAATTTCAGAGAGCTTGAAGGTACTTATCAATCCTTTGCGCGCCGCTTCGGTATCATCACTCGCGCGAATCAGCTTGATGACCTTATCGATGTCGATGATTGCCTTCAGCAATCCTTCAACAATATGGAGACGATCTTTCGCCTTCTCGCGACGAAACTTCGAACGGCGCGTTACAACAGCAATGCGATGATCGATATATACCTGAAGGAGCTCTTTGAGCGCGAGCGTTTTGGGCTGCCCGTTGACAAGCGCAACAGCATTGATGGAGAACGACTCTTCCATTGGCGTCAGGCGATAAAGGTTGGCCAGAATCTCTTCGGGGTCATAACCGGTTTTTGCTTCCACGACGATCTTGGTGCCGTTCTTGCCGTCAGAGAGATCGATGATGTCGGAGATGCCTTGAATCTTCTTCGCCTTGACGAGATCGGCAATCTTTTCGACGACTTTCTCGGGCCCCACATTAAAGGGCAGCTCGGTGATGACAATGCCTTGTTTTCGCGCTGAGACTTTATCGACGAATGCGGTTGCTTGGACTTTGAATGCGCCTTTGCCTGTTTCGTAGGCTTCGATGATGCCATCGGTATCGACAATCTTGCCGCCAGTTGGGAAATCTGGGCCAGGAAGATGTTTCATGAGAGCTTTGAGCGTGGCATTGGGATTATCAATCAAGTGACAAGTGGCGGCAACGACTTCACCCACGTTATGTGGCGCCATATTTGTTGCCATACCCACGGCAATTCCGGTTGCGCCATTGATTAGTAAGTTCGGTAGCGCAGCTGGAAGTACGCGTGGTTCTTTCATCTGCCCGTCGTAATTCGATGCGAAATCGACCGTGTCTTCGTCGCTCTCTTCGACCATCGTTAATGCAGCAGGAGCTAATCGCGCTTCGGTGTATCGCATCGCGGCCGGCCCAGCATCGAGGGAACCGAAATTGCCATGACCATCGATGAGGGTCAGCCGCATCGAGAAGTTTTGTGCCATTCGCACGAGTGCGTCATAGATCGCGCCATCTCCATGCGGGTGGAGCTTTCCCATTACTTCGCCTACAACGCGAGCGCTCTTTACATGTCCCTTATCGGGGCGAAGTCCCATCTCGGACATTTGAAAGAGGATTCTGCGGTGGACCGGCTTTAAACCATCGCGAGCATCAGGGAGCGCTCGGGAGTAGATGACTGAATAGGCATACTCCAAGAAGGACTCAGACATCTCACTATTGACGTCGATATCAATGACTCGTCCTACTGATGGGGGTTGGGCAGCTGCGCTCTTTGTTTTAGCCATGGCGTAATTCTCACCTGTATCTGGCTAAATTACTGGGAGGCAACGCCCAGCAATGGTCATGTTGTAGATTCCCGTAATGATGAATGCGCATTCACACGCGACGTTCGCATTACGTGATGTAAGTCGCGCACTTTATTCATCGCTTGGACTTCCAATTTCCTCACAAATTTCACTAGCACCTTCACGGGGCATCGAGATCCTCTTTTTGATTGATGGGCTTGGCGCGCACTCGTTGGCGCAGTTCGCGCAATGGGCGCCAAACATTTCGAGCATGACCTCACTAGGTGAGCTCAACAGCGAATTTCCCTCGACGACTGCGACTTCATTAACGAGCGTAGGTACCGGATTGCAGCCAGCCGAGCATGGCATGTTGGGATATACGGTGCGGATTCCCTATAGCGATAACAGATTATTAAACGCCCTGAAATGGGATTCGCGAGTTGATCCGGTTATCTGGCAGTCGCGCCACACTCTCTTTGAACAGGGAGCAAAGATCGGCATCAACTCTTTCAACATCTCGGCTGAACGATATGCCGGTTCAGGATTTACTGAAGCAGCGCTTCGCGGTGCGACATTCCTTGGCGCCAACACCTTCGATCGCATGATCGAGCAGTTGCGCGTTGCGATGGCGAAATCTCCGGCTTTCATCTACCTCTATATCAATGATGTCGATGCAGCAGGACATGAGTTTGGCGTCGGTTCGCAAGAGTGGATTGACGCGCTGGTGCTCGCTGATGATTTTGTAGGGATCCTCAAAGAGAATCTACCGAGTAAGGCGCGCCTTACCGTGACTGCCGATCACGGCATGCTCAATGCTCAAGAGAAAATCATGATTGATGGTCAATTGATCCGTGATGTGAGCCTTATTGGCGGCGAGCCTCGTGCTCGTCATATCTATGTCGCAGAAGGTCGTGCACCCTATGTTCAGAGTGCTTGGCAAGAGGTGCTTGGCGAAAAAGTTACAGTTCTCCTAAAGGAGCACGCTCTGGAATCGGAGCTCTTTGGCGCAAATGCCAGCTCGCAATCGGTCGATCGCATGGGCGATCTGATTGCTATTCCAAGCGACCAGATTGTGTTGATCGAACCAGCGCGCAAACATCTTGAAGGGGCGATGGTGGGACATCACGGCGGATTAACCGAAATTGAACGAGCTATTCCTCTGTTTTCTTTCCAAACATAATTTCATCCCACGAAGGAACTTTTGCGCGGCCAATAACACCATCACGCGCTGCATCTGAGGTTGGGTCAACCTCTTCACGCACGGCGGCTAAACGGGGCGCTTCTCGAACCTCGCGCGGCTCACGAAGTTCTCGCTCTGGGCCACCACCGAGCAATTCTGTAGGAAGTTGCGAACGAACTTTCTCGTGCGGGGAGCGATCATCGCCACTAATCCACCGTGCGCCTTCATCGCGCGCAGCCAACGTGCGCCTATTGGTATCGAGAATCCATTCGCCGCTACTTTGCCCGTCGCGGGTTGGGTAATTAACAGAGATGATCCACGTGCCATCTTCTTGGCGAAAACCATTCCATTCCAAAGTATTCACATCGACCCCACGTGCACCAAGTCGCTCATGGACTACTTCACCGAGCGTGAGTTCGCTGCGCCCGCGACGCACTTGTGTATCAAGTGCGTGGCTGATGATGTGGTTTCGCTCGTGCATGATGGGGCCAGAGAAGCGTTCAATTTTTTCTAACGGAGTGCCAGTGCTATCGAAGATTTCACGCGGTGATTCACCTGCGCGAAGTCGCGCTTGAATCTCTTTAATCGTCAGTTCAGCTCCACCAGTTGCAGCAGGCACCGAAATCAATGTCGGATGCGGCGAACTCTTTCGTTCGGCGCGATACTTGTTGCCAGAAGAGTCGGTGAGAAGAATCGACTCTCCATCATCGCTAACAATCCGAAGTTCCCGCTCCATGACCCCTCTTTCTGGTCTCACTCTAGTCGGCCATTAGGATGATTACATGGAACTAGGCGCAGAACTTGAAGCGGTAGCGATTGACATCGTGCGAGCGGCAGGGGCGCTTCTGACCAATCGTCCTGCGACCTTGAATTACTCAACGAAATCAAGCGCGGTTGATGTGGTCACAGAAATGGATAAGGCATCGGAAGAGTTGGTCCGGAACTATCTAGCAACAAACCGCCCCGGGGATGGACTCCTTGGTGAAGAGGGATCGGATATCCCAAGTTCTACGGGAATCACCTGGATCGTTGATCCCATTGATGGCACGGTGAATTACCTCTATCAACTGCCTGGGTGGAACATTTCTGTCGCTGCACAACTGGATGGAAAGACTCTCGCGGGCGCAGTCTTTGCTCCACTACTGGAAGGCGGGATGCTCTGGAGCGCACGTGTTGGTGGCGGAGCGTTTCTGCAGCGCGGTACGGCAGCACCGGTACCCATTCGTGCCAATGCCAATGTTCCGCTCCACCTTGCCCTCCTCGCGACGGGGTTTTCTTACTCAACGGAGATTCGTCGAAAGCAGGGCGCGCGCTTTGCAGCGCTTATTCCCGAAGTCCGGGACATCAGGAGAATGGGCGCGGCGGCAGTGGATCTCTGTCTAGTCGCTTCGGGAATGGTCGATGGCTATTTTGAAGAGGAGTTAGCGCCTTGGGATCTGGCAGCAGGGGAGCTCATTGCAACCGAGGCTGGCGCCGTGGTGACCAATGGCAGCGGCGGCAGAGCTGGCCGTGAGATGGTGGTCGCGGCCCACCCTTCGCTACACGGTGAGATTCTTGCGCTGCTCTCCCGCGTGGCTGGCGATTAGCCAACTTACGCTCCCGTAACCTACGGTTTGGTAAGTTACCGAGCGCGGAGGTGGAGATGGGCAGCTACAAGCCAGAGGTCCAATCGCGATTGATCCGCGACCTCGAACCAGTGGTCGGGCAAGAACTTGAGCGCCACCTCGCTACTCAAAAGGAGTGGTACCCGCACGAATATGTGCCATGGAGCGAAGGGCGCAATTTTGCCGGCCCACTCAATGGTGATGCATGGGAAGCGAAAGATTCCAAACTCACTGCGATAGCCCAAGACTCACTGGTCATCAACTTGCTCACTGAAGATAACTTGCCGAGCTATCACACTGAGATTGCCATTGCGATGGGCCAAGATGGCGCGTGGGGTAATTGGATTAATCGATGGACGGCAGAGGAATCTCGCCACGGCATCGTCTTACGTGACTATTTGATGGCAACTCGCGGCGTGAATCCCAACGAATTAGAGGATTTGCGTATGGCCCACATGTCTGTGGGATATCAAACGCCTTACGACGATGACATGTTACACACCGTTGCTTATGTAACTTTTCAAGAGTTGGCCACGCGCATCTCGCACCGCAACACCGGCAAGATTTCTGCTGATCCCATTTGTGAAGGAATGCTCACTCGGGTAGCCCTTGATGAGAATTTACATATGCTCTTCTATCGAAACCTTCTGGGCGCTGCGTTAAAACTAGAACCCGAAGCAACGCTGGAAGCAATTGCAGATGTTCTCGAAAATTTTGCGATGCCAGGTTATGGAATTCCAGGTTTTGCCCGGAAATCTGTACAAATCGCGCTCGCCGGAATTTATGACTTAGAGCTGCATCTCAATGAAGTTGTCAGCCCAATTTTGCGCGCATGGGGAGTCTTTGAATTGACCGGGCTCAGCGGTGAGGGCGAACGCCATCGCGCTCGAATTGCAGCGCTAGTTGATCGCACCTCACTAGAGGTCGCCAGATTTACAGAGAAGCGCGAGGCGCACTTTGACCGACTGACCAAGCGCGGCATTGAATTTTTGAGACTTTCTTGAGAGATCTGGGCTAGCGATGGGAATCTGGCGAGCTTTTCGCCAGACACGCGCCCAGGCGGGTAGAAATCTTTTGGATTTTAGGCATAATTCGCCGGCAAGTGGCGTTATAGCTGGTAGACCACTAAACGCACCAACAGAGGGGGAGGCGAGCAACAATGGCAACCGATTATGACTCCCCGCGGAAAACCGATGAAGAGCTCCACGAAGAGAGCCTTGAAGAGTTAAAAGCGCGGCAAGCCGATAAGAAATCTGGACAAGTGGATGTCGATGAAGCAGAAGCGGCGGAGAATCTCGAACTTCCCGGTGCTGATCTCTCCGGTGAAGAGTTAACAGTTCGCGTACTACCGCGCCAAGTTGATGAATTCACCTGCTCAAAATGTTTCTTAGTCCATCACCGTTCGCAATTGGTAAAGGGCGAGGGAGCCACCGCAGTTTGCCGCGAATGCGCGTAAACTTCTAACCATGTCGCGGGTTCCAAGTACTACACCTCCGCCCGAAGCGCAGGTTCCACCTCGCCACCCCAAAGCGCCAGAATCTGGTACCAAAATTCCCTCACACTTTGGCCACTGCTTTGGCTGTGGCGATCTACACCCCACGGGCCTGCATCTTGTTGCGCATGCAGGTGAAGGTCAGAACCTCACCGCAACATTTACTGTGACGCATGATCATCAAGGCGCTCCCGGGTTGGCGCACGGTGGATTGCTCTCGCTCGCGTTCGATGAAGCGCTTGGAAAATTGATGTGGTTGATCCGCTCACCAGCTGTCACAGCACGCCTTGAAACTGACTTTCTTAAGCCAGTGCCGATGGGATCGACGTTGTACATCACTGCAGATATTGCAGGGCAGGTCAATCGTAAGGTGTACACCCGCGCTGAAGGTCATCTCGATGGATTCGATGGACCGGTAGCCGTGCGTGCAGCTGCGCTCTTTGTCATCGTTCCCATGAAACATTTTCTCGAGAATGCTCCGCAGGAGTACTTGAAGCATCTGCGTGAGCATCCCGAACTACTAGCTTTCGTCGACCCCGATTTCGAAATAAATCCATGACCGATCTGCTCATCCACCAGCTCGATCCAGAGCTTCCGTTACCCCACTTTGCTAAACCTGGTGATGCGGGCGCAGATCTTTACGCTCGAATTGATCTCACGCTTGCTCCAGGCGAACGTGCGCTTATGCCCACAGGAATAGCGATTGCGCTGCCACCAGGTTTTGCCGCATTCATCCATCCGCGCTCAGGTCTTGCGATCCGCGACGGACTTTCGATGGTTAACGCTCCCGGAACAGTCGATGCTTCCTATCGAGGTGAAATCCAAGTGATCTTGGTGAATATGGATAGAACAAATGCCATCTCCATTAAACGTGGAGATCGCGTAGCACAAATGATAATTCAGCGAATCGAGAACGTTAATTTCGTTCCTGTCTCGCAGCTGCCCGGAACCGAGCGCGGTTCTGGTGGTTTTGGCTCTACTGGTAAGAAATGATTCCGTGATGAGCGAAGAGCAAAAAAAGAAAGTTCTCGATGCCTTTGGTGGCAAGCGTGGATTGATAGATTCCGGATTACCTGCACTTATTTTCTTAGTGGTTTTTAATCTTCGTGATTCGCTCCGCGATGCTATTTACAGCGCCTTGGCGCTCTCCATACTTCTTACGATTTGGCGATTGATTCGTCGAGATACTTTGCAACACGCGATTTCTGGAATCGTTGGCGTTCTCATCTGTGCATGGTTTGCGCGCAACAGCGGAAAGGCCGAAGATTTCTATCTCCCAGGGCTCATCACCAACGTGATCTATGGATCGGTTTATCTCGTTGCCAACCTTGCCGGCTTTCCCATACTTGGCGTAATGCTTGGACCGATCTTGGGAGAGAACCTTGCCTGGCGAAAAGACCCAGCACGTAAGCGCGCATACATGAATGCAAGTTGGCTATGGGTTGGACTCTTCTTATCGCGCTTAGTGGTGCAATACCCGCTTTATCGCTCGGGAAATGTTGACCTCTTAGGTATCGCACGACTTGCGATGGGATATCCACTCTTCCTTGCTGTGGCGTGGGGGAGTTGGTTGATCATTCGTACGGTTCCCATTACTCAGGTGGAACCAGAAAAATAAGCGCTACTTGCGCGGAGCAAAGCAGCGTTGCAAGGTATTCTCAGCGCCCGCTGTTGCAACAAATAACAATTCATCGCCGGCAGCGAACGCATCAGTTGGTGTTGGAGCAATAACTCGGCCATCGCGCAAAATTGCAGCAAGGGCACAATCCTCAGGAAGTTCTACTTCATTTACCTGCTTGCCAATGCAGGGGCTCTCTTCAGGAAGGGTTATCTCAACCAAACTCGCATCGCCTTCACTTAATGAGAAGAGTTTGACGACATCTCCTACCGAGACTGCCTCCTCGACAAGTGCCGAGAGCATTCGTGGAGTCGAGACCGATACATCAACGCCCCACGATCCATCGAAAAGCCACTCGTTCTTCGGATGGTTCACTCGGGCAACCACTCGTGGAACGCCATATTCAGTCTTAGCAAGAAATGAGACAACAAGGTTTACTTTGTCATCACCCGTTGCCGCGACAAGAACGTTACACATCTCGAGTTTTGCATTATCGAGCGAAATGATTTCGCAGGCATCAGCAAGTAGCCAATCAGCATCGGGGACCGACTCCATCTTCATGGCCTTTGGATCTTTATCAATAAGTAAGACGTGATGACCGTTGCTGAGCAATTCTCGGGCAATCGAGCGTCCGACGTTCCCGGCTCCTGCGATTGCGATGCGCACTAGTGTCCTGCCGGAGGAGTTGCGAGGGTACTTTCTATACTCGCCAAATCTTTTTCATTCATCATCAAATGCACAAGATCGCCCTCCTGGATGACCGTGTGCTCATCAATCAACATACCTTTGCCAAGGCGGGTAATCATTGCGATTTTCGCACCGGTGCTGCTCTCTACTAACGCCGCCGGATGACCGAACCAGCCAGCATCTAAATGAACTTCTGCAAGTCGGATCATTCCACTTGCATCCTGCCATTCAGATAGAGATCCTTCGGGAGCTAATCGACGAAGAATTTGATCGGCAGTCCAAATGACAGTCGCCACGGTTGGAATTCCCAGGCGTTGGTAGATTTCAGCGCGTCCTGGGTCGTAAATTCGAGCAACTACATTTGCCACACCAAAGTTTTCGCGCGCAACACGCGCTGCCAAGATATTCGAGTTATCGCCATTGCTCACAGCCGCAAAGGCATCGGCTCGCTCTATTCCTGCTTGAATCAGAATGTCTCGGTCAAAGCCCACACCAGCGAGGGTTATGCCTTGGAAGTTTGGACCAAGTCGGCGAAAGGCTTCACGATTCTGGTCGATGATGGCAACGGTATGGCCTGCCTCTTCGAGGCGTTGGGCGATCAGTGTTCCCACTCGACCGCACCCCATGACAACTACGTGCATGCGAGCAATTTACACCTGTCGCGCACCCTGCACGCGCACCCCTCGCGAATGAAGTGCCACAACCCCGATATCCTCTCTAAATGGCCAAATCTTCGAGGACTTTTTCGCTAGGCGAACAGGTGGAACTCGACGTTGATGGAATCGCCCATGGCGGAGAGAGCGTGGCTCGCCTTGATGGTTGGGTCTTTTTTATCCGGCACGCAATTCCGGGCGAGCGCGTGCTTGTGCAGATCTCTGAAATTGGCAAGAGTTTTCATCGCGCGGATGCTGTTGAGATTATCGACGCTTCACCAGATCGAATCACGCCAGCCTGCTCCTATTTTCACCCTGGCGGTTGTGGTGGCTGCGACTTTCACCACATCTCGATGGAACGACAACGCCAATTGAAAACCCAGATTATTTCAGAGCAATTTCAACGGGTAGCAAAAATCGAGATCGCGGTGCCAGTTCGTGAAGTGGCGTTGCCAGAAGATAGCGGAGTTCGATACCGCGGCAGGCTCACATTGCATGTGGACAAGAGCGGGCGAGCAGGATTTCTCAAGAACCGCTCCCACGATGTCTTTCCAATCTCTGATTGTGTCGTTGCCTCTGAAAAACTCGAGATGGAAAAGGTTTTAGCAAAACGTTATAGCGGAGTAGACCAGTTGACGTTTCCCGATGACGTGCGCACCGAAGTGATTTCTATCCAGGGCACAGTTCATCACTATCGGGTGAGTAGAGAGAGCTTCTGGCAAGGACATATCCGAGCCGCAGAAGTGCTCGGCGAGGCTGCGTTAAATTCATTACAGCCGCGCGCGGGGGAGTACGCGCTTGATTTGTATGGTGGAGTCGGACTCTTCGCCAAATTGCTTGCACATGCGCGAGCACGCGTTTCGATTATCGAATCGAGCGCTACTGCCATTGCTGATGCGAAATTTAATCTTCGTGAATTCTCTGATGTAAGTTTTTATGAGGGTGATGTCGCCAAAGAGATGAGCAATATTGAGCGTGCAGATATCGTGCTGCTCGACCCGCCGCGAAGTGGGGCAGAGCTCTCTGTGCTCGAACAGGTCGTGCGACTTGCTCCGCGCAGAATCTGTTATATCTCCTGTGACCCAGCCTCGTTGGCGCGAGATAGCCAGCGATTGGCTGAGCGCGGTTATCAGATCGCAGAGAGCGCGGCCTACGACCTCTTTCCGCAGACCGCCCATATCGAGTGCGTTTTCACCTTTGAACCGGTAATATCTTGATATCAAGATAAATCTGGGGGCGGGGATATGAGTAACGATTCTTTTCATGCGAAACGGACTTTTTCGAGCGCAGGTCGAAATCTCGAAATTTTCGATATCACTGGCCTTGCGGGCGCTTCCGACCTGCCCTTTAGCCTAAAGATCCTCCTTGAAAATCTCCTTCGCCACGAAGATGGCGCAAATATCACCGCTGCACAGATCAAGGCGTTAGCGAATTGGGATCCTTCAGTTGAGCCAGATACGGAAATTCAATTCACTCCTGCTCGAGTCATCATGCAGGACTTCACAGGTGTGCCTTGTGTAGTGGACCTTGCCACGATGCGCGAAGCAGTTGTCGAGCTGGGTGGAGATCCAGCAAAGGTAAATCCACTCGCGCCAGCAGAACTTGTTATTGATCACTCAGTTATTGCAGATGTCTTTGGTCGCCCTGATTCGTTTGAAAAGAATACGGACATTGAGTACCAGCGTAATCACGAGCGTTATCGATTCCTACGTTGGGGTCAAAGCGCCTTCGATGAGTTCAAAGTAGTTCCACCAGGAACTGGAATCGTCCACCAAGTAAATATTGAGTACTTAGCGCGCGTGGTGATGGTTCGCGAAGTTGGCGGCGTGCTGCGCGCATACCCAGATACAGTCGTGGGTACAGATTCACACACCACAATGGTTAATGGACTTGGCGTTCTTGGTTGGGGCGTTGGTGGAATCGAGGCAGAAGCTGCACTTCTGGGTCAGCCAGTCTCCATGCTTATTCCACGAGTTGTCGGCTTCAAATTAACGGGCGAACTTCCTGTCGGCACCACTGCGACCGATCTTGCGCTAACAATCACTGAGCAGCTTCGTAAGCATGGCGTCGTTGGAAAATTTGTCGAGTTCTATGGCCCAGGAGTCTCTGCAGTGCCGATGGCTAATCGCGCGACTATCGGAAATATGAGCCCTGAATACGGTTCCACATGTGCAATCTTCCCAATCGACGAGGAGACAATTACCTACCTGCGTCTTACGGGAAGAAGCGAAGAGCAACTTACGCTCGTTGCTGAATATGCGAAAGCGCAAGGCCTTTGGCACGATCCAAGTGCAACCCCGCGCTACTCAGAGCATCTCGAATTAGATCTCTCCACTATTCGCCCTTCGATTGCAGGTCCAAAGCGACCACAAGATCGAATCGCTCTAGATCAAGCGCAGTCAAAGTTCCGCGAAGCGCTACCAAGTTATATTCGCGAAAAGACTGCCAAAGATCCGGTTTCGGTCAGCATGGGGGAGCAGAAGTTCTCCATCACCAATGGCGATGTCGTCATTGCATCGATCACATCATGCACAAACACATCTAACCCATCAGTAATGATTGGCGCGGCGCTGCTTGCGAAGAAGGCTGTCGAAAAAGGATTGCAAGCAAAGCCTTGGGTCAAGACAACTCTGGCGCCAGGCTCTAAGGTCGTCACCGATTACTACGACCGTGCCGACCTGACTCGATACATGGAAGCACTTGGTTTCAATCTTGTTGGATATGGATGTGTAACCTGTATCGGAAACTCTGGTCCATTGCCTGCTGAAATTTCAGCTGCAATCAATGAACAAGATCTTGCAGTTTCTGCTGTGCTCTCTGGTAACCGTAACTTTGAAGGGCGCATCTCGCCCGATGTGCGAATGAACTACCTAGCATCGCCACCGCTTGTGGTTGCGTACGCAATTGCAGGAACGATGAATCATGATTTTGAAAAAGATCCACTAGGAGTGGACAAGAGTGGCGCTCCAGTCTTTTTGAAGGATATCTGGCCAAGCTCACAAGAAATCGAGAGCGTGGTTGCCAATTCCATTACCTCAGAGATGTTCCGAAAGGATTACGCCTCTGTGTTCGAGGGCGACCATCGATGGAAGGCTCTGGATACACCAACGGGCGAAACCTTCGAGTGGGATTCGCAATCTACCTACGTGCGAAAGCCCCCATATTTTGAAGGTATGCCCAAGAATCCTGTGGCCGTGAAAGATATCTCCGGCGCTCGCGTACTCGCACTATTGGGCGACTCGGTAACAACAGATCACATCTCGCCAGCAGGAAATATCAAAGCTGATTCGCCTGCAGGAAAATATCTGCAGAGCCACGGTGTCGAACGAGCAGACTTCAATTCCTATGGTTCACGGCGTGGCAATCATGAAGTCATGATTCGTGGCACCTTCGCCAATATCCGATTGAAGAATTTGCTGCTAGCCCAAGAAGGCGTCGAAGGTGGATTCACCAAGAACTTCCTCGACGGTGGTGCGCAAACAACAATTTATGATGCGTCGGTTGCCTACCAAAGCGCTGGGGTGCCACTTGTGATTCTTGCTGGAAAAGAGTACGGATCTGGATCATCTCGCGACTGGGCTGCTAAGGGCACTGCGCTTCTCGGCGTAAAAGCAGTAATCGCAGAGTCGTACGAGCGAATTCACCGTTCCAACTTGATTGGCATGGGTGTACTTCCGCTTCAATTCCTCGATGGTGAGAGCCCGCAATCGCTCGGGTTAAGTGGCGACGAAGTGTTTACCATCACAGGGATCGTCGAGTTAAACACGGGGAAGATTCCGGCGACGGTGCAGGTAGCCGCAGGAGCGAAAAACTTCACTGCAAAAGTGCGAATTGATACACCGGGCGAAGCCGATTACTACCGTCACGGTGGAATCATGCAATATGTGCTTCGCTCACTTATCTCGAGCGCTTCCTAACCAGTTGGCTAGACTGGGGAAGTGATTCTCCAGTCGTTAGCCTCTCCAGAGGACCTCAAGAAGGTTGCCCCTGAGCACCTTCCTGCCTTAGCGCAGGAGATTAGAGATTTCCTGATTCAATCCGTCTCTCGAACTGGTGGCCATCTCGGACCAAATTTGGGCGTCGTGGAATTAACAATCGCACTGCATCGAATTTTCAATTCACCTCACGATGTGCTGCTGTTTGACACTGGCCATCAAAGTTATGTTCATAAACTCCTTACCGGCCGCCAAGAAGGATTCGAAAAATTGCGCCAGCGCGGCGGCACTTCTGGCTATCCAAATCGACATGAAAGTGTTCACGACGTGATTGAGAACTCACACGCTTCAACGGCGCTCTCCTGGGGTGATGGCATCTCGCGCGCATTCGCGCTGCAAGGAATTTCCGATAGATCGGTAGTGGTAGTTGTTGGCGATGGCGCACTTACCGGTGGCATGGCGTGGGAAGCGCTCAATAACATCGCTGCAACGAAAGATCGCTCCCTTGTCATCTTGGTTAATGACAATGAACGTTCATATAGCCCAACTATCGGCGGCATCTCTACCTATCTCACTACTTTGCGCGCAACTAAAGGCTATGAGCGATTTCTCGAATGGGGAAAGAACGTACTTGAGAAGACTCCCGTTGTGGGGCAACCAATTTTCGAAACGTTGCATGGGATGAAAAAAGGAATCAAGGACATTATTGCTCCGCAAGGCATGTTTGAAGATCTTGGTTTGAAATACCTCGGACCAGTTGATGGCCACGATATCGAGGCAATGGAGAACATTCTTAAAGCTGCTAAGGAGTTTGGTGGTCCAGTCATCGTGCATGCGATTACTGAAAAAGGACGCGGTTTTGCGCCTGCCGTAAACGATGAAGCCGAGCGCTTTCACGCTGTTGGTCCAGTGGATCCTGAGACCGGTGAAGCGCTATCGGCAACCGGAAAGACGTGGACATCGGTCTTCTCCGAAGAATTGGTATCTATTGGACGAAGCAACTCGGATGTTGTGGCAATTACCGCTGCGATGCTCGGCCCAACTGGGCTAGATAGATTCGCGCAAACTTTCCCTGAGCGCACTGTCGATGTCGGCATCGCAGAGCAGCATGCTGTGGCGAGCGCGGCCGGGCTGGCCTTCGGCGGCCTCCATCCAGTTGTTGCGCTCTATTCGACATTTCTTAATCGCGCATTCGATCAACTTCTCCTTGATGTGGCGCTCCACAAGGCAGGTGTAACTTTCGTTCTCGATCGCTCGGGCATCACTGGTGATGATGGTCCTTCGCATCATGGCGTTTGGGATCTTGCGCTCACCGGAATTGTTCCCAACCTTAAAGTCGCTGCCCCGCGCGATGGTTCTCGACTCCAAGAGCTGCTACGTGAAGCGGTAGCAATCTCTGATCAACCTACTGTGCTTCGTTTTCCGAAGGGGAGCGTTGCTGCGGATATCCCTGCATTTGAACGGCGCGATGGCATCGACGTGCTCTATCGCGGCGAAAGCGCTGACATTCTCATCGTCAGCGTTGGTGCGATGGCAAGCCTTGCCGTTGAAGCAGCTGCGCAGGCATATCGCGAGGGTGTTGGCGTCACTGTTATTGATCCCCGTTGGGTCAAACCGTTGCCACCTGCCATCCTCACCATGGCACAACGCTACTCACATGTTGTAGTGATTGAAGATGGAATCAGACGCGGTGGCATCGCAAGCGCTTTGGCAGAGAACATGCGTGATGCCGGCATAGACATTCCAGTGCACTCAATCGGAATCCCGCTTACTTTTATCGAGCATTCGAAGCGCGCCGAAATCTTGCAAGATTTGGGCATCACCGGACAGCAAATCGCACGCAGCCTTGTCGAACTTAGATCAACTGGCGAACTTCCGATTATGGAAGGGATGCAACGCCCTTCGGATGAAAGCGTTGACCAGTCGCAGCCTCGCTAATTCCTGTTCGATCAAGATAAGGCAATATCCCACCGAGGTGGAGCGGCCATCCAGTGCCAAGCAACATGCACAGGTCAATCTCTGCAGGGGATGAGATCACTCCTTCATCGAGCATCATTCGCGCTTCAGTTGCTAGAGCGGTGAGGGCGCGCGTACGAACATCATCAGCGGTAGATGCCTTAGCGCCCTTTTCGATACATGCTGCGGCGTCAGGATTGATAGTGAGCGCACCGTTTTCGTCTTTGATGTAGAAAGTTCGAACGCCATTCTTCACTAAACGTTCAATCGTTGGACTCACCCGATATCGCTCACCCAAGGTGGCGTTAAGCGTTTGCGCGACGTGGAGCGCAACACCAGGACCAACTAATCCGAGTAGCTCAAACGAACTCATTGGCAGGCCGAGTGGAACCATCGCGCTATCAGCGACCTCTGGAGAAGTTCCTTCATCGAGGGAGTCGGTGATTTCCCCCATGAAACGCATCAACAAGCGATTCACCACGAAAGCAGGAGCGTCTTTCACGATCACCATGGTCTTCTTGAGCTCTTTGCCAATAACTACCGCAGTTGCCGTGGTGGCATCGTCGGTATGTGGCGTACGTGCAATCTCAAGTAGTGGCATGACAGCAACCGGATTGAAGAAATGAAAACCAATTACTCGTTCTGGATTCTTCAAGTGATCGGACATGTTTGTGACGGAGAGTGATGAGGTATTTGTCGCAAGGATGCATTCAGGCGAGATGATTGTCTCAAGCTCCGTAAAGAGTTTTCGCTTGATTTCCATCTCTTCAAAGACTGCCTCAATTATGAAATCGCACGGAGCAAAATCTTTATTGTTGGTACTTCCAGTGAGAATTTGTTTGAGCCAGCCAGCCTCTTCTGCCCGCATTCGCTTCTTTGCGACCAGAGTATCGAGCTCGTTATGGATCCACGCTAACCCTTTGTCGACTCGAGCTTGATCGAGATCAGTGATGTGCACAGGAACTTTCAAATTGCGGAGAATTAGGAGAGCTAATTGGGATGCCATCAAACCTGCACCAACAACGCCAACGCGCGTAACTTTTCGAGCAAGGGCTGCTTTAGGCGCACCTTCAACTTTCTTCTTGCTCTTCTGAATGAGATTGAAGGCATAGATTGAGGCTCGGAATGCATCACCCATAACTAATTCGTTGAGCGCAGCATCTTCGGCCGCGAAACCAGAATCACGAGTGGCTGTCCGTGAATCAGCCATCAATTGCAGAGCAAGGCGTGGAGCATCAATTGGCGCATCACCATATTTCTTCTTCTTTGCAGCTGCGCCGATTTCGGAGGCAGCCTTCCATGCACCATCATCTTTGGTGTAATCGACGCGTTCAATTCGCTTCTTACCGGATAGTACCTCGGCCGCAAAAGCGAGTGATTTTTCAAGGAAGTCAGCGGGTAAATAGACAGAATCAACGACTCCTAATTCGAGCGCTTCGTGCGCCTTGAGCATGGTGTTGTTATTGAGCGCATTCACCATAATGACTTTGGCAGCTTTTTCGGGGCCAATCAATTGCGGCAACAACGTGGCGCCACCCCAACCAGGAACAAGGCCTAGGAATACTTCGGGAAGTGCGATAAAGGCAGTACTTGCAAGCGTGCGGTAGTTGCAATGCAAGCCAATCTCGAGTCCGCCGCCGAGCGCTAAGCCGTTAATGAAAGCAAAAGTTGGCTTGCCGCATTCACCTAAGCGTCGGAAAACATCATGGCCGAATTTTCCAAATGCACGCGCTTGCGCACCATCAGTAACTGCCGCAACTCCACTGAGATCTGCTCCTGCCGCAAAAATAAATGGTTTGCCAGTAATTCCGATTGCATCAGCGCCAGTTGCTAACGCCTGATCAATCGCAGCGTTCAGGGCTTTTAAGCCTTCAGGGCCAATTGTGTTGGGCCGGTTGTAATCCAATCCATTATCAATAGTGATGAGGGCGAGCGTGCCAGTGAATCCAAATGGAGCAAGATCAACTTCACGCACAAATGCATTGGTCACTACTTCTTCTGGCGCTGTAACGCTCATGGCTATTTCCCGCCCTTTCCAGTGAAGTGTGGGTTCTCCCAGATGATGGTTCCGCCCATTCCCAATCCGATACACATCGTTGTTACTCCATATTGCACGTCAGGACGCTCTTCGAATCCACGCGCAAGGTTGAGGATGAGTCGAATTCCCGAAGAGGCGAGTGGGTGACCTACTGCAATGGCGCCACCATAGATATTTACGCGCGGGTCATCATCGGCAATTCCAAAGTGATCGAGGAAGGAGAGCACTTGAATCGAAAACGCTTCGTTAACCTCGAATAGCCCAATTTGATCAATCGATAAGCCTGCTTTTTCGAGCGCTTTAATTGTTGCGGGCACAGGTCCGTATCCCATGATTTCTGGAGCAACTCCAGCAAAGGCGAAGGTGACTAATTTTGCCTTGGGTTTAAGTCCGCGTTTTGCTGCTTCACTTTCGCTCATCAGAAGAGCTGCAGTTGCGCCATCATTTAGCCCTGCAGCGTTGCCGGGCGTTACTCGACCAGCGGGGCGAAATGGCGTCTTGAGAGTTGCTAACGCTTCCATCGTTGTCGTCGGACGAGGTGGCTCATCAACTGTTGCCACACCCCAACCAAGTTCGGGAGAGCGCACTGCAACCGGAATCAAATCTCTCTGGATCTTTCCCTCTTTATAGGCAGCAGCCGTTTTCATCTGCGAGTTGTATGCGTAACGGTCGGCGCGCTCTTTCGTTAAGTGCGGGAATTTATCGTGGAGACGTTCTGCGGTCGCTCCCATGGAAAGTGCATCCTGATCCACCATCTTCTCTGCTAAGTAACGAGGGTTGGGATCCATCAAATCGCCCATTGGATGATTGCCCATATGCTCGACGCCGCCTGCAAGTGCAACGTTGTATGCACCGATGGCAATACTTCCAGCGAGTGTTGTGACCGATGTGAGCGCACCTGCGCACCATCGATCCACTGAATAGCCAGGAACAGATTGCGGAATCCCTGCGAGCAGTGATGCGCTCCGTCCAATGTTCATGCCTTGATCGCCATTTTGCGCAGCGGCAGCTATGGCAACGTCATCGATATCTTCAGGTGCGATAGTGGGGTTTCGCTCAAGTAAGCCACGAATGCAGCGAACCATGATGTCGTCGGCACGCGTGCCGGCATACAGGCTGCCTGCTTTTCCAAAAGGAGTGCGAACTGCATCGATAAGAACAACTGATTCGCTCTTCATAACACCCTCAATCTCACATCCACTTGAACTCCGCTTCCATAGTGGAGCGGCTTAGCAGAAAGGTTACTGGAGGGTAACTTACTTCGCGACTACCACCTGGGGTTTTGGTGAGCTCTTGCGCAGGTAGATCGGCAGCACCACGACAAGATAGGCCGCCCACGCGAGCAGCTCCACCCATGAGAACTTCGTCCGGAAACCGAGAGTTCCTTGAAGGAAGGTGGCGGCAATGGAATCGGGTGCCATCCATGCTGTGATGTTCCAGGCGTACAT
>CAMAPN010000013.1 GCA_945860275.1 Bifidobacterium breve
CGTCCGCCACCTTCGAGTGGGACGCGCATCACAAGGCTTCGGTTCTCTTTAGTGACCTCCATAGGGCCATCACCGGTGCGGGGCTTCATTGCTGCCATGCTCGCGCTCCTTGCTTGCGGGGGGAGGAGAATTATCTCGTACTCTCGCCAGCCTGGGAAATTAGAGAGGCGATTCGCGACCGTCCCCGCTCTAAAACGGCGTGAACTGCGCGCTCTGGGACGCTTAAGAGCCCGGCAATTTCTGGCACCGAGCGGCTCTGCAGATAGACCAGCGAGAGGATGGTTCGCTCCTCTTCCGGCAACCGGTCCAGCAACTCCACAAAGGGGCTCATAGAGATGACGGTACCCCCAAAACTTTAAGAATCCTTAAGGCTGGAGCGTGCGCACCATGCGGGCAAAGCGACGCAGACTCAGCCAAACCCCCACGGCAAGTCCCGGCTTGAGCGCACTGGCCAGAACCCCGGTGAGCTCCTCACTCCAGGTAAATCTGGTCTGTTGTGGCCCGATGGCCTCCAACTCGAAGTGCCCGATGCCGCGCAGCCATTTTCCATAGTGGAGCACCTCGCATCGAAACGGCGGCTCCCACTTGGTGACCTCCATCAGATCCCAGATCCCCAACCATCCTTTACTGGGTACTGCGCCGGTGAAGGCAGCGATTTTCGTTCCTACACCTGCGCGATCGTCAACAAGATCAACCCTGGTTGCCAACATCCATTCGCCTTGCGAACGCCAATCAGCAATCGCACGCCACACCTTCTCGACTGAAGCGTCTAGGGTGAGTGTGAACTCAAGCTTCATTTCGCACCTGACGAACCTCTCGTACCGATAGCGCACCGATTGCCGCAACAAATACTAAGGCTGCAAGAATGTAGAGCGCATTTTTTGTTCCGATTTGTTCAGCTAGCGGGCCAATGAAAATCAAACCTAGCGGTGCTAGAGCATATGAACCCAATGCATCATAAGAGACCACTCGGGAGTACGCCTCCTCCGGAATGTTGTGTTGCATCGAAGTGCTCCACGCGACATAGAAAATTTCAATTGCTACACCTGCGAAAAATGCGACGATGATTGGTATCCAAATATCTGCGCTGAATGTGATCGAAAAAATCCACGTAGCCATTAAAAGCATTGGGGTGATTCCATAAACGAGTGGTTTGGTTAGGCGTACCTTTAGTAAGACCAAACCAGTGATAATCATTCCGACTGTTGATACGGCTAAAACCAATGACCACTCGCGCGGGCCGTATCCACTCTCCTTCGTTGCCAATGGACCGAGTACGCCAATTGTGGATTCGTATGCCAGATTGATGAATGTAAATGCGATGACAACTGAGACGACCCATTTACGGGCGATGAATTCTCGCCAACCGACCACTAATTGGTGAAACATCGTTCCGCTCTCATCTCGGATGATTTTTGGCAGATCAATTGACCAAACTAAAACCCCAGCAATAAAGAAGGAGAACGCATCTACTGCAAGAGCCCACCCTGAACCTGCGAACGCGACCAAGATGCCACCAACAAGAGCTCCTGCCGTGTACCCAAAATTAGTTAATAGACCAATAACGCTATTACCCCGCTGCAGTTGCTCCTTCGGCAAAATCTCCGGCAGTACTCCGGAAAAAGCAGGCCACCAGAGCGCATTGAGCACACCAAAGAGCGCGCCCATCGCGCAGAGCAGCGGAATGGAGACGAAACCAAAGATAAAACTCGAGGCGCTCACCAGGACAAAGGCGCTGCCTAAGATGTCGGAGCCACCAACAATCTTGTTCCTTTTATACCTGTCACCAATTACGCCGCCAAATAACATGAAGAGTAAAAGTGGGATCATCTGAGAGCCCAGAACCAGACTTAATTGCGAGGCTGATCCGTTAGGTAGCCCCAAGACACCGAATGAGAGTGCAATGGGTGTTATTCCATTACCTAAGTTCGATATGAATCGTGCGAGCGCTAATTTGGTGAAGCCACGATAAGCACCTAGAGC
The DNA here is from genome assembly GCA_945860275.1 of Bifidobacterium breve. Lineage (GTDB taxonomy): Bacteria > Actinomycetota > Actinomycetes > Nanopelagicales > Nanopelagicaceae > IMCC26077. The sequence goes on from CAMAPN010000013.1 coordinate 1,984, forward strand.
GCGCAGATCATCAAGAGCGTTGGACGCAGGCATCAAGCGCCTCCTCGACTGTTGTAGTCCAGATTATGTACTCCAATTGATGGGGTTTAAGAAAGTTCTGTGCTGCAAGATACTCAAGGAAGATACGTAATGGACCATAGAAATTATCCGGGTCGAGTATGACCACTGGCTTCTCGTGAAAACCAAGGGAACGACCAACCCAAATTTCAAAGAATTCCTCCATGGTGCCAGCGCCACCGGCCATGGTGATGAAAGCATCCGAAAATTGATCAAGGAGCGCTTTTCGCACGCGCATGTCATCGACTACATGAAGCTCGGTCGCCTGATGATCGGCAAACTCATATTCAGCTAACCGTTGTGGGATCACACCGATTGTCTCGCCACCATGTTCACGGCATGCCCGCGAAACAGCTCCCATCATCGAAATCTGACCGCCACCCCATACAAGCGACCACTCACGTTTTGCGATTGCAGCGCCAAGCGCTCCGGCAAGCTCTAGATGTTCCGGAGCGATATTCTCTGACGCAGAGCAATAGACAGCGATATGCACCCGCTCAGGATACGGGGAATATGGCGAACGCGAGGAACGCGAAGAACGCGAAGAACGGAGTACGGTGTAGTCATGGCAACAGCATCTGGCATTGGATTGGCCAATATCACTGGGCAAGGAACAGTTCTGGATGTCTGGTTTCCACAGCCAAAACTCAGCGCACTAGACGCTGCGGTAGAACAAAACGTGCGAACCACGCTCTCAAACCTTGAAGGCGAAGACACAGATCGTGGGATTCATCGAAAAATCGTCGAAATTGAGATCGATACTGCAAAAGCCCCTACCTCAACATCAGATGTCTATCTGCGCTTACATTTACTCTCACATCGATTGGTTAAACCGCACGGACAATCTCTCGAGGGGATTTTTGGCTTGTTGCCAAACGTCGTGTGGACATCCTTTGGTCCATGTCTCAACGAGAACTTTGAAACAACTCGCGCTCGCTTGATGCATCGTGGACCTGTAACCGTGTACGGCGTGGATAAATTTCCGCGAATGGTCGACTACGTGATTCCTAGCGGAGTTCGAATCGCCGATGCCGATCGCGTCCGACTTGGCGCATATCTTTCAAGCGGCACGACGGTAATGCACGAAGGATTTGTTAACTTCAATGCAGGAACACTAGGCGCATCAATGGTGGAAGGACGTATATCTGCGGGCGTCATCGTCGGTGACGGTTCGGATATTGGTGGCGGTGCATCAATCATGGGCACACTCTCAGGTGGTGGAAAAGAGATTATTTCTATTGGTGAGAAAACTTTGCTTGGTGCAAATGCCGGGTTAGGTATTTCACTTGGCAATAACTGCGTCGTGGAAGCCGGGCTCTATCTGACCGCCGCGTCAAAGGTCACGTTACCTGACGGTCAAATAATCAAAGCACGAGAACTTTCTGGCGGAAACAACTTGCTATTTCGAAGAAATTCACAGAACGGATCAATCGAAGCGCTACCAAAAGAGGGAAGTTGGGGCGGACTGAATTCAGTCCTGCACGCTAACTAGCGCTAACTCAAATTTCGATAAGGGGTAAGCGATAACTCCTTATCCACCACAGTAATTGATGCGATATTCGTGAACGCTTTGATAAGTTCGCGCACCTTTTCCACTTCAGATTGAGACTCATCTGCGAAGAGAACTGGCGATTGCCAACTAGAAGCTATTAAGGAATTCACAGCAGAACGCGTAATCACAATCCGAGTGGGGAAAGAAAACTCTGGCGCTTGCGCGTAGAAAATACCTGTAGCCGCTCGTTCTTCGAGCATTTCGCTTACGTTCGCTGATGATTGGTAATCCTTGCTCCACACAATCGGCCTATTCGAGGCGACAAGGCGCGCGGCTTCTTCAATCATGCGCTCGCTCTCGCTCGCGATGAGTATTAGTGGGTCTCCTGGAAAATTCTTGAGGACCTTTTCGCTTACCTCGATTTCATCTTTTCCATCATAGCGAATTTGAGTTAACTTCCGTTTTGCTATCGCGCTCTTGGTTGGCAAAAGATTGCTACGTCCAATCAAAACCACTGATGTGATTTTTCGACGAGCCAACTCTTTCGCGCTTTCTGGACCGACATCTTTCTTACTCACATGCAAAACGGGAAGCTGAAATTTATTTCCATAGGCAATACCCACAAGCGCACTTGCCGGATCCTGCTCGAAGTTGACTAGCACTGCGCTCTTTACCTTTGACGAAAGGCTACGAGCGACTGTGACAGACATAGCGTCTGCGCTCGGTGCGCTAACTCGATTCACTGAACGAGAAATCCACGTCGAAGGCAGTTTCAGAAGTGATCGAAACTTCTCGCCGGTTAACTCAGCATTCACGCCACCAGAACTAGTGGCGAGGATTGCCTTCACTCCCCCAGCTTTAGTGCGAGCAGTAATCTCATAACGAATTACATCGGGCAATCCAAAAGCTTTGGCAAAATCAGCCTGCGTGACTTGGCGAGTCCACGCGCTAAAACTTGGATTGAGCGCTGGATTTAAACTCCACGGATCGGGAACTGGCACCAGGTACGGGATGGGCGTTCCCCAAACCTCTGCCACATCTTGAGTTATTCCACCCGTTGATGATGCATAGTAAGTTGCCACGACTTTACCTTTGTATAACACCGCAAGGCCTTTGCCAGGTTCAGGTTCCGTGGCAGAAATCGCATCGACCCATTTCTGTCCGTAAACCGGCTCACTCTCTTTCGAGTAACCGACAAAATTCTGGTCTTGAATCGAGGAGTAAAGATTGCAGTCGCAACTCTTTCGGAAGGTATTTGCTTTCGACAAAGCAAATGAGCGCGCAGTAATAACTTGCGCTTCAAGCGCTGCGCTCGGCCAGGATGAAGACACTTCACCTATGCCACGGAGATATTCAGAGTGAATACGCAAGGTAGTCGTGGCGATGATTGTCCCTTGAATTGCCGGTGAAACTGGTGGGATGAATTTCACTTGTATCTGCCCATATTTATACTTACGCACCACTGAGCCTTGGCGCATTTTCACAATATTTATTTCGCCGGGATACGTTGGAGTCCCCGACCACCGCAGAGTCCAACTCCGTTCATTTGGCAGCGTTGTGGACATTTTTGATTGTGAATCCAATAGAGAGCTAATGAGAGTTCCACTAAGAGCGGAGAAGATTAATTCGCCACCTACAGAAATTTCAGCTACCGGAGCGCTTGTTGCTGGAACTTCCGGTGCAAGATCTCCGGCATACACAAGCATTGGCGCAGGAGCGCCCGATACAGCCTCGATACTAAATCCAACGGTCGCAACTTTGTCAGCGATGTTTACCCGGATAAATTGCGAATCATCGACAGCCTCGATGGTAGTGCCCGGGTAGTAATGCGAAACTATTTCGGTTCCCAGCTTGCCTTCAAGCGCTTGCCCGTATGCGCCAATCTGACTCATGCCAACGCCATGACCATAACCTGCTCCACGAAATTCAAAACGAGCAGGAATTTCCGCTGCGCTCGATAGTTGAGCCGAGAGGCTGAGAATCAATAAGGGGCAAAGTATTACGGAGATGAATCGCAGCTGATTTTTAAACATCTTCATCTGCAGAGGGCGAGGCAGCAACGTGGAGCGATTCTTTATACGCAGCGATAACTGCACCTGGCTCACCACGCATCATAATTTTTCCTTGATTCAGCCAGAGAACATCATTACAAATATCGTTAATTGTTGCTAGCGCGTGACTAACGATAATGATTGTACGATTGTGGCTTCGCAAAGACTTGATTCGCTCAAGACACTTCTTCTTGAATTTTGCATCTCCTGTGCTTAACGCCTCATCAATGATGAGAATGTCTGGTTCGACAACTACCGACACAGCGAAGGCCAACCGTGAATACATGCCTGATGAATAAGTCTTCATTGGTGAATCAATCGCATCGCCAATCTCAGCGAATGCTGCGATTTCCTCGAACTGTTGCTCAATCTCGGCACGGTTCAAACCGGCCGCGAGACCACCGAGAATCACATTCTCGCGTCCAGTTAATCGTGGGTTAAACCCAACTCCCAGAGCTAGCAGCGTGCTGACTTTGCCAGCAATCTCTACACGCCCTGATGTCGGTGGGATGATTCCAGAGATCACTCGCATCAAAGAGGATTTACCAGCGCCGTTTGAACCGATAACGCCCAACACACTCCCGTAGGGAATCTCTAGGTTTACCCCTTCCAACGCACGCACCTCTCGTGTTTTTCGTCCAGTACGAGTTAGCGCTTGTCGAAAAGTTGGCTTCTTCTCAACTGTGGTGATGTATGTGAGATCGAGATTTTTGATAGTGACCGCGCGATCTCCCGCGTTGTGGTCATCAGATACGGAGAGCAAATTCACGCTCCCTACTTAGGAAAAGGTAGAGCGAAATAAATAGGAGCCCCAGACTCCAACCAATCATCAATAACCAGGTAGTTGCGCTCGGCGCTATTCCGTTGACGATGATGCCGCTCCATGCATCAATGAATGAAGCGAGCGGATTTATAAATTTAAGTGGCGCAAGTGCTGGAGAGAGCGCGGATGATTCATAAAGTACTGGCGAAAGGTAGAGCCAGGCGCGTGTGACATATGGCAGGAAATTCTTGGTATCTCTGAAGTAGACGTTGAGCGTGGCGAAAAGAAGTGCCAATGCCAGTGCAAGTAGTAAGACTAGAAGGAGAATAATCGGCAAGAAGAGGAGATTTACACTCCACGGCGAAGCCAAGAAGGCGGAGATAACTGCTAGCACCACAAGTGTGGGGATGAATCGGAAGAATGAAATAACTGTTGCCGATAGCGGCAAGACAAATCGTGGGAAAGCGGAGTTCAAAATTAACTTTCCACCACTAGTGATTGACTTTGCACCTATCGTTACAGCATTGGTGACGAGGTAAAAGAGAAATAGACCGGAAGTCAGATGAGCAAATCTTTTTCCATCGGCATCGCCACCGATGACGATAATCAAGAGAAAATAGACGAACGCAAGAAGTAAGGGATTGAGAATTAACCAGAGCTGCCCGAAAAGCGACCCGAAATTCTGTGCACGTAAGTAGGAACGGGAGTACTCGGCAACGAATGAGCGGCGGCGCCACACTTGAGCGAAATACGGGAGCACTTTTGGCAATCCGCGGCGGAAAGGCTCATAAACCTGGACGTGCGCCACGTTGTACCTGCCCTCGCTCTTCTCGCTTGGGTTGGAAAACCCCGCTATAGGCAATAGTAGCGCTACTGGTTAGCAGTACTTCGCTTTGTTGAAGTGATGAATCCCCATGCCCATGAGAAATGCATCGTAATAAGGATTATCGGCAAGAAGAGGATCTCAACTGAACGATTCTTCGCTAGATGAACCAGCGTGCCAAAAATTATGAACGCCAAATAGACAAGCGGCATGGCAAGGAAGATGGGATCGACAAACGCGCCAAGAATCCCAATTAATGAACCAATCAGAGTAAGCGGTGGCGCTAAATAGCGAGCATTGATTGTTCCTTTATGGCTTCGGGCAACTTCGCGGCGCCATCTTCCATATTCGAAATACTGTCTAGCTAGAGCGCGCAAGTTGGGGCGTGGGCGATAGGTAACGCGCAAACGTGGATTGAAATAAATCAACCCACCGCGTTCGCGCAACCGATAGTTCAATTCCCAATCTTGGGCGCGAATGAAATGTGGATCGAAACCATTGATCTGCGCAATTGCGCTGCGTAAGAAAACTCCGAGGTATACAGTGTCGGCAGGACCTTCAGCGCCACCAACATGGAAGCTCGCGCCACCAACTCCGAATTTGCTGCGCATTGCAGTAGCTACCACTCGCTCAAAACGTGTTACCCCTTCGGCCGCCATCATGCCGCCAACATTTACGGCGCCTGTTCGCATCAAAGTTTCTACAGCTTCACGAATGTAACCGGAAGGAAGTATTGAATGACCATCAACGCGCACGATGATTGGTGCATGCGATGCAGCGATTGCGCGATTAAGTGCATCAGCTGTCTTGCCGCTTGGGTTATCAACTAAAGTGATTCGCTTGTCATGACTAGCGAGTCTGGCTGCAACTTCATTGGTGCGATCACGTGAGGGTCCAAGCGCCAGGACTATTTCAATCTCACCGTGATAATTCTGTGAAGTGATTGCGCTCACCGTTGCCTCGAGATAGCGCTCTTCGTTCAAGACGGGCAGAATCACTGAGACGGGAGTCTGGAGAGAGATTGGCGTGGTCATTAAGGTCTGAAGGTACTCTCCACATAGGCTAGGAGCGTGATACTCGAGAGATTGGCGCGAATTCTCCCCCGCCAAAGCCAGCGCCAACGGATTGTTGCGCTCTCCTCTGCAGTAATCGTGTTGGTAGCGACCATTATTTGGGGAGGTTTTGGCGCAGCCACCTCTCAGATCAAGCGGGTGGACGTTTTCAAGGACCGGACGGAGCGCCCCAAAGTGGTTGCGCGCACGGCAGTGACTTATCTCATTGTTGGTTCAGATACTCGAGAGGGATTAACCAAGGCTGAAATCAAAGCGCTAAAAGTGGGTTCGACCAAAGTCGCTGCAGGTAAGCGCTCGGACACCATGCTCCTAGTACACATCAGCAAATCACGCGATCATGCGACTATTGTTTCGATACCTCGCGACACATTTGTATTGGTTCCGGAGTGGACAGATAGCACAGGCAAAGTTCATCCACCGTCGTACTCGAAGATAAACTCCACGTTCGGCCGGGGAGATGCGCCACTTCTTGTGCAAACTCTAGAGAGCATGACAGATCTACGTATTAATCATTACATCGAAGTGAGCTTCCTAGGGTTCAAGGAAATGGTTGATGCTCTGGGCGGCGTAGAAATCTGTACGCGAAGAAAAATCAATGATCCGAAATCTCATTTAGTTCTCTCTGCTGGAACGCATCGTCTAGATGGCATTACAGCGCTCAAATATGTGCGTACACGATACTTTGATGGCATGGGCGATCTTGGTCGAATGCAGCGACAACAACAATTCATCGCAGCAATGATTCGGGAAGCGTCTAGCGCTGGTGTATTACTTAATCCTGTAAAGCTCGTTAAGTTCATTAACGCAGCGCTGGGTTCAGTGACAACAGATCCTGGTTTGACCCAAGATGATCTGATCACGCTCGCTGAACAACTGCGCGGCATTTCCACGAAGAAGGTGCGCACCCTCACCGTGCCGCTCTCAAACGAGAATTACTATGCGCACGGCGTGACGGCTGCAGTGCTGTGGGATAAGAAGTTGGCGCCACAGCTATGGGAGAAATTACGAAACGACGAAGAGATTTTTACTGAGCCAAAGCCGGCCAAAGCGAAAAAAGATGGCACGGTAGTCCCGGATAAAAGTTCCAAGTCAGGAAAAGGAAGCGGCGCAGCGACACCAACTCCTACACCCACCGATATCTTCAAGTCGCGGACTGCGGAAGTCGATAGCTGCGGAGCCCTCCGCTAGCCTCTACCTGTGAAGATTTCCGTCATTGGCGTTGGCTATCTTGGAGCCACCCATGCAATCTGCATGGCATCCCTCGGTCACGAGGTCATAGCAGTTGATGTCGATCCTCAAAAAGTTGCACTGCTAAATACTGGCGTAGTTCCATTCTACGAACCAGGGCTAACGCAGCTGCTTGGAACGGCTAATGCACAGAGCAATCTCACCTTCACTACCGACTACTCCGACGCTTCCAACTGTGACATTCATTTCCTCTGTATTGGCACCCCGCAAACAGAGAACGAACTCCATGCTGATCTCACCGCGCTTGAAAATGCCTTTGAATCAGTCATCAAAATCGCAAAACCAGGATCGCTAATTGTTGGCAAGTCCACAGTGCCCGTAGGAACAGCCCAGCGACTTGCAACCAATCTCGCTGAACGCAAGCCTGGTGTTTTACTCAATTGGAATCCAGAATTCCTGCGCGAAGGCCATGCCATTGCAGACACGCTCCAACCTAATCGGATCGTGATTGGTGCAAATACAGAGAACGGCGCGGAAGCGTTAGCGAATTTCTATAAGCTGGTCTCCCCTGAGGCCCCGATCTTCATCACGAATTTTCCAACTGCAGAGCTCGTTAAGGTTGCTGCAAACGCCTTCCTTGCTACGAAGATTTCATTTATCAACGCAATGTCCGAAGTTGCCGATGCAACTGGTGCTGACGTGACGCTACTTGCAGATGCCATTGGTGCCGATGATCGAATTGGCAGAAAGTTCCTTGGCTCTGGAATTGGTTTTGGTGGTGGATGTCTTCCAAAAGATATTCGCGCATTCTTGGCGCGAGCCGATGAATTAGGGCTAGCAGAATCACTTAATTTTCTCAAAGAATTTGATCTAATTAATCAACGTGCGCGCACTCGCGCCGTTGCACTCGCGCTAAAAGAGTTAGGTAACCCAAAAGGCAAGAAGATTGCAGTGTTAGGTGCAGCTTTCAAACCTGATAGCGATGATGTTCGCGACTCCCCGGCGCTCGAAATAGCAGAGACCCTCCATGCGCTAGGAGCCAGTGTAGTTGTGCATGATCCACGCGCACTTGAAAGTGCGGCTGCAAAGATTCCTGAGTTGACGTACTCAGATTCAATTGAAGAGACACTTACGCAAGCTGACTTGACGATGCACCTCACGGAGTGGGGCGAATATCGAGCTCTTGATCCAGCATTAGTCAAAAAGCTCGTCAAAGTTCCCACTATCTTTGATGGTAGAAACGTGCTGGATGTTGCAAAGTGGCAGAACGCGGGTTGGAAATTACTCGCCCTTGGACGCGCGCTTTAAATTCTCGGCTCGACCCAAGACTTCGGTATGCATTTTCTCCATCTGGTTTTTGATTGCATCAAGCGCCGTTCTGTCATGAGCCCCAAGGATTCGAGCAGCAAGAAGTCCAGCATTCTTGGCATTTCCAATTCCCACCGTGGCAACCGGAATACCTGCAGGCATTTGTACGATTGAAAGAAGTGAATCCATACCTTCTAGAGCTTTGAGGGAGATGGGCACGCCAATTACGGGAAGTGGTGAAATTGAAGCGAGCATGCCTGGTAAATGTGCGGCTCCACCTGCGCCGGCAATGATGACTTTGAACCCACGTGATGCGGCTGCTTTGCCAAACTCCATCATCTCTTCCGGCATCCGATGAGCAGAGAGCAACTCCACTTCGTAAGAGATGCCTAACTCGGCAAGCGTCGTCGCAGCGCTTTCCATGGTTGGCCAATCAGAATCTGAACCCATCACTATCGCTACATCAGCCACGTGCTCTCCCCTCTATCTCGTACACGCTACTCGGAAATTACACCGCTCATGTAATCGACAGCATGCTGAACGCGCTCGCGCAGCTCCTTCAGATTCGAACCCGTCACCGTCACATGACCCACTTTTCGCCCAGGTCGAACCTCTTTTCCATAGTTATGGACCTTCAATTCAGGGTCGCGTGCGAAAAGGTGAAGATATGGGCGGAAGAGATCGCTCTTTTCTCCACCTAGAACATTTCCCATCACGGCCCACTCGGAGAGCAGGGCGGTGCTTCCCAGCGGCAGGTCTAACACCGCTCGAATATGTTGTTCGAATTGTGATGTCGTGGCGCCTTCAATACTCCAATGACCAGAATTATGTGGACGAAGAGCAATTTCATTTATCAACAATGTTCCACCCACATCAAATAGCTCGACCGCCATTACTCCAACTAGCCCTATATGTTGAGCAATTGCCATTGCTATCTGCTGAGCAGAAAAAGCTGTTGCATCTGAAAGATTCGGAGCTGGTGAAATAGTCTCGGTGCAGATTCCCTCGCGCTGAACAGTCTCGGTGACAACCCAGGTTGATACTTGATCGTGTGGCGAGCGCGCAATCATGATAGAAAGTTCGCGATCAAAGCCGATCAATTCCTCTGCAAGAGCGCTGCCCCACTGCGTCAATGCGGTTTGCGCTTCGACTTGATTTGCAACCATTCGCACACCACGACCGTCGTATCCGCCAGATATGGATTTAAGAATTACTGGATACGAATCAATCTCGGAGACAGCTGTAACGACTTTCCATCGCGGCTGTGGCAGATTGATTGATGCAAAACTCTTCCGCATATGAGCTTTATCTTGTGCATGCAACAACGCCGAAGATGAAGGGCGCACGGTGTGACCGAGCTCTTCCAATCGGCGTACGTGTCCATTGGGTACCAATTCATGTTCGAAAGTGATCACATCACACTTGCGTGCAAATTCAATCAACTGATCCAAGTTTTTGTAATCGCCGATGGTCGATGGGAAAAATTGCGCGGCGCTATCGTGAGAATCGGCTGCCAATATCTCAAGGTTCACTCCAAGAGCTGCTGCTGGGGCAAGAGACATCTGAGCAAGCTGTCCTGCTCCAATGATGCCAAGAGTGGGAGCGCCCATGGTGTGAGCCTACTTTCTCAAACGAAGGTGGGTCACATCGGCCGAAACAAATGTCTTTCCATCGGCAAGCACGAGGGCGCCATCCGAAGAAATAGCTGCTGCCCGACCAGATGCGGTACTGCCATCTGGAAGTGTGATCTGTACATCTTCTTCTAAAGTTGTGCAGAGCTCCCTGTACTTATTCTCAACTGGAAATGGTCGCGAATCCCATTGCTCAATAAAGCGCGTGAGCGAGTGCAAGAGCGCCACGACCAATGCAGAGCGATCAACGCGCTCGTCGGTGTGTAGCCGAAGTGATGTTGCATCCGGCACGGGTAACGCATCTTCACTTTGCAGACAATTGATGCCCACACCTAAAACAATATTCACTCCCACCTTCTCCGCGATGATTCCACCAACCTTGCGCCCTTCGATCATCAGATCGTTTGGCCACTTAAGAGTTGTTGTTACTCCGGTGCTTTGAAAAATTGCCGAGCAAGCAGCGACTCCGGCTATCAAGGGCACCCATCCCCAGCGATTCTCACTTTGGGTGTGCGGTGCAACGACCACTGAGAGCAGCACGCCTGCGCCAGGTTCCGAGGTAAATGATCGATTGAGTCGACCGCGCCCTGCGCTCTGAAACTCGGCGAGATATACGTCACCAGGTGCCGCATGCCCTTGCGCAACCGCTGAAACAAGTGCGCCTTGCGTGGAATCTATTAAATTAAAATGGCGTACTCGCCAGTAACCGGGGTCTAGTGCTGAGATGATTTCCGCTATATCGAGGTTTTCCACGAGAGGTACGGTACGGCTATGAGCGGTGATATTCATACCACTGCGGGCAAGATTGAAGATTTACGGGCCCGACTCGAGGCAGCAGTGCATGCCGGTTCGCAACGAGCTGTTGAGAAACAACATAGCAAAGGAAAGATGACCGCCCGAGAGCGAATAGATGCTCTGGTTGATGAGGGCTCCTTTACTGAGTTCGATGAGTTAGCACGACATCGTTCAGTTTCATTCGGCATGGAGAAGGATCGCCCTTACGGCGATGGCGTCGTTATTGGTTACGGAACGATCGATGGAAGACAGGTTGCGCTCTTCTCCCAGGATTTCACTGTCATGGGCGGAAGCCTGGGTGAAGTTTTCGGAGAGAAAATCGTTAAAGTCATGGACTTCGCGCTAAAAGCAGGGATCCCGCTCATTGGAATAAATGATTCCGGTGGTGCCCGAATTCAAGAGGGCGTTGTTTCCCTTGGTCTTTATGGCGAAATTTTTCGACGTAATGCCAGATCCTCTGGAGTGATCCCACAGATCTCACTGATTCTTGGCCCGTGCGCCGGTGGTGCGGTGTACTCCCCCGCGATGACGGATTTCACAATCATGGTCGAAGGTACTTCACATATGTTTATTACCGGACCTGAAGTTATCAAGGCTGTAACTGGTGAAGATGTAGAAATGGAAGAGCTTGGTGGAGCGCGAACCCATAACACCAAGACTGGCAACTCGCACTATCACGCTGCGAATGAACTCGATGCAATTGACTTTGTCAAGAATCTTCTCTCATTCATGCCAAGTAATAATCGAGAGCGGGCGCCAATATTTCCAGCTCAAGGGGTCGATGCAATTAATGCGTCGGATCTCGCTCTCAACACAATTATTCCCGATAGCCCCAATCAACCGTATGACATGAAAAGCGTTATTAAAGCGATTTTTGATGACGGTGAATTTCTCGAGATACAAGAAGCGTTCGCGCCGAACCTAATCATTGGATATGGCCGAATCGAAGGTCATGCAATTGGAGTTGTCGCAAACCAACCACTTCAACTTGCTGGCACGCTCGATATCGATGCGAGTGAGAAGGCGGCTCGCTTTGTACGAACATGCGACGCTTTTAATATTCCGATCCTTACGTTGGTAGATGTCCCAGGATTCTTGCCAGGAACGGATCAAGAGTGGAATGGAATCATCCGGCGCGGCGCCAAACTTCTTTACGCTTATGGTGAAGCAACCGTTCCGATGGTCACCCTCATTACCCGTAAGGCATACGGCGGCGCATACGACGTGATGGGCTCAAAGCATCTTGGCGCCGACATCAATTTCGCTTGGCCCAGCGCGCAAATCGCTGTCATGGGCGCGCAAGGTGCGGTTAATCTGCTCTATCGGCGTGAGCTTGCTGCAGCAGGTGATGCAGATGCGCTGCGCAAACAACTCATGACTGAGTATGACGATACGTTAGCTAATCCTTATCTCGCAGCTGAGCGCGGATTCGTTGATGCGGTAATTGAGCCAGCACAAACTCGATTGAGCATCATGAAGGCTTTTCGTTCGCTTCGAAACAAACGTGTTGAACTTCCTCCACGCAAGCATGGAAATATCCCGCTGTGATTACGATATTTCACGGGGATGCTAGCGAAGTCGAGAAGAAAGCAATTGAGCGGGCGCTGCTTCTCATGATGCAAGAAAGAGATCGTGCGGCTAATGCCCAATATGGCAAACCGATTCTCCGTGCGCCGCTCGAGATGAATCAGAAATAATCGCTGCTTCAATGAAGATAATTCTCGCCTCGGCATCTACTACTCGTACTAAATTGCTTACTGAAGCAAAAATCCCTCATGATGTTGAAGTTAGTGGTGTCGATGAGGAGAGCGAAACTTTCGCACAACTTATCCCTGCAAAAATGGTGCTGGCACTTTCAGCAGCGAAAGCCGCTGCAGTTGCGCAGACGCACGTAGGCGAGGAATTGTTGGTAATAGGCGCAGATTCCACGCTCGAGTTCCAAGGTATGAGCATGGCAAAACCACAAACAGCGGAGATTGCAATTAGTTGGTGGCGAAATTATGTTGGGAAAAGTGGACTACTTCATACTGGTCAAACTGTTATTGATGTAGCGAGAAATCGAACAGTCAGCGCGCTCTCCACAACTGAAATCACTTTCGCGCAGGTCGATGATGAGGAGATTCGCTCTTATATTGCAACGCAGGAGCCGCTCCAACTTGCTGGCGGCGCATCACTCGATGGAATTGGGGCACCGTATATTTCGCATGTTTCCGGCGATCCGACTGGAGTACTTGGATTGAGCATGAATGACCTTCGAATTCTCTTCGAAGAACTCGGCCACCCCTGGCGATCATTGAGAGCGAGCTAGACTATGTCGATCAAACGCGTCCTGATAGCTAATCGTGGTGAAATCGCCATCCGTGTGGCGCGAGCTGCAAAAGATCACGGCTTGATTCCAATCGCCGTGTACTCGCATGGCGATCGAAACGCACAACACGTTCTCGCCTGCAATGAGGCTTACTCCCTTGATGGAACCACAGCATCCGAGAGTTATCTCAACATTGAAAAAATAATCGCAGCAGCTAAAGCTGCTCGCGCCGATGCGGTTCACCCTGGTTATGGATTTCTCTCGGAGAATGCAACGTTCGCCCAAGCTGTTATTGATGCGGGATTGATTTGGATCGGTCCCCCACCGCGGGCAATCTCCGCGCTCGGCGATAAAGTTTCTGCGCGAAAGATTGCAGCGAAAGTTGGAGCGCCACTCGTGGCAGGCACCGCCGATCCAGTCGAAAACTCCGCCGAAGTAGTTGCTTTCGCGAAAGAGCATGGACTTCCGGTGGCAATCAAGGCGGCACATGGTGGCGGTGGTCGTGGCCTTAAGGTGGCGCGTACGCTCGAAGAAATTCCGGAGCTCTTCGATTCTGCTGTTCGAGAAGCAGTTGCTGCATTCGGTCGCGGCGAATGCTTTGTTGAGAGATTTCTTGATCGACCACGCCATGTCGAAACTCAAGTTCTCGCTGATGCGCATGGAAATGTTGTAGTCGTTTCAACCCGCGATTGCTCATTACAAAGACGCCACCAGAAACTTGTTGAGGAAGCTCCCGCGCCCTTCCTGAGCGCAGACCAAGTCAAAGAGCTTTACGCATCGAGTAAAGCCATCATCAAAGAAGCTGGGTACGTTGGTGCAGGAACCTGCGAATTCTTGGTAGGCGTTGATGGCACTATCTCATTCCTTGAAGTGAACACTCGCTTGCAAGTTGAGCATCCGGTAAGCGAAGAAGTGACCGGCCTTGATTTAGTGCGTGAACAATTTCGAATCGCAGCCGGTGAACGACTTGCCTTCGATGATCCAGAGATTCGGGGCCACTCCATTGAATTCCGAATCAACGGGGAAGATCCTGGAAAGAACTTCCTGCCTACCCCTGGCGTCATTACTGCTTGGCGCACCCCATCTGGTCCTGGAGTGCGAGTAGACGCAGGCTTCACTTCAGGTGATGTCATTAGTGGCAACTTCGATTCCTTGCTCGCAAAGCTCATTGTTACGGGCGCTACTCGCACCGAAGCGCTTGAGCGAGCTCGGCGCGCTCTCGATGAATTTCAGGTGGAGGGAATTGCCACGGCGCTACCTTTCCACCGCGCAGTAGTAAAAGATGCTGCCTTTATATCGGAGCCCTTTAAAGTTTTCACAGGCTGGATTGAAAGTGAATTCCAAAACGATATTCCAGCCTTTGACCAGCCAAGCGAGTCGCTTCAAGAGTCTGTCATGGAGCGATTAATCGTCGAAGTAGATGGACATCGCTTAGAAGTTGGAGTGTTAAGCAACACACCAAAGCGTCGTCGATCCAATGCAACGCGCACGTTCAAGAATCAAGGCAACGCCCTAACTAGTCCAATGCAAGGAACCGTCGTAAAGCTAGCGGTGGCAAATGGCGATCAGGTAAAAGAGGGTGAACTCATAGCAGTCCTTGAAGCGATGAAAATGGAGCAGCCGCTACTTGCACATAAAGATGGAGAAATTTCTGGGCTTAATCTCACAGTCGGCGCCAGCATCTCCAGCGGCACACAGATCTGCCAAATTCTCTAACTACCAACTCTCTGGAGCACGATAAGAACCCCAGACGCTGCGTAGCGCATTGCAGATTTCGCCCACTGTGCCATTGGATAAGAGCGCGCTCTTAATAAGCGGCAGTAAATTCTCATCACCTTGCGCCGCATTCTTCAATTTCTCGAGTACATCCGCGAGAGTTTTCTCATCTCGAGCGCTTCTGATTGTGGTCAGTTTCGTGGTTTGATCAGTGGCAACAGATTCATCAACTCGAAGCGGTTGATAGGGCTGCGGCGGTGATACAAATTCGTTGACGCCAACTATGACTCGATCTTTTCGTTCGATTTCTTGCGAGATGCGATAAGCGTTCTTCTCAATCTCACTCTTTTGGAAGCCCGCTTCAACGCCAGCGACAGCGCCTCCCAGTTCATCGACCTTGGCAATTAACTTCTCAATTGCATCGACCAATTCATTAGTCATAGCTTCCACCGCTGCTGAGCCTGCCAAGGCATCAACAGTGCGCGCCAAATCGCTCTCGTAAGCAATAACTTGCTGAGTGCGCAGTGCTAAGAGCGCCGCTTTTTCAGTGGGTAAGCCAAGAGCTTCATCGAAAGAATTAGTGTGGAGCGACTGAGTGCCGCCAAGTACTGCAGCTACAGCCTGGAGCGTGACACGAACCAGGTTAAGTTCCGGCTGCGCTGCTGTTAGCTGTACACCAGCTGTTTGAGTATGAAAACGTAAGTGCATGGCGCGTTCACTTGAGATTCCGAATCGCTCTTTAATGATTTTTGCCCAAACCTGACGTGCTGCTCGAAATTTGGCGACTTCTTCTAACACAGTGGTCCGCGAAACAAAAAAGAAACTCATGCGAGATGCAACCTGCTCGATATTTTGTCCGCGCGATTTCGCAGCCTCTAAATAGGCAATTGCGTTGCTCAATGTAAAGGCAACCTCTTGTACGGGATTGGCTCCCGCCTCTGCCATGTGATAGCCAGAGACAGAGATGGAATTCCATTTCGGTAAGTTGGCCGAGCAATATTCAAATACGTCACAGATCAGACGCATCGAAGATTTTGGCGGGAAGATATATGTGCCCCGCGAAATGTACTCTTTCAAAATGTCGTTTTGAATCGTGCCACTGATCTGATCGCTGGCTACGCCTTGTTCGGCGGCAACGATCTCATACATCAGCAACAAAATTGCCGCCGGTGCATTAATTGTCATTGATGTGGACACCTTATCGAGCGGGATACCCTTGAAAAGTTCACGCATATCTTCAAGAGAATCTATGGCCACGCCTACTCTGCCAACCTCTCCCAAAGATTGCTCTGCATCAGAATCGAAACCCATCTGCGTTGGTAGATCGAATGCGACCGAAAGACCACCTGTGCCAGCATTTACCAATTGGTGATATCGCTCGTTCGATTCTTTGGCAGAGCCAAATCCTGCATATTGCCGCATCGTCCACGGTTTGCGTAGATACATCTCTTCATAGATGCCGCGCGTGAAGGGATATTCACCAGGTCTCTCACCAGTAGTTACGTAATCAGCTTTGATAGGAAAACCAGATTCAGAAGTCGCGCTCACATGTGAATCTTATCTCTCCCGGAGTGGCTTCAGGAAAGAATCTAATATCAATCAATATTCTCGTCCTCTATGAGAAAAGTTCGCCATTTACTAGCGCTGATCGTCGTAGCAGGTATGTCGACGAGCGTGCTACCAGCTATCGCGGAGGCGAATTCCGCTACCTCAATCGGTGGTGGTCGTCTAGGTGAAACAGGCGTAATCGTTAACTCTGTTGAAGGAGATGGAGTCTCTGCACCTCCCGAAACATCTGCCCTCTCATATCTGATTGCAGATTTTGAGACAGGTGAAGTGCTCGCTGCAAAAAATCCGCATAAGAAACTTCCTCCGGCTAGCACATTAAAAACATTGACTGCTCTGACGCTTATATCCAGAATTAACATGGATAAGAGTTACACCGGCACCTGGCGCGAGGCGAGCACCATTGGGAACAAAGTAGGAATCTGGAAGAACCGCAAGTATAAGGTCCGCGATATTTGGTATGGCTTGATGCTTCAATCCGGCAACGATGCTGGTGTCGCACTTGCCAATATCAGTGGAGGAATTAAGAAAACTTCCCAACTGATGCGTGCAAAAGCAAAATCAGTGAAAGCGTATGACACCATTCCAAAGAGTCCGCACGGATTAGATACCCCGGGTCAAGTCTCGACGGCATATGACCTTGCACTTATTGCCCGTGCGGCAATGAAAGATAAAAACTTTCGGAAGATTGTTGCCACCAAGACATATACATTCCCAAACTCAGGACCACGAAATGTGGATCGCAAGATCAGAAATTTGAATAAATTGATGTTTACCTATCCTGGAGTTATCGGTGTGAAAACCGGCTACACAACAAAAGGTCGAAATACTTACATAGGAATTGCTAAACAGGATGGCCGGACAATTATTATTACTTTCATGCACCTTCGCTATGGGCGAGATGAATTGGCGAAGAAGCTCTTTGATTGGGGCTTTACGGCAGTAGGAAAGGTCGACCCGGTAGGCGAGCTAGTCAGCTAACGTGCTCGCTACTTCTTGCGAGGGAGTAGACCCAGCGAGTTGTACACAGTAGAAATTGTTTGCCCCGCTACCGCCTCAGCGCGATCTGCTCCTTCACGCAAGAGCTCAAGCAGCGCGCTTTCGTCTTTGAGATATGCCAAAGCGGTTTCCCGAATCGGTTTTAACGCCTCAGTGACCACCTCTGCCACATCTTTTTTGAAATCTCCATAACCTTTTCCTGCGTAATCACTCTCGATGCTTTTTACGGTTCGCCCAGTTATTGCGCTGAAAATCGAGAGCAAATTACTGATGCCGGGTTTTTCCTTCTCATCGAATGTCACTTCTCTTCCGGTATCAGTGACCGCGCTTTTAATCTTCTTTATATTCGCCTCTGGGGTATCAAGTAATTCAATTACACCAGCCATGCTCGCAGCAGACTTGCTCATCTTCGCTGTCGGTTCCTGGAGATCCATAATTTTTGCAGTGCTCTTCAAGATGTGTGCGCCGGGAACGGTGAACACATCGCCAAAGCGTGCGTTAAAGCGCTGCGCAAGATCTCTAGTCAATTCAATATGTTGACGCTGATCTTCACCCACGGGAACCAACTCTGGTTGGTAGAGCAAGATGTCGGCTGCCTGCAGCATGGGATAGGTAAAAAGCCCTACTACTGTCCGGTCAGTTCCACTCTTCTGTGATTTATCTTTGAACTGCGTCATGCGATTCGCTTCACCGAAGCCAGTGATGCACTCAAAAACCCAACCCAATTGATTATGAGCTGGTACATGCGACTGAATGAACAGCGTAGATTTCTTCGGATCAATCCCAATGGCTAAAAGTTGTGCTGCCGATGCAAGTATCCGTTTTCTTAAGAGCGCTGGATCAACTTCTATTGTGAGCGCGTGGAGATCAACAATGCAGTAATAGGCATCGTGAGTGCTCTGGAGTTCAACCCACTGTGTGAGCGCGCCCAGGTAATTGCCAAGATGAAAGGAGTCATGAGTCGGCTGAATGCCTGAAAGAACTCTTTTACTCACGCCAATCCTTCCCGTGCCTCGGTGGGCCATTCATCACCCTAGTTGGATAAAAGTACCCGAAGCATTGCCGGACGCTTACCTTCAACCGCTTCCACGATTAATTCGCATCCTGGTAGCTCGACTCGATCTCCCACCTCAGCGATCCGTCCAAGCTTATGAGTCATCAGCCCGCCGATGCTCTCATAAGGGCCTTCGGGGAATTGGTAGCCAATCTCATCGCTTACTTCAGTTAGGTTAGTCAATCCGTCGATATGGAACTCGCCCAACTTAGCTATCCGCACTTCGTCGACCTCGTGGTGATCGTACTCATCGCGAATCTCTCCGATGAATTGTTCGACTAAATCTTCAAGTGTGATGATGCCATCGGTACCACCATATTCATCAACGACGATGGCGATATGGGATCCCTCTGCACGCATCTGCGAAAGCACAGGAAGTAACTCTTTAGTACCCGGAATAAATTGAATAGGTCGAATTAAATCTCCAATGCGAGTCTGCCGTTCATGAAGTTGCGGATCTAATAGATCGCGCACGCTGACAAAACCGATGATGTCGTCAAATGAACCTTTCACAACTGGATAGCGTGAATGGCCTGTTTCGATGATGATCTTGACTGCATGCGCAATTGACAATTCACTATCCAAAAAATCTACTTCAGTGCGCGGAACCATCACTGAGTGAATCTGTCGATCGCTCGCTTCGAAAACTTCTTCAACGATTTCTTTCTCGGCACGTGTAAATGCATGATGTCCACTGAGTAGGTCAAGCAGTTCTTCTTCTGACATCTGCTCTTTGGCAGCTTGGGGATCAACTCCGAAAGCGCGGACTAAAAGATCTGTTGATTTCGACAGTAACCAAATGATCGGACGGAATAGTCGCGCAATAACATCTACTGCGCCCGCGCTCGCAAGTGCAATTGGCACAGCACGTACAATTGCAATCCGCTTTGGCGTTAATTCACCGATGATCAAGGAAATATAAGCAATCACCAGCGTTAGTCCGATGAGCGAGAGCAGCTCTGCCACATTTTGCTGCAACCCTAAATCTTCCAAAGCCGGTGCAACGTAGCGACCAAGCCGCTCTGCGCCGATTGCGGCAGAGAGAAAGCCAAAGACGGTGATACCTACCTGGATGGCGGCAAGAAAGCGATTGGGATTCGAGGTCAACGAGGCCACGCGTGCGCCCCGCTTGCCAGTTCCGGCCAGTTGCTTAATCTGGCTCTCTCGAAGGGAAATCAGGGCGATCTCTGCCGCTACCAATAGAGAGGAGAGACCAATCAGAGCCAGGACGATGGCGATATCGCCTACGACCTCCCCTATTGAACTGGACACCCTTCAAGGGTAGCGCCACCAGCGCGCCCTTGCGCCAACCACTTCCTCATTCGCCCCATTTCCGGTACTTTCTCCCCGTCCTCAACCGAGGATGACCTATCTCCAACGGATCGTCCGGCACGTACCTGCCGGGAGAGGGAGCTAACGCTCATGGCAATTGTTGTATTCGACAAAGCAAGTCGTACCTATCCAGGTACCACCCGTCCTGCTGTAGACCAACTCGATCTCACCGTCAACGACGGAGAGTTCCTTGTTTTGGTTGGCCCATCAGGTTGCGGAAAGTCAACATCACTTCGAATGCTTGCAGGTCTTGAAGATGTTGATACCGGTTCTATTCGCATCGGTGATCGCGACGTTACACACGTTGCACCAAAGGATCGCGATATTGCGATGGTCTTCCAGTCCTACGCGCTCTACCCACACATGACTGTGGCAGAGAACATGGGCTTTGCCTTGAAGATCGCCGGAGTAAGTAAAGATGAGCGCGCTCGTCGCGTTCAAGAAGCGGCAAAGTTGCTCGATCTCGAGCCGTACCTAGACCGTAAACCAAAGGCGCTCTCTGGTGGTCAACGCCAGCGTGTTGCTATGGGTCGCGCAATCGTTCGCGAACCACAGGTCTTCCTTATGGATGAGCCGCTTTCCAACCTCGATGCAAAACTTCGCGTTGCTACTCGTACGCAAATCGCAGCGCTGCAACGTCGTCTTGGTATCACCACTGTTTACGTCACACACGATCAGGTCGAAGCTATGACCATGGGTGATCGCGTTGCCGTTCTCAAGGATGGTTTGCTACAGCAAGTCGACTCACCACGTAATCTTTATGACAAGCCAGCAAACGCATTCGTTGCTGGATTCATCGGCTCCCCGGCGATGAACTTGATCACCGCACCGGTATCAGGTGGACAAGCATCACTTGGCAACCTCAAGATTGCGGTACCTGCCTCTGCTGGCGCGTCCACAATCGTTGGTGTTCGACCAGAAGGCTTCAAGCCAACTAGCGCTGGCCATGGCTTTGATATCAAGGTAGAAGTTGTTGAAGAACTAGGTTCGGATGCATTCGTCTACGGCAAGCCTGCAGTCTCCGGAATCCAGCTTGCGAACGCAGAAGAAGGCGCTCAGGTGATCGTCCGCTGGGATCCAAAGAACCCACCAAAGGCTGGCGACACGATTTCAGTTATCGCTGATCCATCAGCGGTACACCTCTTCGATGCACAGTCAGGTGCACGGCTCTAAATCAGTAGTGTAAAAAACCCGCCCTCTGGATATCAAAATCTAGGGGGCGGGTTTTTTACTCTTGAGTGAGTTAGGCCATTGCTTTCTTCAAGTTCTCATCGATTGCCGCAAGAAACTCTTGAGTATTAAGCCATGGGGCATCTTTGCTAATTAAAAGGGCAAGATCCTTTGTCATCTTTCCTTCTTCGACGGTCTTGATACAGACCTTCTCAAGAGTCTCAGCGAACTGGGCTAGCGCAGGATTGTTATCGAGCTTTGCGCGGTGCGCCAATCCCCGAGTCCAAGCAAAGATGGATGCGATTGGGTTGGTTGAGGTCGCCTTACCTGCTTGATGATCTCGGAAGTGTCGAGTGACAGTGCCGTGCGCCGCCTCAGACTCGACCGTTTTTCCATCTGGAGTCATCAACACTGATGTCATCAGACCAAGTGATCCATAACCTTGCGCGACGGTATCTGATTGCACATCACCGTCATAGTTCTTACACGCCCAGACGTAGCCACCTTCCCAGCGAAGCGAAGTTGCGACCATGTCATCGATCAAACGATGGTCATATTCGATACCCGCTGCCTGGAATTGGCTCTTGAATTCGCTTTCATAAACTTCAGCGAAGATATCTTTAAAGCGTCCGTCATAGGCCTTCAAGATAGTGTTCTTCGTTGAGAGATAAACCGGGAATTTACGGGCAAGTCCATAATTCATCGATGCGCGAGCAAAGTCGCGAATGGAATCATCAAGGTTATACATCGCCATCGCTACGCCAGAACTTGGGAAGTCAAAGACATTGAACTCCATCGGCTGCGAACCATCAGCAGGCGTGAAGGTCACCGTTAACTTGCCAGGACCGGGCACTTTGAAATCTGTAGCGCGGTATTGATCGCCAAAAGCATGACGTCCAATAACGATTGGCTTGGTCCAGTGCGGAATCAGACGTGGCACGTTGCTGATAATGATTGGTTCGCGGAAAATCACGCCACCAAGAATGTTGCGAATCGTTCCGTTAGGAGACTTCCACATGCTCTTGAGGTTGAATTCTTTGACTCGCGCCTCATCAGGAGTGATCGTCGCGCACTTAACACCAACGCCATGTTTCTTGATTGCATGTGCACTGTCGATGGTGACTTGATCATCAGTTTTATCGCGATATTCGATACCCAGGTCGTAATACTCAAGATTTACATCGAGGTACGGAAGAATCAATTGATCCTTGATGAATTGCCAGATGATTCGAGTCATTTCGTCGCCATCGAGCTCGACGACCGTTCCAGCTACCTTTATCTTTGACATTCGCTTCTCGCCTTCTCTATTTCAGATTTCAGATTTCAGTATTTCTAAAGATTCTTCACGTCAGCTTGTTTTGCACGAACAGCTTCGGCGGCAACTTTTAACTCAGCTAATTCGCTATCGGTGAGTTTGGTTTCTACGACCTTACGAATACCGCTCTTGCCGATCTCAGCTTCGACGCCAAGATAAACGCCAGAGATTCCATACTCGCCATCGACCCACGCACAGACCGGCATTACAGCGCCAGAATCCTCAATGACAGCCTTTGCCATACGCGCCGCCGCTGCAGATGGTGCGTAATATGCGGACCCAGTCTTGAGCAACGCAACGATTTCGGCGCCACCATTTCTAGTCTTTACAACAAGCTCTTCAATCTCTGGCGCGGAGAGCAATTCACTCAGTGGCTTGCCATTAACGCGACAACGACTTGGAACTGGAACCATCGTGTCACCATGTGAACCAAGAGTTAGCGTCTCAACAACACTGACCTTCACGCCAAGTTTTGTCGCAACAAAATTGGTGAAGCGCGCGGTATCTAACATTCCCGCTTGACCCATTACGCGGTTGTAGGGAAAAGCAGAAGCAATCTGAGCCAGCGCAGTCATCTCATCGAGCGGATTGGAGACTACGATGATGACGGCTTTTGGGCTGTGCTTTGCAACGTTCTCGGCAACGCCACGAACAATTCCTGCATTGACGCCAATTAAATCCATACGGCTCATGCCTGGCTTGCGCGGCAATCCAGCAGTGATGACAACAACATCTGAATCTGCAGTCTTCTCATAACCTGCACCTTCAGGTGTTGTTGTTGCACCAATGAGCAGCGTTTCAAAACCTTCAATAGAACGTGATTGATTCATATCGAGCGCAAGACCTTCTGGCTTACCTTCGACGATGTCGGTGAGAATTACCTCATCAAAAATGTTGTACTCGGCGAGGCGGAGTGCGGTTGTTGATCCATAGAATCCCGCTCCGACCACGGTGACGCGACCTGCCATTTTCGGGCCCCAATCTCTCTTGATATCAAGATAACTCTACCCCCGCGCTGCCGCCTTGGCGCCGGCGCTGGTGGGCTTCGAGCAGGGCGTTATGGGAGCAAGAGAGCCAGTAGAGCTACCCCGGCTGCCAGCCCAACCAGAGTCATGAGATCGCTGCGTTGGCTCCGCCACGGGCTCCTCGTGGCGCGCTGCAGGTGCGCCAGGAGCGCCACTAGAACAAGTCCGGCAGCCAGCGCGAGAGCGCCAACTTGTACCGATAGGGCGATGCTGATGAGAGTTGATAGCGCAACGAGAATTAGTGGGAGCATCGAGCTCACGCGTGCGACCGCTCTGCCGCTTCAACGACATTAGCAAGGAGCATGGCGCGCGTCATCGGACCTACCCCACCTGGCATCGGCGCAATGAAACCGGCTTTGCCATGAACATCAGGATGCACATCACCGAGCAAACCATCGCTGGTTCGAGTGATGCCGACATCGAGCACTGCTGCGCCCGCTTTGATATCAGATGCAGTGATGAAGTGTGCTTTACCAAGTGCGGCAACAACGATATCCGCGCGCGATAAGTGCGATTTCAAATCTACGGTTGCCGAGTGTGTGATCGTCACAGTTGCACTTTCACGTTTACGAGTAAGGAGTAAACCTAACGGTCTACCCACAGTCAGTCCGCGACCAACGACTACTACTTCTGCGCCGTTGATTCGAATTTTGTAGCGCTCAAGTAACTCGACAATTCCACGAGGTGTGCAGGGCAGCGGTGCAGGTTGATCGAGAACAAGCTTGCCGAGGTTAAGTGGATGTAATCCATCTGCATCTTTAGCAGGATCTATCTCTTCCAAAATCGCATTTGCATCGATTCCTTTAGGAAGAGGAAGTTGCACGATGTACCCAGTGCACTCAGATGAATTATTCAAGTCGCGAATTGCGCTACGAATATCAGCGAAGGTCGCAGATGCTGGTAAATCGACGCGAAGTGATTGAATACCTACCTCTGCACAATCCTTATGTTTGCCGCCTACATAAGCATGTGACCCTGGATCATCACCTACCAACACGGTGCCTAGACCTGGTCGGGTAGATAACTTAGCTACCCGAGCGGCTAATTCGCTCTTGATGTCGCTGGCAACTTTTTTGCCATCAAGTATCACTGCGCTCATGCGTTAATAGTAACCACTCACGCGTGGGCGAAGTGGCGAACACCCGTGAAGTACATAGTTCCACCAGCCTTCTCGACCGCTGAAATCACCTCTTCATCACGAACACTTCCGCCTGGCTGCACAATTGCCTTAATTCCTGCAGCTAAGAGGATTTCTACGCCATCGGCAAATGGAAAGAACGCATCGCTTGCCGCGTAACTACCGAGTGCGCGAGTATCTGCGCGCGAAACTGCAAGTCGCGCGGAATCCACTCGGTTGACTTGCCCCATTCCAATCCCAACTGAGGCGAAATCCTTAGCTAATAGGATGCCATTGCTTTTCACGGATCGAACAGCGCGCCAAGCAAACTCCAACTCTTTGAGTTCTTCTGGTGACAAAGTTTTGCCCGCAACCAATGTCCAATGTGCACTGGAATCTCCTGGCGCATTTACTCGGTCAAACTCTTGCACTAATAATCCACCATCGATATGGCGATACTCCAAAGAAGCAGAGACCGAATCAACCTTGAGAATTCGAATCGAAGGTTTCTGCTTGAGAATCTCGAGCGCTCCCGCTTCATAATCGGGTGCAGCAATTACCTCGGTAAATACTTCACTCACTCCTTGCGCCATTTCTGCACTGACTGTTCGATTGGCAGCTATCACGCCACCGAAAGCGGAAATCGGATCGCAAGCATGCGCGCCTTTGTATGCATCGGCGATGGATACACCTATTGCAACGCCACATGGATTGGTGTGTTTGATGATGGCGACTGCAGGGTCGGAGTGATCGTGAGCCGCACGCCAGGCAGCTTCAATATCTACATAATTGTTGTACGACATCTCTTTGCCGTGAAGCACGTTTGCATTTGCGAGACCCTTGGTGACACCGTTCTCTAAGTAAAGGGCTCCGCTTTGATGGGGGTTCTCGCCATAACGTAACGTGCGCGCGAGCTCGAAACTCTTACCAACCCACTCTGGGAGCGCGCGCTCCTCATGCGAACCGAGCCACGATGCGACTGCCATGTCATATTCGGCAGTTGCACGAAATGCCTCGAGTGCAAATCGCTTTCGCTCTTCTAACGTGGTACCACCATTTTCAATAGCGCTAATAACTGATGGGTACTGCGCGATACCTGAGACCACTGCGACGCTCGGGTGATTTTTGGCAGCTCCCCGAATCATGCTCGGTCCACCGATATCAATCTGCTCGATGCATTGATCGATAGATGCACCACTTCTTACTGTCTCAACGAAGGGATAGAGGCTGACAACTACTAGGTCAAATGGCGTAATACCAAGCGTGTGCAATTGGTCGACATGTGATTGCAATCGTAGATCAGCGAGAATTCCGGCGTGAATCATTGGGTGGAGAGTTTTCACACGCCCATCGAGTGATTCCGGAAATCCTGTTAACGTCTCCACCGGAACGACAGGCACTCCACTTTTTTCGATTGTCGCTGCCGTACTCCCAGTCGAGACAATCTCAACGCCCGCTTTGTGAAGCGCTGCGGCAAACTCAACGAGCCCGTTCTTATCGTAAACGCTCACTAAGGCGCGCTTTATCGGTTTACGGAGCATTGCCATTCACTCGCCTTTCTCAAGGAGCGCAAGTATGCCAAAGATGATGAGTTCCCTCTCTAATACTTTGATCCGTTCATGGAGCGATTCTTCACTCTCATTCGGGGCTACTGCGAGTTTTCGTTGCGCAATGATGGCACCTGTATCGACGCCAGCATCGACAAAGTGGAGCGTGCAACCACTTTCGCTCACACCCGCTGCGAGAGCATCGCGGACCGCATGCGCGCCGGGGAAAAGCGGCAAGAGCGAGGGATGGGTGTTGATGATTTGAAATCTTTTAACGAAATCTGCAGAAAGAATCTTCATAAATCCCGCGCTCACGACCAACCAAGGATCCATTGCTGCAATCGCAGCGCCCAGCTCGCGTTCCCACTGCGCACGTTCTGCTCCGGAGCGAAACGGAATCACTGTGCTCTCGATGCTAGATGCTTTTGCTCTCGCCACAATCCCGGCGCTGGGATTCTCTGTGATCACAGCGGAAATAAAGAGCTTCTTGTGGAGCGCGCCATCAACTTTAGTCACGGAATCAAATAGCGATTGCGCAACGCTTCCCTCTCCCGAGGCGAGAACAACAATCCGCTTACGATCTGCCCCACTCATTTTGGTCCCCATTTGTCGTAAGAAATTTTAAGACCCATCCCAACCAAAACCTGCGCGAGAAAAAGGAGTGGGAACTGCCAGAGCGACGGACCAATTGTTGTTAGCGCGCCACCAAGTACTGAACCATTACTCAAGAGAGTCAAGAGAAAAATCACTGCTGTTAGCACGAGAGGTAAGAGTAAATATCCAAAACGAATGTCGCGAAGTGATGTGCGCTTGAGAATTGTCATCACAAAAATGCCAGCACCGAGGCCAATTAATCCACCGAAATACAAGTATGGATGAACCTGCGTGGGGATTGCTCCTAGTAGTGGAAATGCAGGAATCTCGTTCAGGCGGTGGATACCTGGTGAAACTAACGTGCCGCTTCCAATGGCAAATCCCGAACCTAGAAGATACGAGAGTGCAGAGATTGCCATGTTGGGCAAGGTAAGAATGCCAAGCAAAGTAAGGAGTACTCCTCCAATAATTCCCGCATCTAGCACCGCATAGAGATCGCGGACAACTGAGAAATGAAAGAGAAGTGAGAGTGAATAGGCGAATGCACCAATCCCTAACAGCGCACCCACCACCATTACCGTGATTCGCGTTAGGTCACGCAGGAGTGATGGCGCTCCCGTTGGAACTGTTAATGTAAATTGCGCTGCAGAAATTAGAGAGAGCACGATTAAGGGCGCCCACCACCAACGAGGATGGACATCTGCTGAACGAGAGCCAAAGCTGGCAAGAATTAAGATTGCTGTGTAGCTAAGAAAAAGCCCAATGAAAGCCTGTCGCTCTTTCGTGCCGAGTCTGGCTTTACCGTCACGTTGGCCAAATTGACGTTGTATTCGATTGAGTGCACCACGAAAAGCGATGAAGGGAAAAATCAACGCACCCAGTGGGAGAAAACTCAATGCGCCAGGAATTCCCGAAGGCGATAGCGAAAGAGAAAAGGTGAGGTGATGCGCGCCAAGCCAAACCCAGAACGATCCACGAAGCGCATCACCCATCTGCCCGCTGAGCGAACCTGCCGTTGCCCATGCGACAAGCACAATTAATGCAAGCGGGATGAAAGTTGAGAGCGCAGCGCGCACTCCTTCTGAAGCGCCAGCGATGAGCGGGCGCGCCATTGTTATCGGCCGAGAATAGAGCGAAGAAGTTGCGCTGATTCTGAAGGTGTCACGCCTACGCGTACTCCTACTGCTTCAAGCGCATCGCGTTTTGCAGAAGCCGTTCCAGAAGAACCCGAAACAATTGCGCCAGCGTGGCCCATCGTCTTTCCTTCAGGCGCGGTGAATCCTGCGACATATCCGACAACTGGTTTAGTTACATATTCCTTGATGAATGCTGCGGCGCGCTCTTCAGCATCGCCACCGATTTCACCAATCATCACAATCGCTTCTGTCTGTGGATCATCTTGGAATGCACGTAGGCAGTCGATATGAGTTGTTCCGATAACAGGGTCGCCACCGATGCCAACTGCAGTAGAGAAACCGATATCGCGAAGTTCGTACATCATTTGATAGGTGAGCGTTCCGGATTTGGAAACCAAACCGATTGGTCCAGCTCCAGTGATATCGGCAGGAATGATTCCTACATTCGATTCACCTGGCGTGATGAGCCCTGGGCAGTTCGGGCCGATGATGCGCGTAGTTCCTTTGCTCTGCGCATAGGCAACAAATTGCGTGGAGTCGTGCACAGGAATTCCCTCAGTGATGACAACTGCTAGCGGCACTTTTGCATCGACTGCATCGATGACGGCAGCTTTCGTGAACTTCGCAGGAACGAAAATCACTGAAACATTTGCACCTGTTGCAGCAACTGCTTCACTTGCTGAATTGAAAACAGGAAGCGCGCGGCCATCCATGTCGACGCTTTGGCCACCTTTGCCTGGTGTCACACCACCGACAACATTGGTTCCTGATTTGAGCATCCGTTTGGTGTGCTTAGTTCCTTCGGAACCAGTCATGCCATGAACAATTACTCGACTATCTTTATTAAGGAAGATGCTCATTATTTTGCCGCCAATTCTGCTGCACGAGCAGCTGCGCCATCCATAGTCTCTGCTTGCTCAACGAGTGGATGGTTCGCCTCTTTCAAAATACGACGACCTTCAAGCACGTTGTTGCCATCTAACCGAACCACGATTGGCTTTGTTGCTTTTGTACCAAGTATGTCGAGCGCCTGGATGATTCCATTCGCAACGGCATCGCAAGCAGTAATTCCACCAAAGACATTTACAAACACGCTCTTTACATCCTTATCGTTAAGGATGATTGATAACCCATCGGCCATTACCTGCGCTGATGCACCGCCACCGATATCGAGGAAGTTTGCTGGCTTCATCCCGCCAAATTTTTCGCCCGCATAGGCAACTACATCAAGCGTGCTCATCACAAGGCCTGCGCCATTGCCGATAATTCCTACCTGGCCTTCGAGTTTGACGTAGTTGAGATCTTTCTCTTTTGCCAGCGCCTCAAGGGGATTGGTCGATGCATGGTCGATGAGCGCTTCGTGATCTGGATGGCGGAATGCTGCATTCTCATCGAGAGTGACTTTTCCATCGAGGGCGATGATGCGGTTGTCGTCGGTACGGACCAATGGATTCACTTCAACGAGAATTGCATCTTCAGCGACGAAACATGCCCAAAGTTTGACGAGTACATCTGCAACTTGACGTTGCACATCGGCTGGAAATTGTGCTTGCTTTGCAATTGACTCGGCGAGCGCGATATCAATTCCCTTTGCGGGATCGACATGGACCTTCGCGAGTTTTTCAGGGGTTTCGTGGGCAACCTGTTCGATATCCATTCCACCGGCAACAGATGCCATGACGAGGAATGAGCGCGCTGCGCGGTCGAGGAGTATCGCTAGGTAATACTCTTCTTTGATTGGTGCAGCTTGGGCAATCATCACTTTATGAACTGTGTGACCTTTGATATCCATGCCCAGGATTGCTTTAGCTTTTTCGAATGTATCGGCAGGGTCGGTCGCTAACTTCACGCCACCTGCTTTACCGCGGCCACCAATTTTCACCTGTGCTTTGACAACAACTTTGCCACCCATGCCAGCAGCTGCAGCCTTCGCCTCATCGGGAGTTGTTGCTACTTTTCCAGCGAGAACGGGAATGCCATGTGCTTCGAATAGATCGCGCGCTTGATACTCAAAAAGATCCACTACTCAATACCTCTCGATGCATTCAGATTTACCTAGTGGCGCAATCCTAGCGATGGCCCACCGCTGCTTTGACCCATTCGGCTATCTCGTTCGTCGAGGCGCCGGAGGTGAAAATTTTGGCTACGCCTAACGCTTCCAACGCTTTCACGTCATCATCAGGAATGACCCCACCGCCAAAAACGAGAATCTTTCGCTCGCCGATGAGCTCCATGATTTTCTTAAAGAGCGTCAGATGCGCTCCGGAGAGAATAGAGAGGCCGATTGCATCGGCATCCTCTTGAATTGCGGTCGTGACAATTTCTTCTGGCGTTTGATGCAATCCGGTGTAGATCACTTCGCATCCTGCATCGCGCAGGGTCCGTGCAACTACCTTGGCGCCACGATCGTGGCCATCAAGGCCTGCCTTGGCGACGACGACCCGAATAGGGCGGGTGCGCGAGGAACTCATAGCGATACCGTGCCACCTAGTGGGCTCTGACGACAAATTAACTACTAAATAGGGCTAGATCTTTTCTAGACCTTTTCTAGACCTTTTCTACGGGGGCGTACCGAAGGAGCAGCCTGCGCTCGCCATAGCTCCCAAAATCCACCGTTGCCTCGGCTCGTTCGCCCTCGCCGGTCAAGGTGAGGACTCGGCCGATGCCAAAGGTCTGATGCAAGACGCGATCGCCAATTGCAAGGTCGAGTGAAATCACGCGTTTTCCCGTGGAGCGCACTGGAGGTGCGCTGCGCACGAGGGGTTTAATCGTTGCCCTGCGCGTCTCCATTAACTCTTCAGGTATCTCGCTAAAAAATCGCGACGGAGCGTTATACGTTGGCGTACCAAACATAAATCGTGTGGATGCGCGCGAGAGGTAGAGCCGCTCACGTGCGCGAGTGAGTCCGACATATGCAAGTCGTCGCTCCTCTTCAATCTCGTTTGGATCACCGAGTGAGCGCGAATGCGGAAAGACTCCCTCTTCCAGTCCAGTGAGAAAGACGGTTGGGAACTCAAGGCCCTTTGCTGTGTGGAGCGTCATCAATGTAACAACGCCGCCGTGATCTTCGCCGTCAGGAATCTGATCGGAATCAGCAACAAGCGAAACTCGTTCGAGGAAACCTACGAGTGATATTTCATCTGGTTGATCGTCAGGGCCAATGAGGGTTTCATCTTCTTCATACTCCTGCGCAACTGCAACCAACTCTTCGATATTTTCTAGCCGTCCTTCATCTTGTGGATCGGTGCTATCGGAGAGCTCGGCGCCAAGTCCGCTCTGGTCGATAACTGCTTCTGCTATGACTGATGGTTTAAATCCAGATTCGACCATTGTGCGAAGGGTTGCCATGAGGTGTGCAAATTGATCAATGGCTGAGATAGCACGTGAAGTGAGATCTTGCGCTTGGTCGGCTCTAAAGAGGGCATCCCAGAGTGGAATATCCATCTCATCGAGTGCTGCTATCGCCTTATCACCTATGCCCCGCTTTGGAGTATTGATGATTCGACGAAGTGAGATTTCATCGTATGGATTAGCAAGTACGCGTAGGTAAGCCAGAAGATCGCGAACTTCCTTTCGCTCGTAAAAGCGCACTCCCCCAACTACTTTGTAGGGAATGGTATTACGCATAAATACTTCTTCGAAGGTTCGGGATTGATTGTTGGTTCGATAAAAAATTGCTGTCTCGCCTGGTTGGGATATGCCATCACTTTGGAGGGAGCGAATCTCGCTCATCACAAACTCAGCCTCATCGCGTTCATCATCTGCTTCGTAGCTGACGATGGCTGAGCCTGCACCAGAGTCAGTCCAGAGGTTCTTCGCTTTCCTGCTGGCATTGTTGGTGATCACGGCATTGGCTGCAGAGAGGATGTTCTGGGTAGAGCGGTAATTTTGTTCGAGCAAGATAGTGCGCGCAGATGGATAGTCCTCTTCGAATTGGAGGATGTTTCGAATCGTTGCGCCGCGGAAGGCATAGATGGATTGATCGGCATCGCCGACGACGCAAAGCTCTGCGGGTGGGAAGCCATCTTTCTCGGTGCCAACTAATTCACGAACGAGAACATATTGCGCATGATTTGTATCTTGGTACTCATCGACAAGAACATGGCGGAAACGGGAGCGATATCGCGCCTTTACCTCGGGATGGCGTTGCAGAAGTTCAACTGCCTTCATGATGAGATCATCAAAATCGAAGACGTTCCCCTGATGTAATTTCTTTTGGTAAATCGCATATGTTTCGGCGACAACTTCTTCGAAGTGATTAGTGGTCTGGTTCGCATAATCGGCAGGGCCCATCAATTCGTTCTTGGCATTGCTGATCATCGCGTGAATCTGGCGCGGTGCATATCTCTTGGGATCGAGGTTGAGATCTTTGCCAATTAATGCGACTAGCCGTTGCGCATCGCTCTGGTCGTAAATCGTGAAGTTCGGTTTATATCCCGCGGCGACTGCCTCTTGGCGCAAGATGCGCAC
>CAMAPN010000014.1 GCA_945860275.1 Bifidobacterium breve
GAAATTGAAGGTATTTCTCTCGAAAAGGTTCGGGCAGCGTTCCATTATGTCTCTTCAGAGGAAACAGTGCGACCAAGTGATCTGTTGGATTATGACGGGCTACTCGCGCTCATAAATCGTGTACCGGTAGAAAGAATTAAAAGCTAATCCGAAATCTCAATTCCTAGTGGCAGATGATCACTCACTGAAACCACACCTCGGACAAACTCCAGCTCCCGCTTTACAGCAATCTCCGAATCACCCAAAAGAATATGATCAAATTGCACTTTGGCTCCCCATGAGGGGTAGGTGAATTGTTCTGCTGCTCCGCGCCATTTCATAATCTTCGCTGGTAACTTGCCAGGGAGGTTGAAATCTCCTACAAGTATCTTTTTTCCAGGCAAATCTTTTGCCCAGTGATGAATTTTTCGCAGTTGCACGATATTCATTCCAGGCACAAACGATAGATGGGTATTAATTATGGTGATGCCGTTTGCCAAGTGAACGGCGTGCGCAACCCGGGGTTCATCGTGAATATAAATCAATTTTATTTTCGGCTTACTTGCAGCTGGGGGAGTTTGCGGAATCGCGAGTGGCGCTCCGACTTTGGAGCGACCTAGCTCAAGACGGAATTCGGTGACAATGGGAATGCGCGAGACGATGCCATTTCCATAATAAGAGCCGCTTGCCTGCGTGAGGTGTTCTGCCACAGAAGAGTGGCCATCGAATTTCTCCCACTTCTCACCCGGGGTGCCGCGAAGTGCGATACCGCGCGAAATGTGCGGTGCAGCCAGACCATCTGCGATAAGCGCACATTGATCTGCGAACTGCGAACGCTCTTGAAAGAAATCGACCTCCTGAAGCGCCAGAACATCAACATCGAGCGCGCGTGCGGCCTGCACAAGGCGTTCGTTATGGATGACTCCCTCGGGAACAGCCATGCCATGGAGGATGTTCCACGTGGCGATCTTCACCTGTGAACCGTAGAGCTAAATTGGATAGGCTCGCCACTTATGAGCCTTGTGCTAATGAATCTCTCGCTTGCCCGCGCCCACCTTGATCGCGCAGCGCATCTGCGTACCGATGAGGGCGCGCTTGACTCTTTATTCTCAACTGGCAAGGTATTTCAAGTTCACAAAGGGAAGTTTCTCTTCACAGACTCGCTCCATTGGTTGGATCCAGCATCGGCGCCAGAGGGAGAGCGTTACTTTCTTGGCCTCGATGAATCCGGAACCGGTTACTTCGCGATTAACGCCCCTTTCGCAGAGGATGCAGCCATTACTGAGAATCTACAGACGCTGCGCGAAGCTGGTTTAGTAGCGACGGAGATTGAAATTGGTGCAGCGGTGCACGCAGTAGCGCTCGCGAACTGGCACGACACCCACTCCCATTGCGCGCGTTGTGGTGCTCATACGTATAGCGCGCTAGCTGGTTCAGTACGTAAGTGTCGCACCGATGAGAGCGAGCACTATCCGCGAACTGATAGCGCAGTGATTGTTCTCGTGCGAGATAAAGATGACCGAGTTTTGCTTGGCCGACAAAAGGTCTGGCCGGCGAAACGATATTCGAACTTCGCTGGATTTCTTGAGCCAGGCGAGTCTCTTGAGGCGTGCGTCAAGCGCGAAGTATTAGAAGAGGCAGGAGTACGCATCTCTGACATTGAGTATCTTGGTTCACAAGCATGGCCATTTCCTGCCTCAATCATGTTGGCATTCACAGGAGTGGTGGAGAATCCTGAAGATGCTCGCGCTGACGGTGAGGAGATTGAAGATTTACGTTGGTATAGCCGGGAAACATTCACAGCTGATTTAAAAAGCGGAGAGTTGCTAATCCCTCCAGGAATTAGTATCGCTCGACGAATGATTGAAGCGTGGTATGGCGGTTCTATAGATTTCCCGGAAGCATGGCGCTAATTAATAGTGAGTGAGAAATTTCTAGCTGGCCTCGATGATGAGCAACGTGCTGCAGCGAGCGCTATTCATGGCCCAGTCGTCATCATCGCCGGGGCGGGTACCGGAAAGACCCGCACAATCACCCATCGCATAGCGCACGCAATTGACAATGCAGTTGCCGAACCATCGCGTACGCTCGCGCTGACCTACACCGCAAAAGCCGCCTCTGAATTGCGATTGCGCCTTGCGATGTTGGGTTTTTCCGGCGTCCAAGCCCACACCTTTCATAGCGCTGCCTGGCGGCAACTCCAATTCTTTTGGAATGAAGCAATTGGTGGGAAGCCATTTCGAATTATTTCCAATAAAAGTGATCTGATTAGCGCTGCGCTAAGTAGCATCGGACGAAGCAAAGGTAACGCTGCACAGCGCGATTTCGCGACTGAAATCGAGTGGGCCAAAGGCAGAGAAGTTGCACCTGAAGACTATGCTCGGATCGCACAAGAGCAATCTCGTGTTGCACTTCCAGGTTTTACCCACACAGATATTGCTGAACTTTATCGAGCTTATGACTCACTAAAGCAAGAACAAGGCCAATTAGATTTCGAGGATATTCTCCTATTGCTCGTGGGAATACTTGAAGAACAGACCTCAGTCATTGACCGAGTCCGAGCGCAGTATCGACACTTCACAGTTGATGAGTATCAAGATATTTCGCCGCTACAACAGAGATTGCTCGACCTGTGGCTGGGAAATAGAAAAGAGGTCTGCGTAGTTGGAGACCCAGATCAATCAATCTTCTCGTTTGCTGGATCAACCCATGAGTATCTCCTTGGCTTCACGAAGAAATATCCTGATGCGCAGATTTTCCGATTAAATCAGAACTATCGATCAACCGCTCAAATTGTGCATGTAGCGAATAAAGTCGCAGATCGAGAGTTATCGTCGGTGCGCGGCACGGGTGCGCATAATGTGCGCTTGTCGTCGCATGCGAGTGAATTTGCCGAGAACGAAAAGATTGTGCACCGCGTGCAGGAGCTGCTCAACTCGGGGGTTACTCCTCGAGAAATAGCGTTGCTCTTTAGGCGCAATGACCAATTGAACGTTTTTGCAGAAATCCTCACATCGGCGGGAGTTCCAATCACTATTGCTGGCCAATCCCAAGGGCAGCGCCCTTTCTTTTACGATGGAAAAATCAAAGAGGCGATACGGCTTATTCGTGGCGCCTCAATTGCCACAGGGAGCGACACCGGAGATATTCCATTGGTGGATCAGGTGCGCGCTGTCCTCTCATCAGTTGGATGGATTTCCGATCGCGCACCTATCGACGATCCTCGCTTGCGATTACTCGGTTTCGTCTATGAGTTTGCAGAGAAGGTTGAGAATGCATCACTTCGAGATTTGATCAATGAGTTTGATGAACGTGAGAGGAGCAATGTTGAACCCGAGGGCAATGCAGTGGTGTTGAGTTCTATTCACTCTGCTAAAGGACTCGAGTGGAGCCATGTATTCGTGCCACGACTGCGTGAAGGAGTCTTGCCGATTAGCTATGCTCTTGAATCAGAGAAACTCATGGATGAAGAGCGGCGGTTGTTCTACGTCGCAGTGACGCGAGCAAAAGAAAGTCTTAATCTCTCGTACGCCGGGAGCGATTCGTCACGCTTCTTAAGTCTCTTGCCAGCGCTCAACTCTGAATAATCGTTCTTATTTTTTTTGCGCTACTGCGGATCCTCAGGAATAAAACCAAGCTGCTGTCGAAAGCCCAACGCATCCCACGCGTCAAAACCCGAGACCACAATTCCATCTCTAATGGTGTCGATGCTTACTCCATCGACATCAACCTTCCGTCCAGTAGGCGCATGGCCAAGGAACTCACCATCGTGTGTGCCGGTCAAGCGCCATCTCGTAACAACGCGCTCGCCTTCGGCAATTATCTCTTCGACGTGGAAGTGTAAATCTGAGAAGCCCACATGCCATTTCCGCCACTGGACCTTAAAACTCTCTCGCCCTACTCCGAACTTTGGATCATTTCCGGCAGCATCTTCTGCAACAAGTCGGTCAATCGCTGCTTCGCTCTTTTGATTCCAAATTTCCTCAAAAAAGGTAGCAGCTGCGGCCTTATTTGCCTCTTCTTGCGCGTTATTTCCCATCTTTTACACCCTTTTCTCTCGTCGTGTTGATTCCAGTCTCGACACTTTCAGTTCTTTTGATAGATCTGATTGATCAATAGTCCTACTTACTCAATAGTCCTAGTTACTTCGATAGGTCTGATTACATAGTAATGAATTCTCGCACCGTTCTATGAAATTCTTCAGGTTCATCGCCCCGTAGTGAATGGCTACTCTTTTCGAATATCTTCAATTGTGAACCAGGAATAAGTGCATGTATTTCTTCGGAGAACTCTGGCGCGCAAATCCAATCATGTCGCCCCGCCAGGATCAGGGTAGGCGCAGTAATCTTTTGTAGTTCGGGGCGTAGGTCATAACTGAGCAGAAAGCCACCGGGGGCGAAAGCACGATTGAGCGCATCGGGAGAGAGAATTGCGCGAGCAAGCGCTTCTTCGCTTTTAGCTCGCTTGCTTTCATCAAACGAAGTGGAGTAGAGCGGCCAGGTTTTCCGGAAATAGTCGCGCATCGCAGCTTCAGTCGTGAGTTCTCCAGCCCAGAGTTGACGAGTTATCTCCTTCTCTTCGGCAATGCCGCGCGCTGCGATGATTTCTTGCGCTCTTTTGTTAAATCCATAATGTGCTGCGGTGACGATAAGAAGTAGCTTTGCCACGGAATTTGGGTAACGTGCAGCATGTGCCATGGCGACCATTCCGCCATAACTTGTCCCGACGCTGACAATCTGCTTTATGCCGAGGTGGATACGGAGCGCTTCAAGATCTTCAACATTTTCATCAATGGTGTATTTATTGATATCGCCCCGCGCTGAGCGCCCCTGTCCACGATGATCCCAAAAGATAACTTGTGCATATTCACCAAGTGGATCCATGCCAGGTCGCATAATTGAATGGTCAGCACCTGGTCCGCCGTGCGAGACAAATGCGACCGGTTTCTCTCGAAAGCTCGGCCCATCTGCTTCCAGCGCAGAACCATGAATCTCGAAGAAAATCTCAGTATCGCGAATCTTTGCCAACATAGCTTTGAAGCCTAGTGGCTGTTTTCGCGGGTTTTAGCCCACGACGTAATTAAGTTGCCTCGAGGGATAGCCACCCCGTATCCTGGCATGGTCGGTTTGGCCATTTCTGGTGAAAACGATGAGATTACGAGCGAAAGGTCAGTCACAGTGGCACTAGCACTTGCTACCACTACTCGAAGCGCCGGTTGGCGCCCTTCGAGCGACTTTGCACGCTCATATTCAACCTACGCCACAGGTAATCCAAAGCATTTTGGATCCGGTGGCACCCGGGAGATCGCAGGCTAAGCCGCGAAGCTCTCCGGGGGCCCCGAATCCAACAGGATTCGAGGGCCCTTTCTCTTTTTCTAAAAGAAACAAAAAAAAGAGAGAAGAGACCAGCGAGAAGAGACCAGCGAGAAGAGATCAGTGAGTCACGACGAGTAGGAAGTTACGCAGGACGCAGCGCACGGATGGTCCGGGGCGATGTGAGCATCATGAGTTGAGGGAAGGTGAAGAGCAATGACGGTTTTATTTCACGAACTGTTGGTTCCAGGTTGGGCAGATACAAAGATTGGCGTATATGAGCTAACTCGCAATGAGAATTCGGGTTACAAGGAGGATGAGGGTTTTGGACTTCCATGCCACTCAGTCGACCCTGAGCTCTTCTTCTCCGAATCTCAGGAGATGCTCGAGACTGCAAAGGATCTCTGTACAGCCTGTCCGATGCGTGCGCGATGTTTAGAGGGCGCGCTCTCACGAGAAGAACCGTGGGGCGTATGGGGTGGTGAGATCTTCGATAACGGCCAAGTTGTGCAAGCAAAGCGCCAACCCGGTCGACCTCGCACAGCAGCATAAGCACACCAGAAGGTTTCAGCGCGCGATTCAAAACAGAGCAGATGCACGACAGAGTACATGCACGACAGAGTAGATGCACGACAGAGTAGATGCACGACAGAGCAGAGCAGACGTAAAAAAGAGATGTGCAGAAGTTAAGCGCGCGAAGATTGAGCAGTAGGAGCGATCTCCGGTAACCAGGAGATCGCTTCTGCTAAGAATTTTCCTTCTGCGCCAAGTTGGCAGAAGATTCCAGTTGTTCCCAATGTAACGCGATGAATCAACATGTACTCCGGCGGCAGATTTAACTGAAAACCGATTTTTGCGGTGGGGTTTCGTGGATCGCCAACACGTGCGCTCTGTACTCGAAGCCAATCGCGTGAATATTTAAATGTCTCTTCTCGTAACGGTTCAACGAGTGGAAGGAGATAATCGAGAACTAGCTGTGGGTCTACATCAACCTCTGGGAGGATAAATCCATCCTTTTTGAAGCCCTCATAAAGCGCCTGCGCGTTTCCATCAAGCGCATTTTTCAATAATCTCTTGAAGGGCTCTGGGAAGCCATTGGGCAGTCGATTACATGCGCCGAAATCAAGCACACCTAGCCGACCATCATCGAGCAAACGGAAGTTCCCTGGATGCGGATCGGCATGTAAGAGTCCAACCCTTGTCGGTGCTGTGAAATGAAAGCGCGCCAACTTAATTCCAGCGGCATCACGTTGTGCTTTGGTGCCCTTGCTAATGATTCTCGACAGTGGAGTTCCCTCAAGCCATTCGCTGACAAGCACTTTATCTGACGCAGCAACAACTTTTGGAATTGCAATATCTGAATCACCATCAAATTCCGCCGCGCAGATACGTTGCGCTTCAGCTTCATATTTGTAATCGACCTCTTCGATAATTCTTGCCCGCAACTCTTCGAGAAGTGGGCCCATCTCCAAACCTGGCATAAACAGTTGAAAGATTTTTGCAAAGCGTTGAATTTGATTGAGATCAGAGATTAAAGCTTCTGCTGCACCTGGATATTGCACTTTAACTGCTACTTGGCGACCATCTTTCCAGACACCGCGGTGTACTTGACCAATCGATGCGGACGCGGCTGGCTTATCATTGAATTCAGCGAAATTATCGCGCCAATCTTCGCCAAGTTGTTCTGCTAACACTCGATGAACCACTCGCGCGGGAAGTGGTGGCGCAGCCTCTTGTAATTTAGTTAACGTTTCGCGATAGGGCGCTGCAAATTCTTCGGGAAGCGCTGCTTCGAATACAGAGAGCGCTTGACCAAATTTCATCGCGCCGCCTTTGAGCTCTCCAAGAACTCGAAAGACTTGTTCTGCAGTTTTCGCTTGCATCTCTTTCGAGACGAGATCTCCTGATTGGCCAATCATCTGTCTGCCAAAACCAACTGCGCTTCGACCCATTGCAGACAGGGGGATAGAGGCTAACTTCGCGCTCCGTGCGACGCTGCCTGTGGCTAGGGTGTCTTTATCGCCCTTACTGGCTTTTTCTGTCCGCGCCTTTCCAGCGTGTGCATCAGCGGGGAGTTTGGCCATGGCGGTAATTCTTCTGGTTTGCCCTACTGGGCGCGAGTTGAAAGCGCACCTTTCCAATGACAGGAGCACTCAGGATGAAAAGACCAGGTGTGGCCTTCCTCACGAATTCCCCAGCCAGTATCTGAAGTAGCTGATTGCAGAGAAAAGGCAGAGGTTCGCCCAACGTGCTCGAGGATTCTTGTGTTAACCGCGAGAGAGCGTATGAATTCCGCGGTCAGGGCAGATGTTAAATGTGCGTTCGCCATCGGAACTTGCTCCATTCGATCAGAGAAGAGCGTTAGAGCAACGCTTTGCCACTGTGGATCGCGCTCGCTGCGATGCAGTTCAATGCAATGAAAACACGGGCTCACTCCTGGATGCACGAGAGGTCCAATCAAAGCCCCTAGTGCGGTTGCGCTCACAAAGAGATGAGTTATTTGGTGCTCCATCAAAAATGCCAAGAGCTCTGGCTCAGGATATGTCGTAATAAGAACCAGTGAATTCTCATGTATTCCAAAGCTGTCGAAACCCTTGACACCTCCGACACTCTTGACACTTCCGACACTCTCGCTCACGCTTTCACGTTGACCACTAACTAACTGAGGCGGCTGCATAGCGTTGTAAGAGCCCCTCTTGCTATCCGCCTTCAAGTTGCCACTGTTGATGAGTTCTCTGAATTGCGATGCAAGTATGTTGTCAAAGCTATCTCTCTGATTTGCCACACGGACAAATGCTCCTCGAACATCTTTAAGGTGGACTAATCGCTTATCTAACGTCGAAACCTGAAACATTTCTTCTAGGAGCAATGGAGCAATCGCCAAACCAATTTCGTTCATATGACTTATTACTATCTCTTTAGGGAGTACGTTAAGCATTCTCTTCTCAAGAAAATATTTTGCGTGGAGCTGTTCAATCAATGTATTTATCTCTCGAACGGAAATATCGTGATTTCTCTCGACGAGACAATTAATTGATTGCCAATCATGCAATGCACGCAGTAACGCTCGGAATTTCAAATCGGGAAGTATCAATTGATCGGATATATGTCCGATGAAGAGCCCATCCCTACGTTCCATAATCAACACACCAGGCTTAATTCTTATCTCATGACTCATTAAAGAAGCGTAAGGGTGATTAATTGCCAAGCTGTGGACAGCTACTAAATCATGTTTACAGCAAGAGGAAATTTCTCAAAGCGTAACCAAAAACTTACTCGTCAAAGAGTTGATCAAAATCTCCACTTGGACGGTGCGTTCTTCCTTCAAAGTATCCTTCAGCTCGATCAAGTTGTGGATATCGCTCTAACAGAGCACGAAAATCTGCTCCGTGTCCTGGGATCAAAATATGAATGAGCTCGTGAATTAGTAAGTAGTCGAGAGCGTACTGCGGGGCATCGCGGAGGCGATCGGAAATTCGAATGGTCTTATCTTCGATTGTGCAGGCGCCCCAGATTCGAGACATTCGCGACGACCATTCGACCGATACCGGCACGGCT
Organism: Bifidobacterium breve; assembly: GCA_945860275.1. Classification (GTDB taxonomy): domain Bacteria; phylum Actinomycetota; class Actinomycetes; order Nanopelagicales; family Nanopelagicaceae; genus IMCC26077. Next base: position 8,850 of record CAMAPN010000014.1, read on the forward strand.
TTACCATCGAGATACTTTTTATTTAGATGCTGCGCTCGTTCGAATAGTTGGGTGTTGGTAGGAGTACTTTCGTCGTGGAGAATCTTTTTTACCATTTCATCGACAACCTGATTTGCTTCACGTTGGCTCATTCTGGCAGGGATGGAGACGATAACTTTTTCGCCATTTCGGTATGCCTCGATCGTTTTTTTGCGGCGGGTGCTGCGCCGAACTTCGATGATTAGTCCGATATCCCGCCCGTCATTGCCCATTCGGGGGAAAAGGTCTCCTTGGATAAGAGGTGGTTCCGTCGCCCTGGCTGCTCGCCCGGAGCGTGTCGGCCGAGCGCCTCCTGGACGCGCATTTGATGGTTTTCTTCTGCCCATCCAGAGATTCTCTCGCGCCATGGCAGGAAGTTATCCACTACCTGTGGAGAAATCGTGGAACTCTCGGGAGGGTCGGGAAATCTTTTTTCGCCCCCTAATTAAGCGGACTCTGCGGAGCACCGGATGCTCCACTCTCGTAAGTATCCACAAGTATTCGATTACTGTGCACAGTTTCCACCAACGTCATCCACAGGTTGATCAATATTTCGCCACTAAATAGATGAGCACTGCCGCACTTGTCATCTTCTGCAGCTGCGCGAGTTCATGCGAGCGGCGCAGAAACTCTCAGCGATAGAGCTGAAGCCGGCTTGATTCTTTCCAACTATCCCCGTACTTTCGCGTCAGAAGTCCCCGGATAACCGGTCACATATCTGCAAGGGGAAGGCAGATAAGTGAACGTGCGCCCCGGGGGCTTCGCTAGTTATTGCGGAGATTCATTCACTTCCATGAACTCGATTACTTTCAAGTAGCGCAGATTGTTCGCTACTAAATACTCATTCGACAATCGTGATTAGAGCGCAGAGAGATCATCAGGAGCGCTACGCCCTGCTTTAAACAATTCCGGTGATTCAAGTTCTTCGCTCAGGGGTAGTGAGCCAATAGATTCCCATAAACCATCGCGATAATCGCTGCCGTGCAGCTCGCCTTGAATTCGAAAGAATTGCGCGGCATCTCGAGCCATTCGCGGCGATACCTCAAGGCCCAAAAGGGCAGCAAATACTCGTTGGAGCGGTCCATCTGTTGCTCGTTTTCTACGCGACATTTCGCGAAGTGCCTGGCTATGTGGAAGTTGTGCAGTTGCCGCTTGCGCGCTCACTTCGTCTATCCATCCCTCAATCAGTGCAATCATTAATTCAAGTCGCTTAAGCGCTGCGCGTTGCGCTTCACTCTCCTCTGGTGCGAAAAGACCATTCTGGATTGCTTCGTTGATTGCCTCCGGATTACCACTTAATTGATCAAAGTCTCCTTGCACCTTTTGTATATCCACATGGATCCCCGCTGCATAAGCCTTGACCGATTCAGCGATAGCTTCGTGGAGCCATGGTGTATGAGAAAAAAGACGAACAGATGCTTGTTCGCGAAGCGCGAGATAGTGCAGCACCTCACCAAATGGAATGTTGAGACCTTCTGAATAGGCCAAGACGTTTTCGGGGATAAGAATTGCGCGAACGGGATCAACAAGAGGGATGCCAACATCACCAGCGCTTGTTACTGAACTTGCCGCCGCTTTGAGAGCTTCCGCTAATTGAGTAGCGAACATTACGCCACCGATTTTTTTCATCATCTCGTTCATCTGGGCAAAGACGCCAGCCATCGCAGGTTCTGCTTCAGAAGCGAGCGCACTTCCGACTGCAGTTCCCAGTGAATGAGAGAGCGGTTCAACAACTGAGCACCATGTTGCGACTGACCCGGCAACCCATTGGGACCGGGTCCACGTTTGTCCAGGCAAGTGCGAGCTAGCGAACGCTAGGTGTGGGTCGAGCCAAAGATCGGCAACTCTGAGCGCATCAACACATTGGTTGAGCAGCTCGTGCGAAATAGCGTTGCTATCGCGGATAGTTGCAAGCTCTCGAACAGTTTCCGGTGAGAGCGATGAACCATCGCCACCAGAACTGAAGGCGCGCCCCAGACGAGAGAGCATCTCGCCCAACTGGCTAAAGTCGAAGCCCCCTAGCCCCTGTGGTTCACTCATTCCGGCACTTCCTTAACTGCGATTTTGGCTTAACTGCGAGTCTTGCTTAACTGCGAACCCAACTCTCTAATACATGGCAAATCTGGTCGATAACGTTCCTACTTACCAACAACACTGTACCGCGAAGCTTTATTCCGAGCCTTCTGAGCCTTTCGAGCAGCTTGCTTACGAAATCCTCTCAGGGATTCCTCCAATTCAGCGCCAGAGATACCTTCTGGTTACCCTTGGATTATGTCGGCGCTCGTCTGGTGGCTCATTCCACTCATTGCATGTATCGGCGCGCTTATTTATGTCTGGTGGTCCATCAAGTCCAAGCGCCGCCAGAACACATATAAAAGCATCGCTGAGTATGAAAACTTCAGATCGGCTTTCGATAACCAGGCAGAGCGCGCACTGGCGCTAGGCTCGAATGAGCCAGGAGCACAAGAAGTTCGAACAGTAAAAAGTCGATCAGGAAAAGCAGGGAGAGCGAGAACAGCGAGAACAGCGAGAACAACTGGAATAGATCGAGAGCAAGAAGAGCGAAAGAAATAATCGTTTATGGTTCGTAGAGTTCCCTCCCGCTATTTCTTCCTGGTTGCGCTCCTACTTATTGTTGGATTGCTCGCACCACTGCCATTTGTTTTAGTTGAACCTGGAACACCAGATAACATTTTTGGAAAAGTAAAAGGTAAGCAAGTGGTTGAGATAGTTGGTCGAGATAGTTTTGCAACGACAGGCAAACTCAATCTGACAAGCATCTGGGTCACCAATCCTGAATCTCGGCTACATAGTTTCGAGCTTATTCGTGCATGGGCTGATGGGGAACGTTCAGTCCAGCCACGTGAGGTTTTCTATCCCAAAGGAACTGACCCGAAGGAGGTAAAGCGAGAGAATGTCGCAGATATGAAGAACTCACAGGTCTCTTCGACCCTGGCGGCGCTTACCTATTTAAAGATTCCATACTCACCTCGCTGGGTGATAAAAGGATTGACGAAAAATTCACCAAACAAGGGCGTAGTTCAAGAGGAAGATGAAATCGTCTCGTTCGATGGTCAAGCTATTACCTCTGGTAATCAATTACGAACCCTCATCCGTAACGCTAAGGAAAAGAGTGTGGAATTAGGTGTCATTCGAGATGGCAAAAAGTTATCGATTCCTGTTGAAGTCCGGACGGTAGAATCGAATGGATCGAAGCAGAATTTCATTGGCGTGCTTGTCTCCGAAGATTATGAACTGCCTTTTGAGGTAAAGATTCGATTAAAGAACGTCGGTGGCCCAAGCGCTGGTTTGATTTTTACTCTTGCAATCATCGACAAATTAACGAAAGAGGATTTAGTCAAAGGTCGAAATATCGCTGGCACTGGCACAATCACACCTTCGGGAACGGTTGGTCCAATTGGGGGAATTGAAGAGAAATTGATCGGTGCATCTCGTGCGGGTGCCACCATGTTTCTCGCCCCCGCGCTCAATTGCCCAGATATTCGCCATAGCCCAAAGGGATTGCGCGTGGTGCCCGTCGACACTCTCTCTGAGGCGCTTGCTGCACTTCGGGCTACCGACCCGGAAACGCTACCTATCTGTGGCTAGCCGCATACGTAAAACATTTCGGTCATTTTTCTCGCTCTACTCTCAGAATTCTGTTATCTACGACGAGTTAGCGCCTTCAACTATAAGTAGGTAATCTCGACCCCATGACATTTTCTATGCCAATGCCAAATATGCCCAACGGTCCTCGGGGCGGTCGTCGAAATTCACTTCCATTAACAATCACTATCCTGGTTGTCCTTGGAGTAATCGCAGTAAGCCTGAGCGGTTTCTATGCTGACTTTCTCTGGTTCCGTTCCGTAGATTTTCTTGAAGTGTGGCAAACCACCCTCTTCACTCGGGCAACGCTCTTCGTCATCACCGGTGGGTTGACCGCGCTATTAGTCATAGCAAATGTGCTCTTTGCGTATCGTTCCCGACCAGTTTTTGCACCGCTCTCTATTGAAACAGATAGTTTGGAGCGTTACCGCTCTCAGATCGAGCCAATCAAGAAAATTGCCGTTATCGGCGGCTCGCTCGCAATTTTCTACTTCGCGGGTTCAGCAGGATCGCAACTGTGGAAGCCATGGCTGGTTTGGCGCAATGCAACCCCGTTTGGTGAGAAAGACCCACAGTTCAATCTCGATATTTCATTCTTTGCTTTCGAGCTTCCATTTTATCAAGCGCTCATCGGATGGTTCATCTCAACGGTAATCATCGGACTTTTGGCAGCAGCGGTAGTGCACTATCTCTATGGCGGAATTCGTCCGCAAGGACCTGGCGAGCGCACTACGGTCGCAGCTCGTGTGCAACTCTCAGTCCTTCTTGGAATTATCGTCTTGGCGAAAGCAGTTGCCTACTGGTTTGATCGGTATGCGCTCGCTCTGAAAGATGATCGAATCATCACAGGGCTTACTTATACAGATGTCAATGCGGTCTTACCTGCGAAAGCGATTCTCGCTGGTATCGCAGCAATCTGTTCGTTGCTATTTTTCGCAAACATCATCCGTAAGTCATGGCAACTTCCTGGAGCTGGCGTGGCGCTCTTGGCGATTAGTTCGGTTGTCATTTCTGGCCTTTATCCGGCAGCGATTCAGCAATTCCAAGTAAAGCCGAGTGAATCCACCAAAGAAGCTCCATACATCGAACGGAATATCAAAGCTACCCGCGCTGCATATGGCATCGACAAGGCAGAGATTGTTGAGTATTCGGCAACTGTTAATACTGCGCCTGGCCAGCTGGCTAAAGATGCCGAGACTATTAACAACATTCGCCTCATGGATCCCAATGTCATCTCAGCGACTTTCCGACAACTTCAGCAAATTAAGCCGTACTACACCTTCCCAGAATCACTCGATGTTGATCGCTATTTCATCAATGGCAAGGTCCGTGATGCAGTAGTTGCCGTTCGTGAATTGAATATTGATGGAAACCCCAATCGAAACTGGATTAACGACCATCTTGTTTATACCCATGGTTTTGGTTTCGTTGGTGCATACGGAAATACTCGCGATGCAGATGGAAAGCCAAACTTCTTCCTCGGTGACATTCCGCCGACAAAGACGCTCGGTAAGTTCCAGCCGCGCATCTATTTCGGTGAGAATGTTCCGGATTATTCGATTATCGGCGGTAAGAATTCGGACTCTCCAGTGGAGTTCGATTATCCAGATGATGCATCACCAAATGGATCAAAGACTTACACCTATACCGGTAAGGGCGGAGTTCCAATTGGAAATCTATTTGCCCGTGCAGTCTTTGCAATCAAGTATCAAGAGCAGAGAATTCTGCTATCGAGCTTGATCAACTCCAACTCTAAAATACTTTTCGATCGTAATCCACGTGAACGAGTCGCGAAAGTTGCACCGTGGCTCACACTCGATGGCGATCCATATCCATCAGTGATCAATGGCCGAGTGCTCTGGATTGTTGATGGATATACGACCAGCTCTGGCTATCCATACTCTCGCAAGGTCAATCTTTCTTCGTCTACCGCAGATGCGTTGACGACCAACTCCAATGCGATTACTGCGCAACGGGATGCTTCCATCAACTACATCAGGAACTCAGTGAAGGCAACTGTTGATGCATATGATGGAACAGTCACGCTTTACAAGTGGGACGAGAAGGATCCAGTCTTGCAGACATGGACGAAGGCCTTCCCTGGCACCGTGAAAGAGAAGAGCGCGATTTCCAAAGACTTAATGTCCCATCTGCGTTATCCAGAAGATATTTTCCGCGTTCAACGTGACATCCTCAGCTCGTATCACGTGCAAAATGCAACCGCCTTCTATGGTGGTCAAGACTTCTGGCGCGTACCTCGTGATCCATCAACATTTGGTGGAAATGCGAGCGCACAACCGCCTTACTACTTAACGTTGAAGATGCCAGGTGAGACAAAAGAGTCCTTCTCACTCACAACGCCATTTGTGCCACGTGGTGGTCGCGAGAACTTGGCAGCTTTCGTGGCGGTCACGGCAGATCCTGGGCCAAATTACGGAAAGATTAAAGTTCTTCAACTTCAACGGAGTACAAACGTTGCAGGTCCGTCGCAAGTTTCTTCGAACTTCGAAGCAAAACCTGAAGTAGCAACGTCGTTGTCGTTACTTCGCCAAGGTGGTTCCAATGTTGAACTTGGAAACTTGTTAACGCTTCCGGTTGGTGGCGGCCTCCTCTACGTGCAGCCGGTTTATGTCCGCGCTACATCAAACACTGCCGCATATCCGCTCTTACAGAAGGTGCTTGTCTCCTTCGGTGATCAGATTGGATTCTCGGATACGCTCAAGGGAGCGCTCGACCAAGTATTCGGTGGTGATTCAGGTCAGGAATCTTCGGGGGTAGTTGCTGGTGACGGGAATAACACCACGGGAACTGGTGGCCAGAATCTTGCCGATGCGTTGCAGCGTGCAAAGCAGGCGATAGCTGATGGACAGGCAGCTCTTGTGAAGGGCGACTTTGCCGCATATGGAAAGGCGCAGACAGCCCTCAAAGCAGCGATCAACGACGCGATTCGAGCGCAAAACCAGAGCAAGTAATCAGTAGCTGCGTAATCGCCAGCGCTCAGGAGAGTAGCTCAGGAGAGTAGCTCAGGAGAGTAGCTCAGGAGAGTAAGAGTGCGCACGGCAGTGCCATCAGCGTCTGCTGTGCCAACTCTGCCAACTCTGCCTACGGTGCACAGTAGTTGTTCTGCGATTTGGTCGAGCTCTCTGCTTCACTCTACGATGGTGCTACCGGCGCGGGGTGGAGCAGCTCGGTAGCTCGCTGGGCTCATAACCCAGAGGTCGTAGGTTCAAATCCTGCCCCCGCTACTAGATGAAATAAACCGGCATCAATGGTGCCGGGAAAGACAAGCCGACTTTAATTAAATCGGCGCAGCCGGAGCGAGTTCGCGACCACAAGAAGGCTAGAGAGCGCCATTGCTCCTCCGGCATACATTGGATTGAGATTGCCCGTAGCGGCGACAGGAATTCCGATGATGTTATAAATAAATGCCCATGCGAGATTCTCTTTGATTATTCGAAGCGTTCGGTTCGATAGACGGAGCGCATCGCCTGCTGCACTAAGCGATGGACGCATCAAGGTTATGTCGGCAACTGCAATTGCGCTATCGGTACCTGTGCCCATTGCCATACTCAAATCAGAGGCAGCGAGTGCGGCTGCATCATTTACGCCATCGCCAATCATGATGACGTGTCGCCCTTGCTGTTGATACTCCTTCACCACCGCGACTTTCTCTTCTGGAAGTACGTGTGAGCGGAAATCTTTGATTCCTGCAACGCTGGCGATATGTGCAGCAGCTTGCTCGGAATCGCCAGTGATAAGAACGCTTTCACAACCAAGTTCTTCTAGGTTTTCAATTGCTTGACGGGAATCGCTCTTTATCTGATCGCCCACTTCAAAGAGGGCGCGAGCAGTGCCATCGAGTGAGACGACAATAGGAGATCGACCGCGAGATTTAATCCCATCAACGGCGCGAATCAACTCTGGCGAATACCCTGCGGTGCCATACGCGATAGCTTCTGGCGAACCAATCAGCGCGAGGTAACTTCGCCCTGCAATCTCCACTCGCCCTGCAACACCACGTCCAGGATGAGACTCAAACTCTGAAATCAACCCAAAAGTAACTCCCTTATTCTTTGCCAAGGTAACAACCCCTCGAGCAATTGGGTGCTCGCTTTGATTTTCGATAGTTCCAGCGATGGAGAGCAGTAATTGCTCATCAATACCAAAAGTCTGCACGGCGACAATTTCTATTTGGCCCGTGGTTACAGTTCCAGTTTTATCAAGAAGAAGTACTGCATGAGTGGCAGCGCTTTGCTTGTTGGAGGCAGTCTTGTTACCTCTTCGCTTTGCCTGGCGCCCCTGCACTTGCGCGCGCTCTAAAACTGCTGGAGTGCGCAAAATAATTCCCAATTGTGCGCCTCGCCCTGATGCCACAAGGAATGCGATTGGCGTAGCAAGCCCAAGGGCGCATGGACATGCAATTACAAGGAGCGTAATTGCAGGTGCAATAGATTGAGAGAGATCATTGGAAACAACAAACCAGATTGTGAATGTGGCGATTGATAAAGCAATTATTGACGGCACAAAGATTGCGGCTATTCGATCGGCAAGCCGGGCGATCGGCGCCTTCTCACCTTGCGCTTGCACGACCATTCGAGCGATTCGCGATAGTTCAGTCTGCGCACCCACTCGTTCAGCGCGGACAATCAATCGACCATTTCCGTTGATAGTTGCACCGATAACACGTTTGCCTGGCGCCATTTGAACTGGCAGCGATTCCCCGGTGATTAGCGAGAGATCAACATCGCTCTCGCCCTCAACTACTATGCCATCTGCAGCAATTGCTTGACCTGGACGAACCAAAAAGTGATCTCCCACTTGAAGATGATCAATCGGAGCAAGCACTTCCTCGCCATTGCGAAGAATGGAAACCTCTTTTGCGCCGAGACTGAGCAGGGTTCTTAGCGCAGCTCCCGCTTTAATTTTTGAGCGACTTTCGAGGTAGCGACCGAAAAGAATAAAGAGCATGACGCCGGCTGCAACTTCAACGTAAATTTCACCAGTGGCGGCAGCTTGCGCGTAGCACGACCAGAAAAATGCGCTGAGGGTTCCAATAGATATCAAGGTATCCATGTTTGCACGGCGCAATGAACGCAATCCAACTCGATGTATCGGCCATCCCGCAATGAAAAGGACTGGAACGGTAAGTCCAATAGCCAACCAACCCCACGGGTGATTAGTTGGTTGCAGAAGATTGAGCGCATCAAGGAGCGAATGGATTGCATTATCTATCGGTTCATGCAGCGACATGAACATAGAAATGACAATGGTGGGTATCGCGAAAATTATCGCGAGAATCAGGCGCCAACCAATTCGAGGTGACTCTAATAATTGATTGCTCGTTGCGTTGAGTAGCTCAGCGCGATAGCCCGTTTGTGTGACTGTGTTGATTACAGTCGGGATATCAATAGTCTCGGGAGCAATTACATGCGCAGTCTCGGTAGCGAAATTTACCGTTGCACTAACGCCTGGCAATTCGTTGAGCGCGCCTTCGATAGTCGCAACGCATGAGCTACAGGTCATCCCATGTAGTTTGAGATCAATCGTGCGCACATCCATATTGCTAGATTAGTCCCAGATGGATAAAGGGAGGAACTTCTGCGACAAGCCGGTCAATCACAGAGTTTTCGCTAGATTACTGAGGAAAGTGCTCCAGCAGCGCGCTATGCAGTAAGCCATTACTGCTCACACCGTTCTTTCCATTTGGCCCATTGGTGCCACGGAAATCGGTAAATTGCCCGCCAGCTTCACTGACAATTATCGCAAGGGGAGCCATATCCCACAGGGCTAGTTTTGGCTCAAGCGCGCAATCAACCGCTCCTTCAGCCACCAGCAGGTGCGACCAAAAATCTCCATAGGCTCGGGTGCGCCATACTTTTTCCGCGAGTGTGAGTAATCCGGGATGAAGATCGCCCCAACCGTCATTTCTATTTCCCGTTGTTGGCGAGGCGAAGGTAGATATCGACAGAGATGCATCGTCTAGTTTTGCTACCGATGAGACTTTTAGTTGTCGAGCAGCGCCACCATTCACTGAGAGAAATGCGCCTCCACCTTTACTTGCGTACCAGCGGCGAAAGAGCGCTGGTGCGCTGACAACACCAACAAGCACCTCCGTGCCCTCCATCAACGCGATTAACGTGCCCCATACAGGTACGCCACGTACAAAATTCTTTGTGCCATCGATGGGGTCAATTACCCAATATCGACCAGTAGTGCTGCCGCTGCCAAACTCTTCACCGACGATTTGATCGTGGGGACGTTTAACAGATAAGAGCTCTCGGATTGCCTCCTCAATAGCTTTGTCAGCGTCGCTTACTGGGGTGAGATCTGGCTTTGTTTCGACATGGAGATCAATGGCGAGAAATCGTGAAGTAGCAATGCGATCTGCCCGATCTGCTAGCTCAAGCGCCAACTGTAAATCGCCAGCCAGATCACTAGTTAGATCACTAGTTAGATCACTGGTCAAATTACTATCGCTAGCGTTACTCACTTTTTTACCCGCTCTCGTGCTCTCGTTCACCTATCTAGTTATTGACTAACCTGCCGCGCTCGCGTCTACAGAATTTTCCTAGCCCTTGCAGTACTAGTTAGTTCTAGTTAGAGAAAGCCATAGATAGAAGGGTACTTGAAAGCGCATTAGAGATGCGTGAATTAATCAGCCAGCGACGAGAGAATCTGCTGGAGCGCGTGTAGTCGTGATTGGCGCCGTTCGTCGTCAACGGCCCACGCAACTAGGGCACAGCTTTCTTCATCGTGGGAACAATTCTTCTGGCAGCCCTTTGCTACTTCGGCGCAGTCAGGGAAAGCAGCAATGACATTTTCCTTTGTGACATGGGAGAGGCCGAATGAACGAACGCCTGGAGTATCGATGACCCATCCACCGCCAGCTATCTCTAACGCAATTGCGCTCGATGAGGTGTGACGTCCTTTACCTGTTGCTTCATTCACTGAACCAGTCTCACGCTGCCCATGTGGTGAGAGCGCATTGATTAGAGTCGATTTACCAACTCCTGAATGGCCAATCAACACCGTAACTTTTCCATTAATGAAGTGTAGAAAATCATTCGGCGATTTATCTTTTTGGAGAGCGAAGTTCGGAATCTCCATTGCTGCGTAAGCACTTAAGAAATCTGCCCCAGAGCCGAGATCGCTTTTTGTCATGACAAGAATTGGTGTAATGCCCTCTGCAAATGCAGCAACAAGAGCGCGATTGACAAAACCATGTTTAGGTTCTGGATTAGTTGTAGCGCTCACTATTGCAAGGTAATCAACATTCGCGACGAGCACTCGCTCAGATCCGTCTTCAGCTGAGCGGCGAAGTGAGTTTTTCCGTGGTTCTATCCGCACGATTCGAGCAAAGTCTTCGCGCGCTTGATCTGCCTCAGGAATACCGACGACGCCTACGAGATCCCCAACTACTACAGAGCGTCGACCTAATTCACGCGCTGCAACTGCAAAGAATTCCTGGTGCGCATCGGTTACGCAGGTCACCCTGCCGCGATCAATCGTGATTACTCGGGCCGGAAGGGCATCTGAGTATTGCGGCCGTTCTTTGCTCCGTGGCTTTGTAGAACGTGCAGGTCTGGAACGAATATCGTCTTCGTCGAAATTTCGCTGATTGCGCATATCTAAAGCGTTGGCACCTGAAGTTGTGCGAGCATCGCAGACCATAAACCAGGGAAATCTGGAAAAGTCTTCGATGTGGTCTCGATGTTCTCTACGTGGATATCTGGAATTCGCAAGCCAAGCATTGCGCCGGCTGTTGCGAGTCGATGATCCTCATAGGTGTGGAATGTTCCACCATGAAGTGGAGCAGGGATTATTTCGAGCGAATCTTGATGTGCAATAACTTTTCCGCCCAGAGCGCTAAATTCTCGGGCGAGCGCCTCAAGGCGATCTGTTTCATGGAGGCGTAGGTGTCCAATTCCGCGTAGATGAGTGGGGGAGTTAGCCAAGAGTGCAACAGCAGCGATAGATGGCGCTAGCTCTCCAACTTCGTGCAGATCGATATCGATGCCATGGATTACTCCGGTGCCAGTGATTGTTAGATCATCAGATGGCGCGCTGCTCTTACCGGCGCCAGCTTTGCTGTTCTTGTTATTTTTACTTGCGAGTTCAACTGGAGCTCCGCGCGTAATCTCGCCACCCATCGCGTGATAAATCTCGCGGAGTTGATCGCCTGGTTGTGTGGTTATCTTCGGCCAATCTTTAATCGTGACAGAGCCACCTGCAATGAGAGCAGCTCCCATAAATGGAGCGGCATTAGAGAGATCTGGCTCGATAAGTGCGCGTAGTCCGAAAATTTGTCCTGGTTGCACGCGCCAAGTATTCGCACCGATTAATTCAACTCGTACGCCTCGTTCTTTTAGCATGGCAATAGTCATGGAGATGTGCGGCATAGAGGGAAGCGTTGGCCCAACATGGGTGATGGTGAGCCCCTCCCTCATTCGAGGTGCAACTAAGAGCAAGCTAGAGAGAAATTGGCTCGATTGACTTGCATCAATCTCAATTGCGCCACCCTTAATCTCACCTTTGCCATGAATCCTTAGCGGCAAGGAGTATCTGCCACCGTGATCAATCTCGATTCCTAATTCTTCAAGTGCAGCAATCACCGGTTTAAGTGGACGTTCGTGCGAGCGCGGATCGCCATCGAAGGATATTTCTCCCTCGGCAAGAGCGGCCACAGGTGGCAGGAATCGCATCACTGTTCCAGCATTACCAACATCGATCGATGCCGGACCTTTCATTGCTCGAGGGGAGATGGAGATGGATTCAGGTTGCTGATCGACGCCAACTCCAAGTGCGCGAAGGGCATTGATCATTAACGTGCTATCGCGGGAGTAGAGCGGTTTATGTAGCGTTGAGGGGGATTCGGCGAGGGCGCCAAGGACGAGGGCGCGATTGGTTACTGACTTGGAGCCAGGTAGAGCAAGAGTTGCTGCTAGGGGAGCGCCTGCAAGTGGCGCGAGCCACGTGGGCAGGCCAGCGCCTGAAGAGCTGCCAGCGTGCATCACAGGGGCAGCAGCGCTTTTAGCATCGCGAGTTTTCTCTGATGGCATATGGATAAGGGTACCGCCTTAGGCTATGGATATGTGCGGCCGCTTTGCTACCTCAAAAAGCCTTGACCTGCTCGAAGAGGAGTTTTCATTAGTAGATGTTCCTGCTCGAGAGTTGCCGCCGAATTGGAATACTGCGCCCACGCAAGAAGTTTACGTAATGACCGAAGGTCCAAAGATTGAGATTATGCGCTGGGGATTAATACCTTCGTGGGCAAAATCTGATTTTGTCAGTGCGCACACAATTAATGCCAGAAGTGAAAGCGTGCACGAAAAACCGTCGTTCCGCCAGGCGTTTAAATCGAGAAGATGTTTCATTCCTGCAGATGGTTATTACGAATGGGCGACCGAGCTCGGTAGATTTCCCAGCAAGCATCCATTCTTTATTCATCGCGCAGACTCACGTGCACTTGCTATGGCGGGTGTTTATGAGAATGGCACCGTTGCCATTATTACGAAAGAAGCAACAGGTTCACTTGCAGAGATTCATCATCGGATGCCGCTTTTCTTGCCGAACTCAGAGTGGAAGCGCTGGCTTGATCCCCAACTTAGCGACGAAAGCGCGCTGCGCACAATCATTTCAGAAGGGCTCTCGCCTGAACAGGCGCACTTGGTGGCCGATCCTGTCTCGACGCGCGTGAACAAGATTGCCAACAATGGAGCAGAGCTCATCCTCCCGATCGAGTTAGGCGAGCAGGAGACTCTGCTCTGACCGAGTTCGCGGCGGGCGATGGCGTGACCGTGAGGGAATAACAATCTTCTCTCAGGGGTTACAAAGAGTATGGCGGTACAGTGTTCGGTTATGACGCCCCCAACCGATTCGCAGGCAGGGTCGGGCAAGCAGATTGCTCAGCGAGGGCAAGCTAACGCCCAAGCTCCGGTCGCAAAAAGTGCGACACGTGCGACACGTGCGACACGTGCGAAAAGTACTGACGTCGCGGAGAGTTCGGGAAGTGCCGGCAGTGCACCTGGCGCGAGCCAAGGCGTAGTCGCGCGAACTGAATTGAATTCGAGGTTTGAGCGAGATGCGCTGCCATATCTAGATGCGCTCTATAGCGCGGCGCTTCGGATGACTAAAAATCCAGAGAGCGCCGAAGATCTCGTCCAAGAGACTTTTGCAAAAGCCTTCACTTCATTTCATCAATTTACAGAGGGAACAAATCTACGAGCGTGGCTCTATCGAATTCTGACAACAACTTTTATCAATATCTACCGAAAAGAGCAGCGTCAACCGTTGATTTCTGATGGTGAAATCGAAGAGTGGCAGATAGCTGAAGCGGCAACTCATACCAGCGATCAAGGCAAGTCAGCAGAGGTAGAGGCGCTGGAGCAACTTCCCGATAGCGATATCAAGATTGCGCTTCAAGAGTTGCCAGAAGAGTTTCGTCTGGCAGTCTATTTCGCCGATGTCGAAGGTTTCTCGTATAAGGAAGTAGCCGAGATTCTCAATATTCCACCTGGGACTGTGATGTCCCGATTACATCGAGGTCGAAAGTTGTTACGTGAATCATTGGCCGATTATGCCCGCGAGCGCGGTTATATCAAGGCAGGTGAAGGCGCATGAGTTGCGGCAATCATCACAACCTGCCTTGCACCGAGGTGCTACACGCGATCGTCCTCTACATCGATCATGAAATCGAGGATAACGAGAGCGTTCACGCGATCGAATTGCATATCCAAGAATGTCCGCCATGTGCTGCTCGAACTGCACAGGAGGCAATTCTTAATCAACAATTGAAAGCGCTACTCAATCGCTCCTGTCGCGAGGAGGCATCAGAACAATTACGCAGAAATGTCGGCGCTATGATTCGGCAACCGCAATTTGAATGGCATCAGTCCATCACTTATACAGAAATCACCACGGATACTTTCATCCATACTCATGTAGAGATTCATGAGCGCTTTGGGAGCGATGACGATCAGCGCTAGTTGAGCTAGTTAAAGTAATTAAGCGAATTGACTCGTGGGAATACCCCCCAGTAGCGCGCCGTTGGGCTAAGTTGTAGAACGTGAATCAGACCATTCGAGCCGAGATGGTGGCTAACGTATTGGAAGTCTCCGTTGTTGTTGGCGATAAAGTCTCCGTGGGCGAAACCCTGCTTTTGCTCGAATCGATGAAAATGGAAATTCCCGTACTCGCCGAATTCGATGGTGAAGTAGTTGATGTAGGAGTCGTGCCTGGTGATGTCATCCAGGAGGGTGATCCACTAGTGGTGTTGGCCGTTACCAATCAACGGAAAAAATCCACGCCAGATAACCCGGGAAATGGTTGAGGATGAGTCCAGAGCGATTTATTGGAGCGATTGGCCTCTCTCGAATGACCGTGCGCCATGGCGACACAGCGATTGCGCTTGGAAGTGGCGATGTCCCCGTGCTTGGTACCCCAGCGGTGATTGCACTTGCTGAAAACGCCACCATTGCTGCTCTAGCCGAGTTTCTTGAACAGAGTGAGACAACAGTTGGCGTCCGAATAGAGATTGACCATAGCGCAACTGCCAGCGTGGGTGATGAGGTCGTAGCGACAGCGAAAGTCTCCTCGGTGGAGGGCAAGAGAATTATCTTTGATGTGGAATGTCACAGCGGTACACGCCTAGTAGCTCAAGGAACTATCACTCGTGTCCTTGTTGATCGGGTTTCATTTATTGCCCGAGCAGCTGCAGAAGCGCTCACGCGCGGTAATTAACCCTTTCGCCCGTAAATCTCAGCTTTCTTTGCATCTGTAGTAAAACGAAGAGGCCAGTGAATTGATTTCTCAACTCTCCGGCCTCAGGCAACTTTAGTGTCAGTGACAAATCGATAGTTGCGCGATTCCTACTTCGTACTTACTTCTTGGTTGCCCAGAAGATATCGGCAATCTCGTCGATCTTTGCAAGCAACTTCTCGGCAACTGCAACATCATTTGATCCCTTGGTGCCAGCGGCTCCAGCAAGCTTTGTTGCCTCGTTGAAGAGTGAGTGCAGATTTGGATACGCCTCGAAGTGATTTGGCTTGAAGTAATCAGTCCAGAGCACCCAGAGATGCTCCTTTACTTGATGTGAACGCTCTTCTTTGATTGCTACGGCACGTGCTTTGAAATCTGGGTCGCTGCTTGCGTTGTACTTTTCCATCGCAGCTTTTACAGATTGCGCTTCAATTTTCGCTTGTGCTGGGTCGTAGACGCCGCATGGTAAATCGCAATGGGCATGGACGGTAATTGTTGGTGTAAAAATATTCTTCATTAAAACTCCTCAGAAAGTGTCATAACTTCTCGATTTCGAGTTAGTTATCGTGAACTCTTTGGTCAGAGCCTACCTCGCGGTTGATTTCAGCGAAATTCGAATGGTGAATTTCGAAAGGGGTGGCCATTGGCCGCCACTTCTCGCTACGCTCGCGCACATGGGCTGGCCATTCTCATCATTTTCAGCGTCATCGTCGCCATCGCCCTCATCGTCGCCTTCCATAAGAACTGTGCTTGTAGAGGGGGAGTCGATGGCGCCCACCTATCACCATGGAGATTGGCTTCTCGTTCGTTTCACTCGACGCGGGGGAATTACTCGAGGGATAAAAGTTGGACACATCGTGGTGATCGAACGTGAGTTACAACCAGGGGTGCTCTTCATCAAGCGCATCACGGATATCCGGAGCGATTCACCAAATCGCCATTACCCAACCTATTGGGTTGAAGGAGATAACAAGGTGCTCTCACAAGACTCTAGAACATGGGGAGCGATAGCGGGTGAGGAGATTCTCGGTCGAGTTCTCTTTCGGATTCGACGCAGTAATGAATCTGTACGCTAAGTAATGCGCCGCACGAATCGATTGACCTAACGCAATACTCCGGCAAATGATTTACCGATGGAAAGCTCTACCG
Source organism: Bifidobacterium breve (assembly GCA_945860275.1). Taxonomy (GTDB): domain Bacteria; phylum Actinomycetota; class Actinomycetes; order Nanopelagicales; family Nanopelagicaceae; genus IMCC26077. The sequence goes on from CAMAPN010000014.1 coordinate 25,380, forward strand.
CTGGAAAACTCTACCGATGGAAAACTCTACCGATGGAAAACTCTACCGATGGAGAGCTCTACCGCTGGAAAGCTTCGAAGATCAGCGCTTTCTGCTCCTCTTCATGGAGATGGTGATTACCTGTTGCTGGCGCTGCAGATGCTAACCGCGACACACGTCGCACCGATCGACCATCAAGTGATTCCATCGAATTAAGTGCAAAGAATGGCCATGCACCTTGGTTCGCTGGCTCATCCTGAACCCACAAGATATTTGCGTTTGGATGCTTTGCTACCTCAGCTTGAATTGCCGCAGCAGGGAATGGATACAACTGTTCAACTCGAACAATTGCAGTGGTGAGCTCATTGAGCTTTGCTCGTTCTGCAACGAGCTCGTGATAGACCTTGCCAGAGCAGAAGATTAAACGCGTTGCATTTGTGACAATTGGGTCTGGAATAACTGTTTGGAATCGTCCTGATGTGAAATCTTCCAACTTTGATGCAGCAGCTTTGAGGCGGAGCATCGATTTTGGTTCAAAGACAATCAGTGGTCGACGAGCAGGGTTTGTCATATGCCAGCGAAGCAGGTGGAAGTACGAGGCAGGACTCGATGGTTGTGCCACTGTCATGTTGTTCTCCGCACAGAGCTGAAGGAATCGCTCAATACGTGCCGATGAGTGATCTGGTCCTTGACCTTCGTAACCATGTGGCAAGAGCATCACGACTGAAGAACGTTCACCCCACTTCTGTAGCGCTGAGGAGATGAACTCATCGATGATGGTCTGCGCACCATTGGCAAAATCACCAAACTGTGCTTCCCATAGTACGAGCGCATCATCGCGTTCTACCGAGTAGCCATATTCAAAACCAAGAGCTGCATACTCAGAGAGGAGCGAGTTCACGACAAAGAATTGATTCTCATTAGAGATCAAGCCACGAAGTGGAATCCATTCACTGCCATTATTTCCATCGACAATAACTGCGTGACGTTGGCTGAAAGTACCTCGCCCGACATCTTGACCAGCTAAGCGAATGTGCTTGCCCTCTAATAGCAACGAACCAAAGGCAAGCGCCTCACCCATCGCCCAGTCGATTGTGCCCTCGTTAAGCATCTCAACACGACGTGAGAGTTGTGGGAGCAGCTTAGGATGAACAGCAAAGCCCTCCGGAATCGCTATTTGGGTAGCAGCGATTGCTCGCGCGACCTCTTCGCTGATTGCGGTAGCTGCTTCTTCTGGCGCAAGAACCTTCTTGGCATCGAGAGTTGGCGCGCTTGCTTCTTTGTTATGGACTGCTGCGAAAATCGCTTCCAGTTGCGTCTGGAAATCTCGGGTGACTTCTTCAGCCTCTTCCATGGTGATATCACCGCGTCCGACGAGCGCCTCTATATAAAGAGTGCGAGTGGTGCGCTTTGCATCAATAAGTTTGTACATCAACGGCTGGGTAAAGCTCGGCTCATCGCCTTCGTTGTGGCCGCGACGACGGTAACAAATCATGTCGATGACGACATCCTTATTAAAGGCCTGGCGATACTCATAAGCCAAACGGGCAACGCGTACGCACGCCTCTGGATCGTCGCCGTTAACGTGGAAAATTGGTGCTTGCACCATGCGGGCAACATCGGTGGCATACGTTGATGAGCGCGCTGCGCTCGGCGAAGTCGTAAAGCCAACTTGGTTATTGATGACGATATGAATAGTGCCACCAGTTCGGTAGCCGGGAAGTTGCGAGAGATTAAGCGTCTCAGCAACTACTCCTTGGCCAGCGAATGCCGCATCGCCGTGAAGCAGGATTGGCACAACGGAGAATTCATCGCGAATGTTGATCTTGTCTTGCTTGGCGCGGACGATTCCCTCGAGAACCGGATTGACTGCCTCTAAGTGCGATGGATTCGCTGCGAGATAAACCTTTGTCTGCGCACCTGAGTCTGCAGTGAAGACAGATTGCGTACCGAGGTGGTACTTCACATCTCCAGAACCTTGGACTGAATTGTCTTGATAATGGCCCTCGAACTCTTGGAAGATCTGCCCATGTGGTTTTCCAGCGACATTTGCTAAAACATTGAGTCGACCACGGTGGGGCATGCCGATACATACCTCATCGAGTTTCTCTTCTGCTGCTGCAATGAGAATGGCATCGAGAATGGGAATAACGGATTCGCCACCTTCGAGGGAGAAGCGCTTTTGTCCCACGAATTTTGTCTGGAGGAAGGTTTCAAAAGCCTCTGCGCTATTGAGCTTACGTAAGATTCGAAGCTGTTCGTCTCGATCCATCTTTTCAGCTGGGACCTCTAGGCGCGCTTGCATCCACTTTCGCTCAGCTGGGTTGCTCAAGTGCATGTACTCAATACCGATTGTTCGGCAGTATGCGTTGCGCAAGATTCCGAGAATGTCACGCAGCTTCATGGATTGCTTGCCACCAAAGCCGCCAGTGGCGACTTCGCGGTCGAGATCCCACAGCGTTAATCCATGAGTGACGGTGTCGAGATCTGGGTGGATACGTAATTTGAACTCAAGTGGATCAACATCTGCCATGAGATGGCCACGACTGCGGAAAGCGTGGATGAGCTCTTGGACTCGAGCAGTCTTATGGATGTCATCATCTTTGCTGCGATCCAAATCGGTATTCCATCGAATAGGAACATAAGGAATGCGCAGGGCAGTAAAGATTTCGTCGTAGAAACCCTCTGCGCCAAGGAGTAGCTCGTGAATTCGGCGGAGATAATCGCCCGATTGCGCACCTTGGATGATGCGGTGGTCATATGTGCTGGTGAGCGTGACAACTTTGCTCACAGCCATTCGAGCAAGCGTCTCTTCGTTTGTTCCTTGGAACTCGGCGGGGTATTCCATCGATCCAACACCGAGAATCAAGCCCTGCCCCTCCATTAAACGAGGAACTGAATGGACAGTGCCGATGGTTCCTGGATTGGTGAGCGAGACGGTCGTGCCCGCGAAATCTTCGACAGTGAGTCCGCCAGAGCGGGCCTTCTTAATTAGTGATTCATATGTCTCAAGGAATTGTGCGAAGTCCATTGACTCGCAACCCTTGATGGAAGGCACGAGGAGTTGGCGGGTGCCATCTGATTTCGCAAGGTCGATCGCGATACCGATATTTATATGGTCTGGTCTGCCGATCGCAGGCTTACCTTCAATAGTTGTGTAGTACGCATTCATCTCTGGCATTGCGCGGAGCGCTTTGACCATGGCGTAACCGATGAGGTGTGTAAACGAAACTTTTCCGCCACGTGCACGTTGCATGTGGTTATTGATGACGATGCGATTATCGATTAACAATTTTGCTGGGATTGTGCGGACGCTTGTTGCAGTAGGAACATGAAGCGACGCCTCCATGTTCGTGACCACTCGCGCCGCTGTTCCTCGAAGCGGATCAACTTGTCCTGCCGAAGGAGAGGTGACTACTGGTGCGCTCTTTTGTAACGGCTGCGCAGGAAGTGGATCAGAGGTGCGCGGCGCTTTTGAGATAACAGATTGTGCTTGTGTAGTTGTTACTGCAGGAGTTACTGCAGGAGTTACTGCAGGAGTTACTGCAGGAGTTACTGCAGAAGTTACTGCAGGAGTTACTGCAGGAGTTACTGCAGGAGTTACTGCAGGAGTTACTGCGGGGGTAGCTGGTGCTGGAGTAGCTGGTGCGCTAGCGGAAGGCACGGATGCGCTCGCCGCGCTTACTCCATTTCCATTTCCAGTTACATGCATCGCACTTGCACTTTTCGGTGCAGGTGGTCGTCCTCCACTTGCTGGAAGGGTGAGGCCAGGTGGTAATTGAAGAGCTTGAGTTCCTTGAACTGGGGACGTTGGAGCGGAGGCCGATGGTGTTTGCGCTGAAGTACGTGCGCCCTGACCTCCGGGCGTATGTGCACCACTAGCGAATAGCGTTTTCCATTGATCATCTACCGAATTCGGATTCGCGAGATATTTTTCGTACATCTCATCGACAAGCCATTCATTGGCGCCAAAATCCCCAGCGAAGTCTGTAGTCGACACTGACTCTCCCAGTACTCGTTTAAGGCAAGGGTATCGAGCATTGGGGGTGGTTATCACCCAGAGCGGTCGCTGGAGAAGGTGAGGTTCCTCAACTTCTCGGTGCGGCGGGCGGGGCCGCCGGTTCGAATACCGGAAAAGCGCTCGCCGCCATTCGCCAGGGGAGGTAGTACCCCAGATTTCGAGGCCTCCAAGTAATCCAGGGCGCGCAGCCGCTCTTCGCGTTGCCTTGGGCGCTCAGGCACTGAAGAGTACGACCATGACCATCCCTGCGGAATCCGGCGCTCTTTCACCCAGCCCTAGCTCGCATGCCAGCGCCGAACCCAACAAACACCAGATGCGGGCTCTTGTGACTGGCGGATCACGAGGAATTGGTTTTGAGATTGCTCGAGGATTACATGCACGTGGAATCGACACCACAATTCTTGGCCAGGATAGTGAGCGAGTTGCGAAGGCCGCGCAAGAGTTAGGCGTATCGAGTATCTATTGCGATGTTCGTGACTATAAGAAATTGCAAGTACATAGCGAAGCTGTTGCACCTTTCGACATACTCGTGCTCTCGCATGGCGTCATGTCCGAGAAGATGTCAAAAACTATGCGCGCATCGAAAGACGATTGGGATCGCACGCTCGACATCAATCTCACCGGCGTATTTAATGTCGTGAATATCTTTGGTCAACACTTAGTTGAGAAACGAAATGGTCGTGTAATCGTATTAAGCGCATGTCTTGGTCGAATGTCTGGTCCGGGAAGCGCTGGCGGTCTAGCGCCGTATCGAATCAGCAAAGCAGGAGTGAATTCATTCGTTAGAAACCTGGCTCATGAAACAGGACTTGGTTCGCGTGGGGTACTCGTTGATGCGATATGCCCTAATCACTCAAAGACCGACATGGGCGGTCCTGATGCACCACGTACTGCAGCAGAAGGTGCCGAGACTGCGATTTGGTTAGCTACGCGAAGTTTCACTCCTGGCGTAGACCAAACAGGTTTACTTTGGGAAGATAGAGAAGTTGTGCCGTGGTGAGAGGGTTAATTCGTGAATTTAAGAAATGTAACTAACTTACGTCGACTTACCTCAACAATTGTTGCTGGTGAGGCGCTCTTACTTTTCTTCCTCGCTCTTTTCTTAATTGTTGAATCATTCATTTCGGAAGCGAAGAATTTTGATGCCTTAATCGCCGAAATCTTCTTTGCGATACTTGGTGGTTTAGGTTTGCTCTTCGCAGCTAGAGGAATAAGGCGAGGCAAGCGATATGGGAATTCTCCATCTCTGTTAGCGAATCTGATAGCTCTAGCTGTCGCGTACTACATATTTGAAGGTGGTTGGCCTGGGATAGCCCTGCTTCTTGGATTCTTTGCGTTACTTGCTATAGCCGGAATTCTGATGATCACCGCGCAATTGTCGAAATCAATTGAAGATTAAAGAGGGAAGTGTAGTAACAGAAATGAAACTATCCTTGTACACAAGAGAGTGCATCAGTTCATCTCTACTTGTGAGATAGCGTTCGTACTTTGAGCAGAAAAAAGATTCTTGCGGAGCTTGTAAGCCATGATGGATTACATGATTCACTAACTGGGCTCCTAGCTTTACCAGCATTTATCGAAAGTGCCACTAGGATCATTTCATCAACAATGCGCAGCAACGGTTCATTGAACATTTTCTTAGTTTCGCTACTTAACACCAATGAACCCCATGTTCGACAATTGGCTGTCACTAGCCAGCGAGCACTCCCTGATATGCAAGAGAGTGACATTAATGAATTGGCGGCCCGAATGGTAACGGGCGCTGGGATTATGAAGCGGGAGATTCGAGAGGCCGATTTGGTCTGCAGGTATACATTCACAGATTTCATTCTTCTCAACATAGGTGATTACGAAGTGATAGCAAGAAA
>CAMAPN010000015.1 GCA_945860275.1 Bifidobacterium breve
CGATCTTTCACCTCTTTATGCGGCACCCGATGGAGCGTGGTCCGTTTGGTATCACCAAGGGGTGTGCCAGATTGCGTCATTAAAAGATCAACTCACATGCTTCAGTCAGTACTGAGCGCAGGATGCCCTCAATCTCATCGAAATGACTCTGGTTGGCAATCAGTGGCGGGGCGAGTTGAATAACTGGGTCGCCACGGTCATCAGTGCGGCAGTACAAGCCAGAGTCGTAGAGTTTCTTCGATAAGAAACCACGTAGGAGTTTTTCGCTCTCATCTGAGTTAAACGTTTCGCGAGTTGAGCGGTCCTTGACCATCTCGATTCCGTAGAAGTATCCAGCGCCGCGCACATCACCAACTATCGGCAAGTCGTAAAGTTTCTCGAGCGTGGCATAGAACTTGCCTTCATTCTCTAGAACATGCTCGTTGATCTTCTCTTTCTCAAAGATATCGAGATTAGCTAGCGCGACGGCGGCGCCAACTGGGTGTCCACCAAAGGTGAAGCCGTGCAGGAATGCGTTGTTATCTTTTCGGAATGGTTCATAGAGCTTGTCGCTAGCAATCATCGCAGCCATTGGAAAATACCCAGAGGTCATTCCCTTTCCGCATGTGATGATGTCCGGTGTGATACCAAACAAGCGCGAGGCAAAGTAATCACCGATGCGACCAAAGCCCGTGATGGTCTCATCACAGACCATCATCACATCGTATTTATCGCAAATTTCACGGACACGTTCTAAGTATCCAGGGGGAGGCGGGAAGCAACCGCCTGAGTTTTGCACTGGCTCGACGAAGACAGCAGCAACTGTGTCAGCCCCTTCAAAATTGATCATCTCTTCGATTCGATTGGCAGCCCATTGCCCAAATTCCATGTAATCATCGCGATGATTAAGTGGTGCGCGATAGAAATTGGTATTAGGAACTTTATGGTGACCGGCAATTAGCGGTTCAAAATATTGTTTTGCGGCAGGGATGCCAGTGATTGAGAGCGCACCTTGCGTGGTGCCATGATAGGCAATCGAACGTGAAATCACTTTATGTTTTAGCGGTTTGCCTGTCATCTTGTAATACTGCTTGATTAATTTGATAGCACTTTCGACCGATTCACCACCGGTAGCAGAGAAGAAAACATGATTGAGCCCTTTGGGCGTGAAGGATGTTAATCGCTCGGCAAGTTCAATTGCTGGGGGATTGGCATAGCCCCAGAGCGGGAAGAAGGAGAGTTGGCGCATCTGCTTTGCAGCTGCTTCAACAAGTTCCTCACGTCCGTGTCCAATTTGAACTGTAAAGAGCCCGGCAAGACCGTCAAAGATCTTCTTATCGCGATCATCCCACACGTAGACGCCCTCGCCACGAGTGATGACAGGAATTGAACCACCTTGCTCGTAATTTCCCATTCGCGAGAAGGCAAGCCACAAATTCTCTTTCGCACGATCTGACCAATTCTCGTGGTGCTCATCATCGTGATAGAGGACTACATCTGCTTCACTTGTTGTTGCCATTTTTTATGTTCCCCAGTTGTATAGCTGTTTTTGTAGTTTGAGGTAGACGAAGCTCTCTGTGCTTCGCACCGAATGTATTGCTCGAATTCTTTGCAGAAGTTCGAGCAGGTGTTCATCGTCGTCACAGATCACTTCGACAAGAATGTCGAAGTTGCCCGCAGTGACAACCACGTAGTCGACTTCGCGATACTTTCCTAGTTGATCAGCGACAGAGGTGATGTCTCCTTCAACTCGAACCCCGACCATCGCCATCCGAAACGATCCGACGGTGAGTGGATCGGTGACGGCAACGATTTGAATTACTCCAGAATCAACAAGCTTCTGCACGCGCTGCCGCACTGCCGCTTCGGAAAGGCCCACCGCCGAACCGATTGCGGCATAAGGTTTGCGCCCATCGCCTTGGAGCTGCTCAATGATTGCTTTGGAGGCATCATCAAGGTGCACGGAGCGGTTCTTCTGGCGCATGAGGGCCACCCTCTCATGCCCGGATGGGTGAAGCAACTGAATCCGCAGTTTTGGGAGCGTTTCACCACGATATTCGTAGGCTACCTCGCCAAATATCGGCCATATCGCAGATTTTCCGAAACGGGCGGTGTCGAACCCTGCTAGCCCTTGGCGCGAAGTGGCGCGTACGCTCTGGCCATGAAAACTCTCACCAATTTCATCAATGGCAAGAGCGTGCCCTCCTCTTCTGGCAAAACCCAAGAGCTCATCAACCCAGCTACCGGCGAAGTCTTTGCACACGCGCCCGTCTCAAATAGCGCAGATGTCGATGCGGCTATGAATGCAGCTGCAGCCGCTTTTGAACTCTGGCGCGAGTCAACCCCTGGTGAGCGACAGAGAGCAATAAATAAAATTGCTGATGCGATTGAAGAGCGTTCGGAAGAATTAATTGGCATTGAGTCGGAGAACACCGGCAAGCCAATTGCGATTACGCGACAAGAAGAGATTGGTCCAATGTTGGATCAGATTCGCTTCTTCGCCGGCGCTGCTCGAAACCTTGAAGGTCGCTCTGCGGCCGAATATGTAAAGGGCCACACCTCTTTTATCCGGCGCGAGCCGATCGGAGTCTGCGCTCAAGTCACACCATGGAATTACCCAATGATGATGGCAGTCTGGAAGTGGGCACCTGCGATTGCTGCCGGAAATTCAGTTGTGCTCAAGCCAAGCGACACCACTCCAGTCTCGACTCTTTGGATGGCAGAGTTGATGCAGGAATTTCTCCCAGAGGGTGTCATTAATGTGATTACTGGAGATCGAGATACTGGACGCATGTTAGTTGATCACGAGATTCCACAGTTTGTTTCGATCACCGGATCCGTTCGTGCAGGTATGGAGGTAGCAAAAGAAGCGGCAAAAGATCTCAAGCGCGTGCACTTAGAACTTGGTGGCAAGGCTCCAGTTGTGATCTTTGACGATGCGAATCTTGAAGCTGCATGTGAATGGATTGCAGTCGCGGGTTACTTCAATGCCGGACAAGATTGCACCGCAGCAACTCGCGTTATCGTTGAGGCAAGCGCGTACAACGATGTCGTTGCGCTACTCACTGAGCAAGCGAAGAACAACATCAAGGTTGGAGCACCGGATGAGGATGTGCTCGTTGGTCCAGTAAACAACGCAAACCAACTCGCTCGCGTGCAGGGCTTTCTGGATCGAGTGCCAGCACATGCCCGAATCACCGCTGGCGGCTCTCGGGTCAATCGACCTGGATACTTCTGGACCCCCACCGTTGTGGTAGACCTCAAACAAGATGACGAGATGATCCAGAGTGAGATGTTCGCTCCGGTGATCACCATTCAGAAATTCACCGATGAGGCCGAAGCGGTCCGGATGGCAAATGGTGTGAAGTACGGCCTGGCCTCAAGCGTCTGGACCAAAGACCATGGGCGAGCGATGCGGATGGCGAAAGCCTTTGATTTTGGCTGCGTCTGGATTAACACCCACATCCCGATGGTGGCGGAGATGCCTCATGGCGGCTTCAAACACTCTGGATACGGCAAAGACTTATCGAGCTATGGCTTCGAGGATTACACCCGAATCAAGCACGTCATGACTAATCTACAGGCATAGCCGTAACTACTAACCACCTCCGACCGCAGACACAAGGGAGCACGATATGAACGAGAAACTTTCGCCAGAGACCAGAGCGTTGATCAAAGCGCAACTTACTCGACGTCGCTTTCTTGCTGGAGCGGGAGCTGTAGGTGCGACTGCGGTTCTTGCAGCCTGTGGCGGTGCAAAAAAGGAACCCGGCAGCGCGAGTGAGAGCTCAGCTTCTGATTCATCAGGAACAGTTCGCTGGGCGAACTGGCCAGAGTATTTAGATTATGACGAGAAAACTCAAAAGTATCCCTCGCTCGAAACGTTTATTGCAGCATCAGGAATCAACGTCGTTTACAAAGAAGAAGTAAATGATAACGATGAGTTTTACGGAAAGGTTCAAATAAAGCTTGAACAAGGAAAAGATATTGGGTGGGATATCGTCACGCTTACCGACTGGATGGCGGGGCGATGGATTCGCTTAGGTTACGCCCAAGCTTTCGATGAAGGTGCCATCCCAAATAAGGAGAACATCCTTGCCGGTCTTGCGAATGTTGGCTTCGACCCGGGTCGCAAGAGTTCGCTCACATGGCAATCGGGTTTCGCTGGCTTTGGTTGGAACAAAGAAGTGATTCCTGGTGGAATAAAAAGCCTTGATCAACTCTTCGATAAGAAATACAAGGGACGCATCGAAGTGCTCAGCGAAATGCGCGACACGATGGGAATCATCCTGCAGTATCAGGGCGTAGATGTTTCTCAACCATTTACTGAAGATCAATTCATGAATGCCGTTGATTTCCTCGAGAAGCAAGTTGCTGATGGAATTATTCGTCAAGTAAAGGGCAACGATTACCTAGATGATATGGAAAGCGGTGATGCGGTCGCTGTAATTGGCTGGTCTGGCGACATCTTCGCTCTTGCCAATGACAATGAAGGTAAATTTGAATTTGCAATCCCCGAATCGGGCGGAACTCTCTGGTCTGACAACGTCCTACTCCCAACACCTTCAACCAACAAAAAGAATGCACAAAGTGTGATCAATAATTATTACGATCCAGCGGTAGCTGCTCAGGTAGCTGCTTTCGTGAATTACATTTGCCCTGTGCAAGGCGCTCGTGACGAGATGGAAAAGATTGCACCAGAGTTGGTGAACAATCCATTCATCTTCCCTGACGATGCAACGCTAGCCAAGGTTAAGGTCTTCCGTCCGCTTGCACCAGAGGAAGAAACAACTTACAGCGAAGCTTTCGCCTCAGCTTCAGGCAATTAACTATGGTCGATCTCGCCGCCTCTGCCACTGGTGATTTGCAACTTCGAAACATCAGAAAAGAGTTTGGCGATTTCGTTGCAGTCGATGATCTTAATCTGACCATTCCGAAGGGTTCGTTCTTTGCGCTCTTGGGGCCGTCGGGATGTGGCAAAACCACAACTCTTCGAATGATTGCAGGGCTTGAAGAGCCAACCTCTGGAACTATCGCGGTTGGCGATACCGACATCACATACAGCAAGCCGTACCGCCGACCGGTCAACACGGTCTTTCAGAATTACGCGCTCTTTCCACATTTAACGATTTTTGAGAATGTCGCATTTGGATTGCGTCGTCGTGGAATCAAAGATGTCAAAGAAGCGGTTGAGAAAGTCCTTGCACTGGTCGAATTGGGGCACCTGAAAGATCGCAAGCCTGGGCAATTATCTGGCGGTCAACAACAGCGAATTGCCGTTGCGCGGGCAATCGTCAATCGACCCGCGCTTTTGCTTCTCGATGAACCTCTGGGTGCATTGGATCTTAAATTGCGTCGGCAGATGCAGATTGAATTGAAGTGGATTCAAACCGAGGTAGGAATCACCTTCGTCCATGTGACTCACGATCAAGAAGAGGCGATGACCATGGCCGACACCATCGCGGTCATGAATAAAGGTCGTATCGAACAGATGGGCTCACCGGTAGATCTTTATGAAAACCCTGAAACAGTTTTCGTAGCAAATTTCCTCGGTCAGTCGAACCTCATTAAAGCAACTGTTGGGACAAATAGCGGTGCAGAAACTTCTGTAGATGTTCAAGGTGCGCGCATCATCCTGCCAACATCCCGTAATAGGTCAGCTAAGAGTTCGGTTCTCGTTGGAATTCGTCCTGAGAAAATTAACATTCATGCTGCAGGAACGAGCACGGGAAAGAATGCGTTACACGATGGAGTCGTTACCGATATCTCTTTTGTAGGAGTGAGCACTCAGTACCAAGTGGAAATGCCATGGAAGCAAGAGCTCATGGTCTTTGAACAAAATGATGGTGGCGCTGCGAATATTAGAAAGGGCGATCGGGTTACGCTCTCTTGGGAGCCAAATTTCACCTTCGCGCTCGATAGCGAGGATTAGATGGCGATTGCGCACGTTTCGCCAGGCACGAGTACGCATGTTCAGCCTGAGCGATCCGGAAGGAAAGTTCCCTATCTTCTGATGCTGCCAGGTTTGCTCTGGCTCGCTATTTTCTTTATCTATCCACTGATCAACCTTGCCGAGACCTCAACAAAAACTCGTGCGACAACACAAGAGACTGGCGCTTTTGTTCAAACCTATCGTTTTGCAAACTACATTGATGCGTTCATCGAGTATCAAGATCAATTCCTGCGCTCTTTCATGTACGCATTCTTGGCCACCGTTCTCGCTTTAGCAATCTCTTACCCGCTTGCTTATGCAATCGCGTTCAAATCAGGTCGTTACAAAAATATTCTGCTGATTCTGGTGGTGGCCCCATTCTTTACCTCGTTCTTATTGCGCACCATTGCCTGGAAACAAATCCTCGGCGCTGAAGGTCCAGTTGTGTACGTGTTGCGAACGTTGCACCTCATTGGGCCAGACACCACCATCACAGCCTCATCATTTGCTGTGGTGATGGGATTGACCTATAACTTTCTTCCATTCATGACTCTTCCCATTTATGCCAGCTTGGATCGGATCGACCCACGCCTCCTCGAGGCATCAGGGGACTTGTATTCCAATGGTCTTACCACTTTTCGTAAGGTCACTATGCCGTTATCGATGCCGGGTGTAGTAGCGGGAACTCTGCTCACCTTTATTCCGGCTGCTGGTGATTACATCAATGCGGCAATTTTGGGAAATCCAACGACAAAAATGATTGGCAACGTAATTGACTCACGTTTCTTCAGAATTGTGGATTACCCCACCGCTGCATCACTTTCCTTCACATTGATGGCGGCCATTTTGTTCCTGGTGGTTGTTTACATACGTCGTTCTGGTACCGATGAGTTGGTGTGACGCTGATGAGTAGATGGTTTTCACGTAATCTCATTCGAATTTATGCAGCGCTAGCTCTTATCTATCTATTCATCCCTGTTGGATACACGATGGCATTCTCTTTCAACGATGCCGGCAAACGTAATATCAATTGGCAGGGATTCACACTCGACAATTGGAAGAATCCTTGTGGAGCTCCCGATATTTGTGTTGCGCTAGGAAACTCGCTCAAGATCGGCTTCCTCTCTACATTTATTGCAACAATTCTTGGAACGATGATTGCATTTGCACTGGGCAGATATAAGTTCCGCGGACGAAGCGCAACGAATCTATTAATCTTTCTACCGATGGCGACTCCAGAAATCGTGATGGGCGCTTCGTTGCTGGCAATGTTTGTGAACATGAATGTGAATACCGGTTTCTGGACTACGGTCATCGCCCACATCATGTTCTGTATCTCATTTGTCGTTGTGACTGTGAAAGCTCGAGTGGCAAGCCTCGATCCGAAACTGGAAGAGGCAGCTCGAGATTTGTACGCAAATGAATACGAAACCTTCCGACGAGTGACGTTCCCGTTAGTACTTCCGGGAATCGCTGCAGCTGCGCTCTTAGCTTTTTCCCTCTCGTTTGACGATTTTATTATTACTAATTTCAATTCCGGCACAATCACTACGTTTCCAAAATTCATCTGGATTTCTTCGATTCGCGGAGTACCTGCTCAGGCCAATGTCATAGGCACAGCCATGTTCCTAATCGCGCTGACAATCGTCATTGCGGGGCAAGTAGTAGGTAATGCGAAAGCAAAGAAAAGACGTTAGACTCTGGGTAAGCCATTGCGAAGAACCAACTGAGACTGGTTGGGGTAATGGGGTAGGACTCCGGAGGACCCGGGCCCGCTGTAAGTAGAAGTTAAGGGGTGAATCCGGCTTGTAGCCGGATATTTCGATGGCCACCATCGACCCACGAATCGTTCGCCACCTCAAGGATGCACAGCCAGATTTGTATTGGCTCGATGCTGACCCATTAGAACCCAGCGCGCACTCCGCGCTATTTGGTGAGGTCCATGCAGATCTGGCAATTGTTGGCGCCGGGTATACCGGGTTATGGACTGCTCTCTTGGCAAAAGAGAAACATCCTGATTGGCGGGTAATCATTATTGAGATGCGCGAAACAGGCGCAGGTGCATCAGGGCGAAATGGCGGCTTCTGTAATTACTCGTTAACTCATGGATGGACAAATGGAAAGCGCCGCTTTCGCGACGAGATGGAAGTTATTTCTCGACTCGGTCGCGAGAATTTGGAAGCAATCGAGGAAACCATCAAGCGGTACAACATCCAATGTAATTGGGAGTGGACAGGTGAACTGCGAGTTGCAATCGAACCGTGGCAGCTTGAGGGAATGCGCGAAGAGGCAGATGAACGAAATCGCATTGGCGACGATGTCGAATTTCTCGATAAAGCTGCCGTGCAAGCGCGCGTGCATTCACCAATTTATGAGGGCGGTTTATTCGATCACGATGGAACAGCATTAGTCGACCCTGCTCGTCTTGTGTGGGGATTGGAGAAAGCGTGCCTAGCACTTGGTGTGCAGATTTTTGAGAACTCTCAAGTGCAGTGGCTAGAGAATTTAGAAGATGCAGTTCTCTTACATACTGCTTATGGTTTCGCGAAAGCTCCTCGAGTCGCACTTGCAACCAATGTCTTCCCGGCACTTCAGAAGAAGTTAAAAAAATATGTAGTGCCTGTTTATGACTACCAAATCGTTACCGAACCTCTCACAAAAGAGCAATTACAAAGCATCGGCTGGTCAGAGCGAGAAGGTATTTCAGATTCGGGACATCAATTTCATTACTACCGCTTAACAGACGACAATTGCATCGTGTGGGGCGGTTGGGATGCAATTTACAATTTCCGCGGCCGGGTAGCGCGCGAGTATGAATTTCGTCCCGAGACGTATGTGAAGTTGGTCGATCACTTCTTGAAGACCTTCCCACAACTTGAAGGAATAAAATTCACCCATGCCTGGGGCGGTGCTATCGATACCTGCACGCGATTCTCACCCTTCTGGAAGTTGTCGAAAGATCAACGCGTGGTGAGCGTTCTTGGCTATACCGGTCTTGGCGTTGCTGCAACTAGGTTTGGTGCTCAGGTGATGCTCGATTTATTAGATGGTGAAGATAACGAGCGAACTCGCCTGGAGATGGTGCGACGAAAGCCACTGCCATTCCCGCCAGAACCATTCCGCTTCTTCTTTATTCAAATTACTCGCTGGTCTATCAATCGCGCTGATGAGAATGGCGGAAAGCGAAACATTTGGCTTCGCACGCTAGATCGCCTTGGCCTGGGATTTGATTCGTAAGTTACCCTTCTCGTATGGCAAACCACGGGAATTTATACGGTCCTGATTTCACCTTCCTTGGAATTCCGCGCTGCGATCTCGATGACCCACAGAGCTTTGCCGGGCTAGATGTCGTCATCGTTGGCGCACCTATTGATAGCGGAACCTCGCATCGTTCAGGTGCGAAATTCGGTCCACAAGCAATCCGGATGGGAGATTACCTTCCGCATGATGGCGAGCGACCTCATCTCGCGCTTCGAGTAGATGCGCTGAAGGAATTAAAGGTTGCCGACGCTGGAGATCTCATGATGCCACCAGGAGATCTTGTTGATTCACTGAAGGTGCTTCGAGCGGCGACCGAAAAAATTTCGCGCGCGGGTGCAATCGCCGTTGTTCTCGGTGGCGATCATTCCGTTGCCTCTGCAGATGTTGCAGGAATTGCTGCACATCGCGGTAAAGGAAAGATCTCGATGATTCACTTCGATGCACATGCTGATACCGGCGACCTTCAGATGGGTGCATTGGTTGGCCATGGCACACCCATGCGTCGCTTGATTCAAGCGGGAGATGTGCGCGGGGATCGCTTTTTGCAATTAGGTTTACGAGGCTATTGGCCCGATAACAACACGCTCAATTGGATGCGCGATCAAGGAATGCGCTCTTATGAGATGACCGAGATTCATCATCGCGGTCTCACCGCAGTTCTCGATGAATCTTTCGCAACGCTCACTGATGGGTGTGATGGCGTCTTTCTCTCGGTAGATATCGATGTGGTTGATCCTGGAATGGCGCCCGGAACGGGAACGCCAGAGCCAGGTGGTATGACAAGTCGTGAGCTGCTCGAAGCAGTTCGCCGGATCTGTCTTGAGCTGCCCGTTGTCGGCATTGATGTTGTCGAAGTTGCCCCGCCATTTGATTCAGCGGATATCACGGCAATTCTCGCTAACCGCGTGGTCTTGGAAGCGCTAAGCGCGATAGCCAAACGAAAGAGTGGCACTCCATACTCGCCGATACAGAATCTTTTGGATCGCTAACCTTTTACATATGCTGATTAGATAGCAGCAATCGCTTCATCAAGTATCGATAGCGCCTCACGAAGTAAATGCTCTGGCATCACAAGGGGTGGTAGCAATCGAATCACATTGCTATAGGTGCCCGCAGTAAGCAGGAGCACACCTTTACCCTGGCAGTATTTGACGATTGCTTGCATCGCTGCCGAGTTTGGCTCCGTTGAACTAGGAATCACAAGTTCAATTGCTTGCATGGCACCACGGCCGCGCACCTCACCGATTACTGGATATTTAGCAGCCATTGCGTTGAGTTCGTGCTCCATGATTGCGCCAATTTCTCGGGCTCGTTCAGCAAGGTTTTCTCTTTCGATCATCTCGATCGCCCCTAGCGCAGCAGCGCACGAGATTGGCGAACCACCAAAGGTGCCACCAAGGCCACTCAAATGGACGCTATCCATCACTTCGGCTCGACCAGTCAATCCCGCAAGCGGAAGTCCACCTGCAATTCCCTTCGCGGTCGTGATGAGATCTGGGATTACCCCTTCATCTTCACAGGCGAACATATCTCCAGTTCGCGCAAAACCAGTCTGCACTTCATCTGCTACAAATATGGCGCCGTTATCGCGCGCATATTGTGCGAGCCCTGGCAAGAAACCTTTTGGTGGAACGATGAAGCCACCCTCACCTTGAATAGGTTCGATGACGATTGCCGCAACGTTCTTCGAACCAATCTCTTTCTCAATCTTATGTGTGATGTATTCCAACGCTTCATCCGCACATTTTTTGGGATCGCCCATCCATCGGAACGGATAGGCCATAGGCATCCGATAAATCTCCGGAGCGAATGGACCGAAACCTTCTTTATATGGCATGTTCTTTGCGGTCATACCCATGGTGAGGTTGGTTCGACCGTGGTAGCCATGTTCGAAAACAATGACCGCAGTTCGCTTAGTAAATACGCGCGCGACCTTGATTGCATTCTCAACAGCTTCCGCACCTGAATTAAAGAGCGCAGATTTCTTTTTATGATTTCCCGGAGTCAAGCGGTTAAGTGCTTCGCAGACCTCAACGTATCCTTGGTAGGGCGCAACCATGAAGCATGTATGCGTGAATGCGTGAACTTGCTCAACTACGCGCTCGATTACTGCATCAGCTGAATTGCCAACGTTGACAACAGCAATTCCTGCACCCATATCGATGATGGAATTACCATCAACGTCGATGATTACACCGCCCCCTGCCTCCTTTACGAAGACAGGAATGGACATTCCCAGTGCGGCAGAAACCGCTTCGCTACGTCGCGCAAGCAACTCTTGTGACTTTGGACCTGGGATCGCAGTCTTGAGAATTCGCTCTTGAGGTAATTGCGCTCTAGCCATACTAGAAGGGTACTCAAGGAGTTGAATCGTTGCTAACTTTTGAAAAATAGCTCCCGGAAAATCCCTTTTAGCGACGAGGTGTCCAGATCCAAGCCAAGAATCGGCACTTTCTGAGAGGATAGCGCCATGGCCTCTAGTCTGCGTTCGGTTGTTCTCCTGGGCTCGACCGGTTCTATTGGCGTGCAGGCGCTTTCGTTGATCGACGCGCACCGCGAAAAGTTCGCCGTAACCGCGCTCGCTGCCGGTGGCGGAAATATCCCACTTCTCATCGAGCAAGCGAAACGATTTGGCGTCTCTATCGTGGGATGCGCCAGCGGCGATCGGGCGTTACTACAAGAGGCGTTACCTGGCGTCGAGGTGATTGTCGGAGCAAACGCTGCTGAAGAGATTGCCGCCATACCTGCCGACGTGACTCTTAATGCAATCACTGGATCAATTGGATTGCGCCCCACACTTGCGGCGCTTGCCGTTGGGAACACCCTGGCACTAGCGAATAAAGAATCACTCGTTGCTGGCGGACCCTTAGTAGTTCGCGCCGCTAAACCAGGACAACTGGTCCCGGTTGATTCTGAACATTCGGCGTTAGCGCAGGCGCTGCGAAGTGGAACACCCGACGAGATTTCGCGCTTGATACTCACTGCAAGCGGTGGACCTTTTAGAGAGCGAAACGATCTTGGCGGCATCACTGTCGATGAAGCGCTCAATCATCCAACGTGGAACATGGGGCCAGTAGTCACTATCAACTCAGCGACGCTAGTAAATAAGGGACTTGAGATTATTGAAGCGCACTATCTTTTCAACCTTCCCTACAAAAAAATCGATGCAGTTATTCACCCACAGTCGATAGTCCATTCAATGGTCGAGTTCCATGATGGTTCAGTGATCGCACAGGCAAGCCCGCCTGATATGACTCTTCCGATTTCACTCGCCCTTGATTGGCCAAAGCGAATCAATGGCGCCATCACACCAATTGATTGGGGTAGCGCTCAACAATGGGAATTTCGTCCAGTCGATAGCCTTCGCTTTCCTGCGATTGATCTCGCACGCCGATGTGGCGAGGTAGGCGGGGGTGCGCCAGCTGCTTTTAACGCCGCAAATGAGGAGGCCGTAGCGGCATTTATTTCCCAGGCAATCGCCTTTACTGACATCGTTGACGTTATCGATGATGTTCTGACAAGAATTGGTGGCGATGTCAGTGATTCGCTCCGCGATGTCAACGATGTCAGCGCCGTAGAAGAGAATGCTAGGCGCGCAGCGCGTGAACGGATTGCACAACTTTCACACTCTGCAATCGCAGGAACTAGCAAAGAGCGCGGAAGGGCGTGATCGTGAGTAATTCTGGAGTGACGGGATTAATTGGCATCCTCGCCTTCATCGTCGCCATGCTCCTTTCGGTCATGATTCACGAGTGGGGCCATTTCATTACTGCTCGAAAATATGGAATGAAAGTTACCGAGTTTTTTCTCGGGTTTGGTCCTCGCATTTGGTCAACCAAACGCGGTGAGACTGAATTTGGAATCAAGGCAATCCCGGCTGGTGGTTATTGTCGAATAACGGGGATGACGCCAATCGAACCCATTGCAGAAGAAGACTCTGGAAGAGCTTTCTATAAAGCAAGTGTGCCGCGAAGACTAGTCGTCCTTGGCGCCGGATCATTTCTCCACTTCGTCCTAGCGTTCTTAATTCTCACTCTCTTCTTTGCTGCTGTGGGTCTGCCACGTGAATCCACTCGACTTGGTGAGGTTCTGCCATGCATCAAGGAGAGCTCAGCGCCATGTACAAGTAAGGATCCTGTTGCTCCAGCGTTTAAGGCAGGTTTCGCACCAGGCGACGATATTCAAGCGGTGGATGGGAAGAGAATCTCCACATGGAGCGAAGTTGGTGCTGCCATCAGAGGTGGAGCAGAGAAATCACTGACCTTCACTGTTGTACGTGATGGTGCGAGTATCGACATCACAGTGACCCCGCTTCGTTACCAAAGTGGCGAGAGCAGCTTTGGCATCATTGGTGTCATCAGTGAGCGGGAGAACAAGAGGTACCCACTTCACTCTGCAATCGCTGCCTCGATTCGCGAAGGAGGAAATATTGCGACGGGGAGCGTGCGCGCTTTGTTTGCGTTGCCAGGCAAGATACCTGCGCTCTTTGGCGCCACCTTTGGTGGCGAGCAACGTGACCCTGAAGGATTGGTCGGGGTAGTTGGCGTCGCGCGAGTCAGTGGTGAGGCGGCAGCAAGCGAAGGTGGCTCACTTACTGAGAAGATCGGATTCTTCCTTTTAATTATCGCTAGCCTCAATATTTTTGTCGGAATTTTCAACCTGATCCCGCTGCTACCGCTTGATGGCGGCCATATGGCAGTTGCGCTCTTTGATGGATACCGGCGCTCGCGCGCCAGAAGGCGCGGATTACCGCCACCTGCCCCATTTGATGTGACGAAATTGATGCCGATCACCCTGGTCGTAATTGCCGCACTGGCAACGCTTTCGATACTCCTGCTCTTCGCCGATATCGTTAATCCGATTCGACTCAATCAATGAATTCGAAGTAGCTAGGCGAATTTTCCTCTTCTACGGCAAGATAGCGCCATGGTTGATCTCGGAATGCCAGCACCGTTGCCCGCGCCTCTCGCGCCGCGCCGTCACTCGCGCCAGATAAAGCTTGGCTCGGTCCTTGTTGGTGGTGGAGCGCCAGTGAGCGTTCAATCAATGGCGACCACATTAACTGCCGATGTCAATGCAACGCTGCAACAAATTGCTGAGCTCACCGCATCCGGCTGTCAGATTGTTCGCGTTGCTGTCCCTAGCCAAGATGATGCCGATGCGCTCGCCGCTATCGCCAAGAAATCACAGATTCCAGTTGTTGCCGATATTCACTTTCAACCAAAATACATTTTTGCTGCTATTGATGCAGGGTGTGCGGGAGTTCGGGTTAATCCGGGAAATATCAAGCAGTTCGATGACAAAGTAAAAGAGGTCGCGAAAGCGGCTGGAGATGCTGGAATCCCAATTCGCATCGGAGTCAATGCAGGTTCGCTCGATCCACGACTATTGAAGAAGTACGGCAAAGCAACTCCAGAGGCATTGGTGGAATCGGCGCTCTGGGAGTGTTCCTTATTCGAAGAGCACGGTTTCACCGACATAAAAATTTCAGTGAAACATCACGATCCAGTGACAATGGTTCAGGCGTATCGTCTGCTTGCGAGCAAATGCGATTACCCACTCCACTTAGGGGTTACCGAAGCTGGACCACTCTTCCAAGGAACTATCAAGTCGGCGGTGGCATTCGGAATTCTGCTCTCTGAGGGTATTGGCGACACCATCCGCGTTTCACTCTCCGCACCACCAGTGGAAGAGGTGAAGGTGGGAATCTCCATTTTGGAATCACTTAATCTGCGGCAACGCAAACTTGAGATTGTCTCCTGTCCTTCATGTGGCCGTGCGCAAGTTGATGTATATACCCTC
Source organism: Bifidobacterium breve (assembly GCA_945860275.1). Classification (GTDB taxonomy): domain Bacteria; phylum Actinomycetota; class Actinomycetes; order Nanopelagicales; family Nanopelagicaceae; genus IMCC26077. Next base: position 14,975 of record CAMAPN010000015.1, read on the forward strand.
GCGGAAAAGGTGCAAGCTGGTTTAGAGGGAATGACAGTTCCACTTCGAGTTGCCGTAATGGGTTGCGTCGTAAATGGCCCTGGTGAAGCGCGGGAAGCTGACCTCGGTGTTGCTTCCGGAAATGGAAAAGGACAAATCTTTGTTAAAGGAGAGGTCATCAAGACTGTTCCTGAAGCACAGATCGTCGAAGTGCTCATCGAAGAGGCGATGCGCCTTGCAGAAGAGATGGAGAGCTCGGGAGCTCCAGTCGTCGAAGTTCGATAATCGATTACGGTGTTAGAGACGCTTCGAAGTGCGCAATTACCAAACGATGTAATCTCTTATCTGCACCAAAGGCCAGAGGTGCACGCATTTCTTGCCTCGCGTTTGCTGGCGCTTCATGAACGCTCGCTCAGCGAAGCGGTTATCTATCGGAACAATGGCGTAGTTGAAGGCGTGACATACATTGGCACTAATGTGATTCCAAGTTGCTCGAGTCGACAAGCGCTCTTCACAATGGCCGATTACTTGAAATCACGTCCTATGAAATTCTCCTCAATCGTTGGTGAGAGCGCAGTGGTATTTCCATTTTGGGAGTTGATCGAACGGGAGGCGCCTTCAGTTCGCTTGGTTCGACAAAAGCAGCCACTGCTATCGCTGCAAACAGAGCCACTACTTGCCTCCGATCCCGAGGTGCGCGTTGCCCGGGCCGACGAACTAGAAATGGTGATTGCTGCTGGAACATCGATGTTTATTGGCGAGGTGGGGGAAGCTCCGCAGAGCAATGATTTTCGCGCCCGCGCAATCGAGTTAATTTCAATGGGACGGACATACATCCGCCGTGAGCGGGATCAACTCCTCTTCAAAGCCGATATCGGTGCAATCGGAGCTGGCGCACTTCAGATTCATGGCGTGTGGGTGGCGCCTGAATTTCGAGGGCAAGGTATTGGCTCACACGGGATGGCTAGCGTCGTGCGCATGTCCAAGAATTTTGCACCAATAGCCTCGTTATACGTCAATGACTTCAATCACGCAGCGCGGGCAAGTTACAAAAAAGTTGGATTCATCGAAGTGGGAACGTTCACCTCAATATTCCTCTGAAGTAGGCTCTTGCCATGTCGATTCTGAAGATGTCCTCGCTCTTTCTCCGCACGCTTCGAGACGACCCTGCTGATGCAGAAGTGGCTAGCCATAAATTGCTCGTGCGTGCCGGGTACATCCGACGAATCGCAGCCGGAATCTACTCTTGGCTTCCATTGGGCTACATCACTCTGCGCAATATCGAGAGAATTGTTCGCGAAGAGATGGATAGCGCAGGTTTCCAAGAGGTGCACTTCCCAGCGCTTCTTCCCAAGGAGCCTTACGAAGCAACCAATCGGTGGAATGAATACGGTCCAGATCTCTTTCGTCTTAAGGATCGGCGCGGCGGCGAGTATCTGCTTGGGCCAACGCATGAAGAGATGTTTACCCTTATGGTGAAGGGGGAGTACTCCTCTTATAAAGATTTACCTTTGACCATCTATCAAATTCAGACGAAGTACCGAGATGAGACCAGACCGCGCAGTGGAATTATCCGTGGCCGCGAATTTGTGATGAAAGATTCATACTCATTCGATGTTGATGATGCTGGCTTACAATCCTCTTACGATGCGCATCGTGCCGCATATATCAAGACATTCGATCGACTCGGATTGAAGTACTCAATTGTTTCTGCGATGTCTGGTGCGATGGGTGGCTCAGCTTCTGAAGAGTTTCTTGCTCCATGCGAGACCGGCGAAGATACCTACGTGCTCTGCCCGTCATGTGGTTTCGCGGCTAACGTAGAAGCGATGTCAACAAAGGTTATCGAAAAGAAATTCGATGCTCCGCCTGCGCTAGAGATCTTGGATACACCCAACACGCCAACAATCGACTCTTTAGTTGAAGTTATGAACTCTAAATATCAAGCTGGCATTTCTGCGGCGGACACCTTGAAAAACATTTTGCTCATTGCCGATGGCGAACCAATCTGTGTTCTCGTACCAGGTGACCGCGAGGTTGACGTGAAGCGCTTGCAGGCAAATCTCTCTGGCGTCACGGATTTGCGACTTTTCGAAGATGATGATTTTGCAAAACGAAAAGAGTTCGTCAAGGGTTATGTTGGTCCACAAGATGCGAAAAAGTTTGGCATTACGCTCTATGCGGATCCTCGAATTCAAAAAGGATCTAACTGGATTACTGGTGCAAATCAAGCCAATAAGCATGCTCGCTACGTGACAGAAGGGCGAGATTTCACTATTGATCACTATGTTGAAGCTGCAGAAGTTCGCGCGGGTGATCTTTGCCCCACCTGCGATACGCCCGTTGTGATCGATCGAGCAATCGAGATTGGGCACATTTTCCAACTTGGCCGCAAATATGCCAAAAGCCTTGACCTCACAGTTCTAGATAAAGATGGCAAACCCTCAGTAGTGACTATGGGTTCGTATGGAATTGGAATTTCACGGGCAGTTGCAGCAATTGCAGAGCAAACGCACGATGAGATCGGATTGAAGTGGCCTCGCGAGGTTTCACCTGCCGATGTGCACATCGTTGCGACCGGTAAAGATGACGAGCCGTTTACCCATGCGCTGTCGCTCGCAGAGGAGCTGGAGCGAGCCGGATTACGAGTTATGGTTGATGATCGCAGAGAGCCAAGCGCTGGCGTGAAATTCAAAGATGCAGAGCTCATTGGCATTCCTGTGATCGTCGTTGTTGGTAAGGGATTGGCAAATGGGATCATCGAAGTGCGGAATCGATGGAGCCAGTCCAAGAGCGAAGTGGCGGTAACGGCTGCCAAAGACGAGATTTTGAAGGCCGTCGAATCGTTGTAAGATTCTCCTAATAACTTCATAGGGAGAGCGAAATGATTTCTGTCGAAAGTGCAATTAGAGATGCGATTGCACCAGCAATCTCAGCCCAAAACCTCTTCCTGGAAGCGCTCCATGTTGCCACTGCTGGCAAGCACCGCATCATCCGCATACTTGTAGATGGCGAAAAACCGCTCTCACTTGATGAAGTTACTGCAATCACTAAACCAATTTCCGAGATTCTGGATTCAGTCACAGAGCTAGGCGAGCGTCCATTCACGTTAGAAGTTTCATCGCCGGGAGTCGACTTTCCGCTCACGCTGCCGCGCCATTGGCGTAAGAATCAAGGGCGTCTCGTGGCATTTTCTGTAAATGGTGAAGAGAAGATATCTGGTCGCATCACTGAATCAACCGATAGCGCAGTTACTATTGAGCAGAAAAAAGGTGGCGCGCGTGAATTCGCCCTCAAAGATATAACAAATGCCAATATCGAAATTGAATTCAAATGACAGTCGATATTCCATCACTATCGATACTCGCGCATGCAAATGGTCTTTCACTCGACGAGTTAATCAAGAACATTGAAATTGCAATTAATGAGCGATATAGCGAATTGCAAGAGGCAGAGCCAGGGGTGTATTCACGTCTTGACCGCGAGAGCGGTGCGGTGTCACTTCATAAAAGCGCTGATGGTGAAGAGATAGTTGTTGAAGGGCCTCCAGAATTTCCTCGGATTGCTACTGGAGTAATCCGTAAGACCCTAAAAGGAAAGCTGCGCGAAGTTAAGGACGCAGAGATTGTCCAAGAATTCTCGACGACAATCGGTGACTTAGTTTCAGGCGTTGTACAACAAGGGCGCGACAGCAAAGTTATTTTGGTTAACATCGGGCCTGTTGAAGGAAAGATTCCGCTCCAAGAGCAGGTGCCAACAGAGAAGTTTGTTCACGGAGATCGAGTGAAGGCGTTGATAGTTGACGTGCGACAAGGAAACAAAGGTCCCGAGATTGTGTTATCCAGAACGCACCCTAATCTCATTAAAAAGTTATTTGCGCTCGAAGTGCCCGAACTTGTTACTGGAGTTGTCGAAATCATGGGTGTTGCGCGCGAAGCTGGTGCGCGATCAAAAATTGCAGTTCGTGCCCATCGAGCAGGAGTGAATCCAAAAGGTTCATGTATCGGCCCCATGGGAGCGCGCGTGCAAGCAGTAATGAACGAATTACACGGTGAGAAGATAGATATTGTCGATTGGTCAGACGAGCCCACAGCATTTATTGCTGCAGCGCTCGCCCCATCTCGTGTTATTAGCTGCGAGGTGGTCGACCCAGAGCGGAAACAGGCAAAGGTAGTGGTGCCAGACTTCCAGCTCTCACTGGCTATCGGAAAAGATGGCCAAAATGCGCGTTTAGCGGCTCGATTGACGGGCTGGCGGATTGATATCCATCCTGATGAGGTAGGCTAAGGGCGAAAGTTCAGCTGGAATCACCGGAAATCAGAGGAGGGCATTTATGAATACGACATCTCATGTTCGTTTCTCACTCGTCCAATCCTCGCGATCTGTTGTAGTTCGACTGAAATGAGAAAGCAATAGCGGCGACGCGCGTTTGATACGCGCCTAGCCACAAACTAGAGGGAGAAGTGTGGCTAAGGTCCGCGTTCATGAGCTTGCTAAAGAGCTCGGGTTAGAGAGCAAAGCTCTTTTAACTAAATTGCAAGAAATCGGCGAGTTCGTGAAGTCCGCATCCTCCACTCTTGAGCCGCCAGTCGTTCGCCGTATGCGCGACCTCTATCCCAACGCGACTCCCACGCCAGATAGTGATGCCCCCGCTACCGCGAAGAAAGCGCCAGCAAAAAAGGCCGCTAAGAAAACCGCTGCAACAGGTAAAGCTGCCAAGGGTGATGGTTCACCAAGCGCCGATGAAATTTCTGCCTTGCTTGCCGAATTAGGTCCGTTAGTTCCACCGCATTTGCAAGATCTTGCACAAAGCGCCGTCAATGATCCAAAGCCATCGGGAGCAGCACCGTCATCGGTCACGCCAGCGCCAGAGAGCGTTCCTCCAGCGCAAGGGTTTCCACCAACAAATATTCCGCGCCCGACTAGCTCGTCTAGCTCGTCTGGCCCGTCTAGCCCGTCTGGACCACCCCCTTCATCGATGAACATGCCTCGACCACCACAAGCGCGACCAGGAAACAATCCATTTTCATCAGCGCCAGGTGGACCCCGTCCATCGGGCCCATCGGGTCCCGGAGCGCCTCGACCAGGTCGCGGCGGAAACAATCCATTTATGCCAACCGATGGCGGTGCACGTCCAGGTGGACCACGCCCATCAGCTCCGATTCGTCCGGGGCAACCAGGTGCGCGCCCAGGTTTTGGCCAACGCCCGGGATCAGTACCTAGCGGCCGACCATTCCCATCGCGTGATGGTGGCGGTGGAGCAGGTCGACCAGGTGGTGGATATTCCAGTGGCGGCGGCTCAGCTCCAGGAGGTCGTCCAGGTGGCAGCGGTGGCCCGGCCCGAAGTGGCAGCGGTGGTCCAGGTGGTTCAGCTCCGGGAGGTCGCCCCGGTGGAGCTGGCCAAACTCGTGGCGCATTTGGTCGCGGTGGCGCCAAAGGTGGCAAGGCTCGCCAACAGAAATCTCGGAAGACTCGTCGCGAAGAGATCGATAACTTACGTGCACCAACTCTTGGTGGCGCAGTAATCCCTCGTGGCGATGGCAAGACGCCAATACGTATGCGACGCGGCGCAACGTTGATGGATTTCGCAGAGAAGATTAATGCTGATGCAGCAGCGCTAGTTTCTGCGCTCTTTCACTTAGGTGAGATGGTGACTGCAACGCAATCGGTTGACGATGACACTTTCGCAATTCTTGGTTCTGAATTGGGATATGACATTCAGATTGTTAGCCCTGAGGATGAAGACCGAGAGCTTCTTGAAGATTTCGACATCGATCTAGATGCTGAAATCTCTGATATTGATGAAGATGAGTTAACTTCTCGTCCTCCTGTTGTCACTGTTATGGGTCACGTTGATCACGGAAAGACGCTATTACTCGATGCGCTCCGCAAGAGCGATGTAGCAAAGGGTGAGGCTGGTGGCATCACACAACACATTGGTGCATATCAAATCCATCATGATCACGATGGGATAGAGCGAGCAATCACCTTTATCGATACCCCAGGACACGAAGCGTTCACCGCGATGCGTGCTCGTGGCGCGAAGGTCACCGACATTGCGGTACTTGTTGTTGCTGCCGATGATGGAGTTATGCCTCAAACAATCGAAGCGCTCAACCACGCGCAAGCTGCAAACGTCCCAATCGTTGTGGCAGTCAATAAGATCGACAAAGAAGGCGCTAATCCACAGAAGATCAGACAACAACTTACCGAATACAACTTAATCACTGAAGAGTATGGCGGCACCACGCTATTCGTTGATGTTTCTGCAAAGAATGGCAAGGGTCTCTCTGAACTAGTCGATGCCATCTTGCTAACTGCTGATGCTGCAATTGACCTGCGCGCAGTTGCGGCAGGCGAGGCTCGCGGGGTTGCTATCGAGGCGCATCTTGATAAGGGTCGCGGTGCAGTAGCGACAGTTCTTGTGCAACGCGGCACGCTCCATGTCGGCGATGCAATTGTCGCCGGTGGCGCCTTCGGTCGCGTGCGTGCAATGCTCGATGAACATGGTGCAACGGTGGATTCAGCTGGACCATCTCGCCCGGTTCAGGTTCTCGGATTTACCTCAGTTCCTGATGCGGGTGATTCATTCCTAGTTGCCGATGAAGATCGCACGGCTCGTCAGATTGCCGAGAAACGTCAAGCTGTAGAGCGGCATGCCGCTTTGGCTAAAGCGCGTAAGAAAGTCTCACTTGAAGACTTCCTCGAGCAATCGAAGGTTACGACGCTCAATCTCATTCTTAAAGGAGATGTTGCTGGTTCGGTCGAAGCGCTCGAAGATGCGCTCGTTCAGCTCGATGTTGGCGCAGAAGTAGATCTTCGGGTGATTCACCGGGGCGTCGGCGCTATTACCAAGAGCGATATCACTCTTGCTTCTGCATCTTCAGCAGTCGTCATTGGCTTTAACGTGAAGCCAGAGCCACAAACTGCGATCTTTGCCGATCGCGAAGGAGTCGAAGTTCGCTTCTACTCTGTCATCTACGAAGCAATCGAAGAAGTCGAGAAGGCGCTCAAAGGGTTGCTCAAGCCAGAGTTCGAAGAGGTTGTACTCGGCTCAGCTGAAGTGCGCGAGGTCTTTAAGTCGAGCAAGTTCGGAAACATCGCTGGTTCGATGGTCAAAGATGGGCTCATTCGTCGCAATGCGAAAGCTCGCGTACTCCGCGAAGGAACTGTCCACGGCAATAACCTCGCCATCGCATCGCTCAAGCGATTTAAGGATGATGCAACAGAGGTCAAGGAAGGTTTCGAGTGCGGTATCGGACTGGGCTCCTTCAATGACATCAAGACTGGTGACATCATCGAGGTCTACGAGATGCGTGAGAAGAAGCGCGCCTAATGGTCAGAGCCACTCGTTCATTCCGTACTCGTAAAGTCGCCGATCGCATCAAAGAGGTTGTCGCTGCGACATGCGAAGGCAAAATCAAAGATCCCCGTCTTGGTTTTGTCACGATTACTGATGTTCGAGTGACTGGCGATCTGCAAAACGCTTCGATTTTCTACACGGTGCTCGGAGATGAGAAGGATCGAAAAAACTCCGCTGTTGCGCTTGAAAGCGCTAAAGGAATTATTCGATCCACACTTGGTCGTGAGTTGGGACTTCGTGTTGTGCCAACAATCGAATTTCATCTCGATGCGTTGCCCGAGAGCGCTGCAACACTTGAGAATCTATTAGCAAAGAGCGCGCAACGAGATATGGAACTTGACGCGGCACGTGCAGGTGCTGGCTATGCAGGGGAGAGCGATCCTTATCGCAAGCCACGCACACCAAGTGACTCCGATACATCTGAGGGCGAACAAAGTTCCACCGCATGAAATCTGGATTTCTTGTCGTTGATAAGTCTGCAGGATTCACCAGCCATGATGTGGTTGCGATAGCGCGCAAAGCGCTTCAAGAGCGACGCGTTGGACATGCAGGAACGCTCGACCCTTTCGCCACTGGAGTGCTTGTCTTAGGGGTGGGAAACGGCACGAGGGTGTTGCAATACATCACTGATGGAAAGAAAACTTATCAAGGCACGATTCGATTAGGTTCGCAGAGAACGACCGACGACTTTACTGGCGAAATTGTCAGTGAAAATCTTGCTGGACTGAATTCGATCACCGATTCAGTAATCGTCGAAAGCTTGTCGAGGCAAGTGGGTGAGATTTACCAGCGGCCAAGTTCGTTTTCGGCAATTAAAGTCAATGGAAAACGTGCATACGAATTGGCGCGCGCTGGCGAAGAGGTAAAACTGAAAGAGCGAAAGGTCACCATCTACTCACTTGAAGTTGAGAAAATTGAGCGACATGAAGGCGCAATCGACATTGTCATTCATGTCGAGTGTTCAGCCGGGACGTACATTCGTTCGATTGCTCGCGATTTAGGTCAGCAGCTATCAGTGGGAGGTCACCTCACCGCGCTTCGTCGGTTACGCGTGGATCCCTTCTCATTAGATGATTCGATAACTATTGAGCAGTTGAGGGCAGAGCCAGTGCTACTTTCTTTAGATGATGTAATTAGCAGGATTTTTAATCGACGGAACCTCTCGATGGAAGAGGTGGCCAGCGTGGGTCATGGCAGGTCGATTGAGCTTCGCGACGAAAAACAGAGCCAGCATCAACAAAGCGCAGCATTTACTCCCGAAGGTAGATTCATCGCCCTGTTGGCAGAAAAGAGTGGGCGGGCTCAACCTATTTTGGTACTTAATCGCGAGAGTTTATGAATTCCGCACCATTATCCAGAAAGTAGAATGTGAGAGTGCAAAAGAGCGTTGTTGCTATTGGGATCTTTGATGGCGTCCATCGTGGTCATCAAAAGATCTTGGCGCGCGCGCGTGAAGTTGCAAATGCGCTGACACTTCCGGTGGTCGCTCTGACTTTCCACCCACATCCAACAGCAGTACTCGCTCCTGACCGACAGCCGTTATTGCTTGTCAATATCCACAGCAGAGTCGAGTTACTCGAGCACTGTGGCGCCGAGGATGTTGAGGTTATTACCTTTAGTAAAGAATTTGCGGCGCTATCACCGAGCGCTTTTATTGAAGATATTCTTTTGGGCCAGTTAAATGCAGCGCATGTGGTGGTAGGTGAGAACTTCTCCTTCGGGTCGAAGGCGAGCGGTTCGATTGCGGATATCAAGAAGTACGTAGATGCCGATTCGGTAGCGCTCTTGAGCGATGACTCGGGAGTGATCTCCTCTACGCGCATTCGCGCGCATGTTGCACGAGGCGAGATGGAATCTGCCCACGCGCTCTTGGGTCGACCTCACTTTCTCCAAGGTGAAGTGATTCATGGCGAAAAACGTGGTCGAGAAATTGGATATCCAACTGCCAACCTCGAACAATTAATAGGAATGGCGATTCCACCTGATGGAATTTATGCCGGGTATCTGAGCGTGGAAGATGCGGCAGACAATCGATTACCCGCAGCGATTTCTATCGGAACCAATCCCACCTTTCCGCCGACCTACCCAGGAGAGCGCCCTCGCCAAGTAGAGGCATACGCCCTTGATCGCAACGACCTGGATCTCTATGGGCAGCGCGCAACGATTGAGTTTCTCTCCTACTTGCGCCCGACCATTGCCTTCCCGGGTCTGGAGCCGCTATTGGCGCAGATGGCCCTAGATTGCGCCCAAGCGAAGGGCGTTATTGCTCAATTGGGTGATAACGGCACCCGCTGGTAGCCTTGGACATCGGACAGGTAAGGAGAGGGCCCTAGCGGCTCCGCCCTAAATCTGGCGCCAACATTGGCGTAAGCACGGCACACACCGGCTAATAGGAATGAAAGTGAGAACGAAACCATGGCTTTAGCTCCGGCGAAGAAGAAGGAGATTATCTCCACCTACGGCAACTCTGCTGTAGACACCGGCAGCCCGGAATCACAGATTGCGATGCTCTCGCAACGCATCAGTGATCTCACTGAGCATTTGAAGAGTAATGCAAACGACCACCATGGTCGTCGAGGACTTTTGCTTTTAGTTGGACGTCGCCGCCGCTTGCTTCAATATTTGGAAAAGGTCGATATCGAGCGTTACCGCTCAATCGTCGATCGCCTCAGCCTGCGCCGATAACTCAAATAGAAAAATAAAACTAGGCGCGAACCCTCGCTCGATAGGTTGGGGTCCTCGGTAGTGGCTCTCGGATAACGTAACCAAGCCGACAGCTTCGATCGATGATCTCCATCGCAGGTAGCGAATGTAAATCGCGAGATATGGAGACGACCCATGTCGGGTCACGACACAACAGTTCATTCATCAGAGGCAGTAATCGATAACGGGAAATTTGGAAAGCGGATTATCCGCTTCGAAACCGGACGTATTGCTCGCCAAGCAGCAGGTTCAGCAGTAGTAACGCTCGACGAGGACACCATGTTGCTCTCAGCGACTACTGCATCAAAGAATCCAAAGGATCAATTCGACTTCTTCCCACTAACAGTGGATGTAGAAGAGCGAATGTATGCAGTCGGCCGCATCCCAGGATCATTCTTTCGTCGTGAAGGACGACCTAGTGAAGATGCCATCCTCACTTGCCGTCTGATCGATCGACCACTACGCCCATCATTCGTGAAGGGACTTCGCAACGAAGTTCAAATAGTGGTTACTGTACTTTCGCTCAACCCAGCTCATCTTTATGACGTTGTAGCAATCAACGCAGCTTCAATGTCAACGCAACTTGCTGGTCTGCCATTCTCAGGTCCAATCGGTGGCGTGCGCATTGCGCTCATTGACGGTCAATGGGTTGCCTTCCCATCGCATTCAGATCTCGAGCGCGCCGTTTTCGACATGGTCGTTGCTGGACGTATCGCAGGTGATGATGTCGCAATCATGATGGTTGAGGCAGAGGCAACTACGCACACAATTGATCTCATCAAGGGTGGCGCGCAAGCTCCTACCGAAGAGATCGTTGGCGCCGGACTTGATGCAGCGAAACCATTCATTCGTGCGCTCTGTGAGGCGCAGATCGAATTAGCGAAGGTGGCAGCAAAGCCAACGGCTGAATTCCCAGTCTTCCTTGATTACCAAAGCGATGCTGCAGATGCTGTCGCCAAGAAGGTCAAAGATGAGACCGCGAAGGCGCTGGCAATCGTGTCCAAGGCTGATCGCGAAGAGAAGCTCGATGCGATTCAAGCTAGCGTTATGGAAGATCTTGCAACAGAGTTCGAAGGACGCGAAAAGGAAGTTAAGGCTGCGTTCAAATCACTCCAGAAGAAATTGGTTCGCGAGCGCGTTCTTCGCGAGAAGATTCGTATCGACGGTCGCGGTCCACGCGATATCCGTCCGATCACTGCCGAGGTAGAGGTCGTTCCACGCGTACACGGTTCGGCTCTCTTCGAGCGTGGCGAGACGCAAATCATGGGAATCACCACCTTGAACATGTTGAAAATGGAGCAGCAGCTCGACACTCTCAACCCAGAGACAACCAAGCGTTATATGCACAATTACAACTTCCCGCCATATTCAACGGGTGAGACCGGACGAGTTGGTTCACCAAAGCGTCGCGAAATCGGACACGGTGCGCTCGCCGAGCGTGCACTTCTTCCAGTCCTTCCATCACGCGAAGAATTCCCTTACGCAATTCGACAAGTGTCAGAAGCCCTTGGGTCCAATGGATCAACATCCATGGGTTCGGTTTGCGCCTCGACTCTCGCACTGCTCAACGCTGGTGTCCCACTCAAGGCACCTGTTGCAGGAATCGCAATGGGATTGATCTCTGACGAGGTAGACGGCAAGACTGAGTACGTTGCTATCACGGACATCCTCGGCGCCGAAGATGCATTCGGAGATATGGATTTCAAGGTAGCTGGAACAAAAGAGTTCGTTAC
>CAMAPN010000016.1 GCA_945860275.1 Bifidobacterium breve
TCTTCTGGATCGGTGACACCCTTGAGCGCATTCAAGAATTTTTCCTTGGCATCGACAATCTTCAACTTCACGCCAGTGGCCGCAACAAAATCTCGCTCTACTTGCTCTGCTTCACCTTGTCGGAGCAACCCATGATCAACGAAAACACACGTAAGTTGTGCACCAACTGCGCGCTGCACGATGGCAGCAGCAACAGCAGAATCAACGCCGCCTGAGAGACCACAAATAACCTGGTCTAAACCAACTTGCTCTCGAATTCGAGCAATTTGTTCTTCTGCGATGTTAGAAGAGGTCCACGAAGGATCGCACCCAACAACGCCAATCAACCAACGTTCGAGAACTTGCTGCCCATACGTGGAGTGCACTACCTCAGGGTGATACTGGACGCCAGCTAACTTGCCATCAGCAGATTCGAATGCAGCAACAGGTGTCTGCGTTGTTGATCCTGTGACGGTGAAACCTTGAGGTGCACGTACAACGCTATCGCCATGAGACATCCACACTTGCTGCGCCTTGGGCATCCCTTCAAATAGCGGCGAATCGCTATGAACAGTAAATTCGGTGCGACCATATTCGCGCGCACCAGTCTTACCCACCTCGCCACCTAACGTTGCTGCCATCACCTGGAAGCCATAACAGATTCCAAAAACTGGAACTCCGGATCGAAGTAATTCTTCATCTAGCTTCGGCGCACCATTTTCGTAAACGCTTGATGGTCCACCAGAGAGAATAATCGCTTTCGGTTTTTTCGCGAGCATCTCAGTCGCACTCATCGTATGCGGCACAATCTCGCTATAGATCCGCGCCTCGCGCACTCGACGTGCGATTAGCTGTGCGTACTGTGCGCCGAAATCTACGACGAGCACTAAATCACGGGCGATGGATAACCACCTCTACTCGTTGGAATTCTTTAACATCCGAATAACCCGTCGTTGCCATCGCGCGACGGAGCGCGCCAAAGAGATTCATCGTGCCATCTGCGTTATGCGATGGGCCATGCAAGATTTCAGCAATCGTGCCAACGGTGCCCACATGAACGCGTTGTCCACGTGGCAACTCAGGATGCACTGCTTCAACGCCCCAGTGCCAACCCTTACCCGGCGACTCAACAGCGCGAGCAAGTGGGGAACCCATCATCACTGCATCAGCGCCACATGCAATTGCTTTAGCAATATCACCACTTCGGCCAACCGAACCATCAGCGATTACATGGACATAGCGTCCACCCGATTCATCAAGGTACTCACGGCGCGCAGCAGCAACTTCAGCAACCGCAGTTGCCATCGGCACTGCAACACCAAGCACTTGACGCGTGGTGTGCGCAGCCCCACCACCAAATCCAACCAAAATGCCAGCAGCACCAGCGCGCATCAAGTGGAGCGCAGCAGTAGCAGTAGCAACGCCACCTACGATGACTGGCACATCTAATTCATAAATAAACTTCTTCAAATTAAGCGCGCTATCTTTCGGCGAGACATGCTCGGCACTGACCGTCGTGCCGCGAATCACGAAAATATCCACACCAGAATCCAAAACTACTTTGTGGAACTCAGCAGCGCGCTTAGGTGATAGCGCCGCAGCAACAGTCACTCCACCCGCACGCACCTCAGCAATCCGCTCCTTGATCAACTCAGGCTTAATGGGCGCGGCATACAACTCTTGCATCCTGCGTGTGACTTGATGATCAGGAATAGAGGCGATCTCGCCCAACGGAATCCGTGGATTCTCATAGCGCGTCCAGAGCCCCTCAAGATTAAGTACGCCAATTCCACCTTGTTTACCAATCTCGATAGCGGTCTCCGGTGAGACAACCGAATCCATAGGAGCTGCGAGCATCGGAATCTCACACTTATACGCATCAATCTGCCAAGCGGTCGACACCTCTTCTGGATTACGCGTACGGCGACTTGGCACAATCGCAATGTCATCAAATGAATATGTCTGACGCGCGCGCTTACCAGGTGCAATTTCAATCTCGCTCATACTCACCGTCCCTTGTAATTCGGTGCCGCAACGGTCTGATCAATGCTGTGTGGATGGCTCTCGCGAAGTCCTGCTGCAGTGATCTGAACGAAGCGTCCGTTGCGTTGCAGCTCCGAAATATTTCGCGCACCGGCATAACCCATCCCCGATCGCAAACCACCAGCTAATTGATGGACAACTTGCGCGACAGTGCCTCGATAGGAAACGCGTCCTTCGATTCCCTCTGGAACCAATTTATCTTCAGAGAGAATGTCATCTTGCATGTAACGATCTTTTGAATACGAAGGGGTAGAACCACGAGATTGCATCGCACCAAGGGATCCCATGCCGCGATAGGACTTGAACTTCGCGCCATTTTCTTCATGCCATTCACCAGGTGATTCCTCACAACCAGCAAAGAGCGAACCCAACATCACCACATCTGCGCCCGCGACGATCGCTTTGACGATATCTCCTGAATATTGAATACCACCATCGGCGATTAATGGAACCCCCGCAGAGCTCGTGGCCTTGTGCGCTTCCATGATCGCAGTGATCTGAGGAACCCCAACTCCAGCAACAACGCGCGTAGTGCAGATTGAGCCTGGGCCAACGCCCACCTTCACCGCATCTGCACCGGCATTAATTAGCGCTTGCGCTCCAGCACGCGTAGCAACATTTCCGCCAATCACTTGTTGGGCAGCGTTAACACTTTTAATCCGAGCAATCGCATCGAGCACGCCTTGATGATGTCCATGTGCGGTATCTACAACTAGAAGATCAACACCGACTTCCATAAGCGCAACTGCTCGCGCGAATCCATCGTCACCAACGCCAACAGCTGCGCCGGCGAGCGCACCTGAACTCTCTTTTACCTTTTTCACATGCGCGACTTGATCCTCAATGGAGAGATTTCGATGGATGATTCCCGCACCACCCGCGCCGGACATCGCAAGCGCCATTGCGCTTTCTGTGACGGTATCCATCGCAGAAGAGATGATGGGAACTTTGAGTGAAAACTTCTCGGTTAAACGAGTCGCGATATCAACCTCGCTCGGAACAACCTGTGATGCATCGGGCAAAAGCAAAACGTCGTCGAAGGTCAGGCCGAGCATCGCAACCTTCTCAAACTCGCGCATGCTCACCTCCGCTCGGAAACGACCAGGTAATCGCCCAATCCTAGTGAGGGATTAGCCAGATAATTTCCACTTAATTTCCGATGGTCGAGCCCACCAATTCACATGCCTCGTGCAGGTTGGTCACAACGGTTGCCCCAGTCACGCGTGCGGGCTCCCAGCCGGGTCCGCCCAGGATCAATCGCGGCGCAGGGCGGAGCGCAGGTAACGCGGTCATCGCCGAGTAATCCGCATTCTTCTTCAATTGCGCCCAAAGGAAAACCACGGGTGGATGAGTTTTGCGCACCATGTCGGAGAGCGCCTCGACTGGAGTTCGCGCCCCCAGGAAATGGGTGGCTACGTTCTCTTCGGCAAGCGCTGCGGCAAGCGCATGAATTGCCAGGCAATGATGTTCATCGCCGATACTTGCCAGTAAGACCGGTTTTGCATTCTTTGGCGATTCCACTTCGTTCACACAATCGCGCATAATTCTTTTGACGATTTCAGTAAAGAGATGTTCGACTTCGATTCCCGTTCCCGTTGACTCCCAGCGCTTGCCAACAATCACGAGCGCAGGGACAAGGATTTCATTCCATGTTGCGATGACACCTGAAGAGAGAATCTCGCGCCGAATGAGAGCTTCCACAAAGGTGCTATCGATACCATCGAGGGCACGCACAATCGACGCAACAACATCTTCACGATCTTGAAATTTCGGCAGCGGCAGCGGATTATCGAGCGATACGGGAGCGCTCTTGGCCACCGTCGCAGCATGGGCAGCGGGTACGCCAGAGACCACCAGGCGACGCATCACCGCTAATCGGGCAAGGTCTTCATCGGAGTAGCGGCGGTGTTCGCCCGCCTCATGGGTCGAGGGACCAAGGCCATAGCGGCGGTCCCAGGTCCGCAAGGTGGCGGGGGCTACACCAAGGCGGTGGGCGACCTCAGAGACGGTGATTCCCTGATGAGCCATCTCACACCCCTCTCAGGAGAAATTAACTCCCAAAACGCCTCTGACACTTGAACAACTTATGGCGCGATTGGTAGCCTACCCCAAACGTTAAGAAAAGGTGAGTGGAAATGGCTGAAATTTCTCGGCTACCAATGCCAACTGCTGATAACTGGGAGTGGCAGTTCGAGGGCGCATGCCGCGACTATCCCGCAGAGATGTTCTTCCACCCTGAGGGTGAGCGTGGCCCAAGCCGCCGCAAGCGGATCATTGAAGCGAAGGCGATCTGCGCATCCTGCCCAGTGCTCGCGCAATGCCGCGATCACGCGTTGGCAGTCCAAGAGCCGTACGGCATCTGGGGTGGCCTCTCCGAGGATGAGCGCGCCGAGCTCATCGCTCGCTCCAACCGAATGGCAATCTAAAAAGTTTTATTACCCCCTCAACGGAAAGAGGGCCGGTCACCCAGAAATGGAGCGACCGGCCCTCTTTTTACTTCTCGTTTAGTTAGTGCGAATGTCCACCAGGGCCATGTGAGTGACCATGTCCACCAGCTGATGCAACCTCTTCTTCCTTCTTCTCGAAGACGAGCGCTTCAGTAGTAATGAACATTGCAGCGATTGATGCTGCGTTCGCAAGTGCAGAGCGCGTGACCTTCACTGGATCAATCACGCCATCTTTGACCAAGTCGCCATAGACATCAGATGCTGCGTTATATCCCTCATTCTTTGAGAGGGCACGCACCTTCGCTACGACTACATAGCCCTCTTGCCCAGCATTCTCTGCGATCCAACGGAGTGGTTCATCGCAAGCTTTGCGCACAAGACGAACTCCTACCGCTTCATCGCCACTCTTGCCGAGATCATCAGCGAGAACATCTGCGGCGTGAACTAGAGCAGCTCCACCACCAACGACGATTCCTTCTTCGACAGCAGCTCGAGTTGCTGAAATAGCATCTTCAAGACGGTGCTTCTTCTCTTTTAATTCAGTTTCGGTATATGCGCCAACTTTGATTACGCACACGCCACCAGCGAGTTTTGCAACGCGCTCTTGGAGCTTCTCGCGATCCCAATCTGAATCGGCACGCTCGATTTCATTGCGAATCTCATTTACCCGACCATCGACATCGCTCTTCTTGCCAGCGCCATCAACAATGGTTGTGTTGTCTTTGGTGACAACAACTCGGCGAGCGCGGCCAAGAACGTCAAGGCCAACCTGATCAAGCTTCAATCCGATTTCTGTGGAGACAACTTGGCCACCGGTGAGTACTGCGATGTCTTGCAACATCGCCTTACGTCGATCGCCAAATCCTGGAGCTTTGACTGCAACTGAGGTGAAGGTACCGCGCATTCTGTTCACTACGAGAGTGGAGAGCGCTTCGCCTTCGACATCTTCAGCGATAATCAAAAGCTGCTTGCCTGACTGAACAACTTTCTCAAGGAGCGGCAGAATCTCTGAGATTGCCGAGATTTTGCTACTTGTCACGAGGACATAGGCATCTTCCAAGACCGCTTCCATGCGCTCAGCATCGGTGACGAAGTATGGAGAGATGTAGCCCTTATCGAATTGCATGCCTTCGGTGAAGTCGAGTTCGAGATTGGTCGTTGAAGACTCTTCAACTGTGATGACGCCATCTTTGCCAACTTTGTCCATTGCATCAGCGATTAACTCGCCAATTGCAGAATCTTGCGCAGAGATAGTGGCGATATCTGCAATCTGCGCCTTGCCAGAGACTGGCGTTGCGATCTCGTGGAGCTTTGTTGTGATCGCAGTAACTGCAGCTTCGATACCAATCTTTAGACCCATTGGTTGGGCACCAGCAGCAAGGTTACGTAGACCCTCGCGGACCATCGCTTGTGCGAGAACTGTTGCGGTTGTCGTTCCATCGCCAGCGACATCGTTGGTTTTGGTCGCAACTTCTTTGACAAGTTGTGCACCCATATTCTCGGCCGGATCAGAGAGTTCAACTTCTTTGGCAATCGTGACACCATCGTTGGTAACGGTTGGGCCACCAAACTTCTTATCGATGACCACATTTCGACCCTTAGGTCCGAGCGTTACTTTGACAACGTCAGCGAGGATGTTGACGCCACGCTCCATGCCACGACGAGCCTCTTCATCAAATTGAAGAATTTTTCCCATGAGTTATAAGTCCCTAACTGTGCTAGTTACGTGAAATACGTTAATTGTGCTCGCTATTCAATGATTGCGAGAATGTCGCGGGCAGAGAGTACGAGGTACTCAGATCCCTTGAGCTTTACTTCAGTTCCGCCGTACTTGCTGTACATGACGCGATCGCCAACTTTGACATCCATCGGTACGCGAACGCCATCGTCGAAACGACCTGGTCCAACGGCGACAACTTCGCCCTCTTGTGGCTTCTCTTTGGCGGTGTCAGGAATGACAAGGCCTGATGCGGTTGTCTGTTCTGCATCGCTTGGCTTAACGACGATGCGATCTTCTAGTGGCTTGATCCCTACGGACATAACGAGGTTCCTTCCAAAGGTTATGTAGTGATATCTACTCGCTCCCCTCGTACGACGCTGCAGCTGCCGGGAAGGCGAATTAGCAGTGTCGGGGTGAGAGTGCTAACGCAAAGGGTAGAACCTGGCTCTCAGGCGGTCAATTTGAAGCAGCTGCGATCGGTAGCCCTGGCTCGACATCAAGGGCTAGAGCGCTGGGCGCTATCCCGGCGCGGACGGCCAAGGCCCCCAGGGCGGCGACCATTGCACCGTTATCGGTACATAGTTCAGGGGTCGGAATCGTGAGAGTAACGCCAGCTCGCTCGGCTCGCTCCGATGCCAAAGCGCGCAGCCGGGAGTTTGCAGCCACACCGCCTGCAATAAGCAAGCGATCGATACCCGTTCTCTTGCATGCTGCAAACGCCTTGGCGGTAAGCACATCGACAACCGCTTCTTGGAACGAAGCTGCGACATTGGCGCGCTCGCTATCTGTTAGCTGTGGATTTTTTTCAATCCAGCGCGCCACTGCGCTCTTTAAACCTGAGAAAGAAAAGGAGAACTCTTTCGCACCGCGCTCTTGTTCGTCTGCAAAGAGCGTCATGCCACGTGGGAAATCGATTGCGTCACGATCACCTTCGCGCGCTAATCGATCAAGGTGTGGTCCGCCAGGAAATGGCAATCCCAGTATTCGTGCGATTTTGTCGAATGCTTCACCAGCTGCATCATCAAATGTGGAACCGAGTTGTTTAATATCACTGTTGATATCGCGCACTTCAAGTATTGATGTATGGCCACCGCTCACCAGCAATGCAATTGTTGGTTCTGGCTCGTGTTCGAGTGAATCCACAGCAATGTGCGCTGCTAAATGATTGACGCCATAAATGGGAATACCAAGACCAGCAGCAAGACCAGTTGCGCCACCTGTACCAACCAAAAGTGGGCCAGCAAGTCCGGGACCTCGCGTTACTGCAATGGCATCGAAATCTTTGAGTTGTACTCTCCCTGTGGCTAATGCGCGATCGAGAGTCGGATAGAACGCCTCTAAATGCGCGCGTGCTGCTACTTCAGGAACGACTCCCCCGTAGCGCGCTTGTTCAGCAACGCTTGATGCTATTTCGTTTGCAAGAAGAGATTTTCCGCGCACGATACCGATACCCGTCTCATCGCAAGAGGTCTCGATACCAAGTACTAATGGCTCATGTGAACTCATGCGTCACCACCAGAGGAGGTGGATGGATTATCCAATTTCTGCTCCATGACTAATGCATCGCCAAAGCGGGCGTAGTAACCAACTCGACGAGAGATCTCGGTAAATCCATTTTTTGCATAAAGCGCGCGCGCTGGTTCATTACCATCGCGCACTTCCAGCAAGATGCTCGATGCGCTCAGCGCACGTGCTTTTTCGACCAAATGGTCAAGCATCCTCTGACCAAGTCCGCGCCCTTGGTACTCCTTTGCAACAGCGAGGGTGTGAATATCTACTGGTTCATTTGGACCAGTAAATGCAATTCCCGCAAAGCCAGCAATACGTGGAGTTTCACCCGCTCTATCTTCTAGCACGATGTAGTAGCGCAAACGTGGTGAGAAACTTAACTCTTCCTTGAATTGCCCCAATGACCACGGATCCGGGAAGAGTTCGCGCTCGATTGCCAGAATCTCTCCTAAATCAAAGAAGCGCAGTTCGCGAAGGTGGATATTAGCTAGTGGCGCGAGCGCTGCATCTGGCTTGCGAAGATAGAGCGGCTCTCTCCTGATGGAGCGATCATTATTCGCAGCTCGTGCTAAACCAAGCGGCGTTGGAAGCTGGTCATCGACTCCCGAAGGCACTAGCTCAGATTTAGAGACTGATATCTCGGAGATACGCGCTCCAGATTTCTCATAGCGAGCCCAGTATCGCTCTTTCCGTCGAGCATCGATAGAAATAACAGTTTCGTCGGATAGTTCTTGCGAGTAAGCGATTGCATCGAGTGAGACGACTCCGATGCATGGAATCGCACGAGCCTTTGCAAACCCTTGCGCGAAGATGATGCCGACACGCAGTCCGGTAAATGGCCCTGGCCCCATGCCAACAATCACATGATCAACATCAGCCAAACCTTGCGCCTTTCCAATCAACTCACCGAGAGCGCCACCATGCGAGGTTGCCCCCTCAACAAAGTCAGACCAGATAACGCGCTCGTTCTCCACCACGCCAACAATTGTTCGCGCCGTAGAGGTATCGATAGTCAACGCTCGTTTCATAGCTGAAGTTGCCCCCAGCGCGAATCTGCACCTTCGAGGGTTAGCGTTCGATGCTCACCTTCACCAAGATCAATTCCGATGTGAAGCGCTTCTCCCGTAAGGTCGAAACCTGCACCCCACTCGACAATTGTTATTGAGCTATCGAAATCAATATCGAGCTCTTCAAATGCCTGGCGTGGATTTACCAAATCAAGTAGGCGGTACGCATCAATATGATTAATTGAAAAATCACCTTGATAACTCTTCATCATTACAAAAGTTGGTGACGTCACTTCGCCTTGCACATTCAGTGCACGCAGTATGTGTTGTGTCAAAAAAGTTTTGCCCGCCCCCAGTGGGCCATCAAGGAGGAGTAAATCCCCCATGCGTAATTGGGCGGCAAGCGAAATCCCAAAATCTCGCATCTGCAACGCAGAACCGATTTCTAAGTGCTTTCGCATAATGCCTAGAGGGTACCGCTAAGTCTTAGCGTTTCTTATATCCCGCTGGACACTTAGGAGAAATACCTGAGACTTTTTTGCTGATTTTTCCTTTGATGCACGTGATGGTTTTATTCTTTTTCACCAGAGTATTAGCTTGAACCTTTGCTTGTGAAAGTTTCACCGAAATAGTTGGGTCAGAGAAAGTGAATCCGTATGCAGAGAGTTTGATCCAGCCATTACCTTCGGTCATCGCTGTGGTAGCTACTTTCTGATCAGCTTCGCCCGTAACGGAAATACTTGCCTGGATTGGCGCATTGGAAAAACCGTATAAGCATCGTGCTGCATCGCTTCTGATCAGCAAATCGTAGGTTCCTTCTACAAGAGATTTACCATCTGGCATGTAGTGCATACCCGCTACTTGGTAATTAAGCGTGCCATCTTTATAACTTGGTGAGTTTCCGTTAAAGCCCATTGCATTGGTGCTTACTATTCCAACAACCCTGGAAGAGTCCTGCAGGCACTTGTTCTCATTCCCCCAATTGGTGGAGTTCACTGTCCATAATGTGTTAAAGCCAGCGGCTTTATCGGAAACAAGCGGACGAAAATAATCTAGATACTCAAATATGTCCGATTGATCAGCGCCGGCAGGGGTGGTGTTATTTACCTGTCCGTTGTTCTGCCACCATTTATTCTCGCGCGGGGTGAAATTTCCTTTTAACTTCGAATAAGCAAAGGTAGGCACTGAGACGGGCTGACCTTCAACAATCACTCGATTATTAGTGTTTGAGAATTTGCTAATTCCAACTTGGGGATCCTTTAGTCGTGCCTTGTACCAACCAGTGACCTCATTAGTGAGCCTTACCGTGAGGCGATAGCGCGCATCTTTAGGGAATTCCATTGCAAATCCTGCTTTTCCATTTTCGGACCACGTAGTGTCGCGAGTGCCACCCCAATCCATTCTCGAATTGGGTGGCGCATCTTTATTAATTTTGGGCGCGGTGTAGTTACCGACCTCTTCACGATATGGAATTACGCCAAATGCAATATTGCTGACTTGGAATTTTTTTGTGTCTGGACTGTAGAAAACCGAGTAGACCACATTCGTTAGGTAAGACTGATTTTTGGAATTTTTCACTGTCGAGTCATCCCAGAGCGAAGCAGAGGCGCCGCCAAGATAATTGAGTTTTGGATCTGCAACTTGCGTCAGACCGCTTTCTAACATCCTCAGATGTTTAGCCCCAGAGAAACTTTCGCCATCGTAGGAAATTTCAAAGTTCTCAATACAGTTCTCTGCGCCGTTACTTTCACAATATGGGAGCACGGACATCCCCAGAATCCCCCTACTATCGGGGCCCCACTTTGCGTTCGCAAAATCGCACGTGGGGTCTTCCGTTGAGTAGCAATAAAGCCAATCACCACGAACGCCAATTTCTTCAACCGCAGGCGGCTGCAAGCTGAGTGTCGAATGCATAAACGGATTGCTGTAACCAACGGTAAAGATAAATTGGTCTGGTGCAGTAACTAATTTTGACGGGTTATAGATTTCAGCAGCCGTTGCAGTTAATGAAGAAGTGGAAGCAAAAAACACCACTAGGGCGAGTGAAAAGCGTTTAAATAATCGCACGCGCGATTTTACCTCGAAATCGAAAAAAGGTTGGGCCCACACCCGAAAGTGTAGGCCCAACCCTTTACTTACTTCTTGCGTGCTGGTTATGAACCGATCGATTCGAAAGTATCTGCATCGAAGTCTTCGGCTGGGTACCAGTTTGGATCACTCTCGCGAGTGAGTTGCAGGATTGCCGCGCTTGGAAGTTTCTTCAAGCGAGCAGCCATATCGCCAAGACGGACCATGTCCATCCACTGTGTTTGGGTGAATTGAACGTGGCCAGTACCAGCGTTGAATGCTTGTTGCTTAGGAGTGAGATCGGCGTTGAAGACGGTGTACTCATCAAGAGGCTGACCCCAGAAGGCGGCGAATTTCTTCGCTGGCGCCTTCTTCTTCTTCGCCTTGGCGGCAGCAACTTCAGCTGCATGCTGTGCATTTGCTTTTTCAATCATCCACGACATCATTGGCTGGAATTCCACGGTCTCTTCAACGTTGTTGAAGGCAATCGTTGGAACGTTGATTTGACCTGTCATTGTGTCGAGCTTCTTGAACTTAGCGAGCGTATCTGCATCTCCCTTTAGCGGGGCCGCTGCTTGGAAACCAGCTACAAGTTGGAGAAGTCCTGCAATGCCACTCTCACCTGAGAGTGCGACGTTATACGTTGCCGCTTCCTCTTCGGAGAGCTTCGCTGCGTAATTAGTCTTCTGGTTATCTGCGAAGTTCTTATTACCAACCTGTGACTCTAGGTCGAAACGAGCAAAGGTTGCGAAGCCAGCAATGTTGACCATGTTCTCAGCAACTGCAAGTGCTGGTTGCACTGCAAGTGAGAAGCCAGTTGCTGCCGAAGTTGATGCGCTCGCTGCTGCAATGCTGGAGGTATCAATCGGAGTACCGGTCACGCCATCAAAGCTTGTGCTTCGCATTGGCATTCCGGAGAGAAGTCCCACCATCAAAAGAGCGCTACGCGCAGGTAACGCTGCTTTTACAGCTGCTGGAACGAGCGTTGCTGTTGCTGGCCAAGTATCGGCACCTGATTTAGTGAGGCCACCTTGAATTGCAACAACAGCGGCAAGTACTTTGCCGAAATCTACAGCTGCTTCACCAAATCCAGCAGGACCAGCGGTGTACCCGAAGCCCTTGATGGTTGGATCAAAGAACATCTTGAAGAGCCAGACCGCATCGGTGCCATATCCGCCGTTGCTGCCAGTGACCTTATCGAGGTTATTGAACGCCATCACAGGAAGTGCGGCATCAATTAACTTTGGATTGGTCTCAGCGAGACGTTGTGTGATGGTGCCACCAAGTGAGGATCCCCATGCAACGGTGCGCTTGATTTTTGGAAACTTCTTCTTAACGATTCCCAAAAGTTCAACATTTGTCTTGACTGCAGACTCAGCGTTCCAGCCAGGGACAGCAAAGCCGGAACCGGCAAGTGCGTAGCCCTGATTAAGGAGTGCATTTGCAGTTACCATGGAATCTGGTGCGCCCGGTGCAATCGTTGCGCGGAGATCATTTCCTGCACCACCAAGTAGTGGAATTTGAGCAGGGATCTTCGCTACATAGGTGTATCCATGTGACCAAAGTAGAAGCGTTCCATTGAAATCATCTGGAACACGAACTTCATATTTAGCGGTATCGCTTGTTTCACCTGTACATGTAGTTACTGCAGCTGCAGTAGTACATGTCGGATCAGCCGCAGTTGCTGCCGTTGGGAAACCGAGGACCGCTCCAATAAGCGCTACCGAGAGAAGGAGCGCCATGTTGCGGCGAGTCTTATTAAGAGTAAGTCTCATTTCTTATTCTCCTTTTCTTTCGCTTACTTATTAGTTGGGACGCCGTCAGCAGGCATTGCTGGGCGAGTGAAGGTGGATACGGCTACATCGCCATTAGCAGTGCTGGAATCTGTTGTGTAGACAACAGGCTTTCCGCCATCAACAGGAGCGATTACGCCAGTGGAGTTGTAACGCCCCACCCAGTATCCGGTGTATCCGACATTGTTAGCACTCTCAAGCTTGGAGTAACCAGCTGAAGCAAAAGTTCCACCCTTGCTCTTAAGCGCTGAAATTAGAGAAGCTCGAGTTGGATTCTCGCCTGCTGCACGAAGTGCTTGCACGATGAGCAGCGCTTGGTTCATTCCCACGAGTACGTTGTTATCCCATGGAACACCCTTGTTATATGTGGTGTTGATTTCAATGAACTTCTTCACGTACTCATCCTCAGTGTCAGTCGCTGCTGGGAGGAAGGAGAGGCTTAGCGCGCCGGTTAGAGAACGAAGCGTTGCTGCCTGAAGAGCTGGTGTGGTTGCACCTGCGAGAGTCAGAAGAGTTGTTGGATCAGCTCCAACAGAACCCATAATGAATTGTGGGCCCCATGTGGTGCCATACCCAAGTCCGGCAGCGGTGCGCATTGCGACAGCTGTTGCGCTAGTGACACCAAAGAGAATGATTACTTCAGCGCCAGAACTCTTGAGCGCGGTCATCTGCGCAGTAAGACCCACAGTTGCCTGTGAGAGCGAAGCGTACTTCTGCGTTCCACCCGCTACGAAAGTTAAGCCACCCGCTTTGAAACCGGCAAGTCCATCTTTACCGAAATCATCATCCTGATAAAGGATGCCGACCTTCTTGTCTGGGAACTTATCCTTGATGTACTTCGCCATGATCTTTGCTTCCATGATGTAGGAAGGTAGATACATGAATGTTGTTGGGTACTTCTTTGGATTAGCAAATCCACTGTATCCAGTGTTCACAAAGAGATCTGGCACGCTCTGCTTGATGATTGGAGTCTTCTTCAACGCAGCAGTGTGCGTTGCAGTGCCAAGATTTCCAACGAGAGCGAATACCTTGTCGCGCAAAATTAACTTATTCACTTTGTTGACGGCGTTTGTCGGAACGTACTTATCGTCCTCGAGCTTGAGCTCGATCTTGCGACCGTAGACGCCGCCCTTCTCATTGATGTAATTGAAGTAGGCCCGCATCGCAGGTCCGACTTTGTTGTAACCAGGAGATGCCGCACCGCTTTGCGCGCTGCTCATTCCGAGAGTGATTGTGTCCTTCGTTACACCTGGCGTTGCTGCGCCTTGCGCAGGAATACCAGAAACGACGAGTCCAGTGACAGCAAGTAGTGATACTCCTGCGAGGATTCGTTTCTTAAGTGCGCGAATCATGGATGTCCTTCCATTCGTGACTTTCTTTCAGCCCAGCCCTAGGTTTTAGAGCGGGTATGGGGTTCTGAGCCTACCTACCTCTACCCCGGCAGACCCAGTACAAGTAGGTTTGTTATCCAACCTTTACCCGAGAAAACCCTGAGTATCTCGCCGAATTCCGGGATATTCCGGGCGCCCGATCAGTGCTTGCGGCGGAGTTTATGGAGCGCCTCGGAGGGGCCTTCCGGGGCCAGCGCGATGCTCAGCAGTAGGAGCGCGCTCACAATGATGCCTGGCAAATAGGTGGCAACGCCCAGTGAGGCCTCTTCGGTCCAACTCTCAAAGACGGTCGGGATGATGACCACGATAATCGCACCGCCAAGGGCGCCCGAAATATGCGAGATACCGCCCAAGATCGCACCGGTAAGCAACAGAAATGAGAGCGCCAACGTGAATCCTGATGGCGATACCAAACCTACTGTCGCAGAGAACGAAACACCGGCAAGGCCTGCGAAACCAGAGCTCACTGTGAACGCCATTACTTTGCTCCGCGCGGGATTTATACCGCAGAGCGCAGCAGCGGTCTCATGCGCCCGCACCGCTCGCCACTGTCGACCAAGCCCACTTGAGGTGATGTTCACAGCGATGACTACAGCGATGATTGCGCATAACGCACAAATCCAAAACAACCATTTATATGGTGAGACTGTGTCTGCATATTTGCCAGGTGCATAGCCAATATCAAAACTCAATCCCTGCTCGCCACCAAGAATCGGAATTGCATTGGCTAACGCAGGAATACCAACAGCGAATGCAAGTGTGGCGCCTGCAAGATATGGACCACTCAATCGACCAGCGGAGATTCCGATAATCGCACCAAAGAGCGCGGCTGCTAGTACTGCAATAAAAAATGTAATCCAGATAGGTAATCCAAATTCTTGAACCGCAAGCGCTGCCGAGTAAGAACCAACAGCCATGAAAGCGCCTTGACCGAGCGTGATCTGTCCTGAATACCCAGTGAGTAACACGATGGAGACAATGCCAACAAGGTATGCAGCAACTTGTGCACCTTGGAATATGCGGTACTCGTCGATGAAGTTACTTCCGACAAAGAGAATGATTCCAACGATGAGCGCAAGAATGGTTCGCTTTGTGGCGCTTGGCTTATGTGAACTACGCACGACGAGCACCTCGCGCTCCCAGTATTCCTTGTGGACGGATCAGGAGTACCACAATCAGAAGAACGAACGCGGTCATAAAGGTGTAAGAACCACCGAGATATCCCGTGACAACAGATAATCCGATACCAAGCGCCAACCCACCAAGCACGCCGCCGATCAAACTATCGAGCCCCCCAATTACCGCTGCAGTGAAACCAAAGACTAAGAGCAGATCAAACGAGTTCGGTGCGATAAATGTCGTTGGCGCAACAAGAACTCCGGCTAGACCGCCGGCGCCACCTGCAAATGCCCACCCTAGAGTCCGGATGCGACTTACTCGAATTCCAGATAGTCGCGTTACTTCAGGTGCGAATGCAGCAGCACGCATCGCTAATCCCAAACTCGTCTTCTGAAAGATAAGTGCCGCTACAGACATCGCAGCAACAACCGTCAATAACACGAAAAGGTCATTCTGTGAGAATGGAATCTGGCTACCGTTAATAGTCAGGCCATCACGAGAAAAAGCGGTCGGATAAGCTTGGTATTCGCCACCCCAAATCAAACCCATCACTCCTTGGAAGATTCCAAGTAGACCTAACATCGCAATCACAGGTGCAACAGTGACAGTCGCTGCAGATGTCGCGCGCTTGACGATAAAACGGACAATCACCACTTCAACGAACGCCCCCACAAGAACACCGGCGATGATCGCCGCCAGTAGCGCTAGCCAGAAATTATTAAACGCTTTCTCGAAGCTCAGGCCAACATACGTAGAGAATGCCGCTTGCCCAGCCTGAGCAAAATTAACGACGCGAGTACTGCGCCAAACTAGAATCAGAGCGAAGGCAATGAGGCTGTAGATTGCACCAATACTTACTCCGGCAATTAGCGTATTAATTAGATTCATCGCACCCACCTCTTCTCAGTAGCCCAAGTAGGCATGGCGAAGCGCCGTGTCATTCATGATTGCTCGAGCATTATCGGCAATCACTACGCGTCCCTGATCTAAAACTATTCCTTGAGAGGCAATCCGAAGCGCGCTCATCGCATTCTGTTCGACAAGCAGGATTGTCATTCCAGTTTTTCCTTGTAACTCAGAAAGCGTGTGAAAAATCTGCTCCACTACTAATGGGGCAAGACCAAGCGATGGTTCATCAAGGAGCAGTAATTGTGGGCGCGCAATCAATCCGCGACCAATTGCCAACATTTGTCGCTCGCCACCTGAGAGCGTGTCGGCTCGTTGCTTCTTGCGCTCATTTAATCGAGGAAAGAGTTGATACACCTCTTCGATTGCAGCAGCGACATCTTCCTTCTGTGCGCGAAGTCGCCACACTCCCCCAAGCATCAGATTTTCATGGACGGTCAATTCAGTGACGACAGAGCGCCCCTCGGGAACATGAATAATTCCTCGTCGCACAATCTGTTCAGTCTGCAAGTGCTCAAGTGAAATCTCATCCCACAAGATACTTCCAGTTGTCGCGCGCTTGAGCCCTGAGATGGTTCGAAGGAGCGTGGATTTACCCGCGCCATTTGCGCCAATGATTGCAGTGATTGACCCTCGCGGAACGTTGAAGGTCGCGTTCGATATTGCGCGAATTGCGCCATGATCAATTGTTAAACCGCGAACTCGAAGAGTCATAATTCGCTCGCTGCCGTGCCGAGATAGGCCGCAATCACTGCAGGATCTTGTCGAACTTTTTCAGCGCTCCCGCTTGCGATCACCTCACCAAAATCTAATACGTGCAATCGTTCGCACACGGCCATCACAACGTCCATGTGGTGTTCGACCAAGATAATCGAACATTCTCGACGTAAGTTCTTTATGAGTAAGCCAAGCCAATCAATGTCTTCTTTGCCTAGACCACCAGCTGGTTCATCGAGTAGGAGAATTTTCGGTTCTGAAATCAGTGCACGAGCAATTGCTACTCGTTTGGTCTCCGGGTAAGCCAACGTATCTGCTCGCCGATCCGCCAACCCTCCGGCATACACGCGTTCTAATGCCAAGAGCGCGCGTTCGCGAAGCACGCGTTCATCTTTTGCAGTACGTCCGAGCAAAGCCCGACCAAGTCCTGCCCGAGCAAACTTATGTGCGCCAATCATGACATTCTCTAGCACAGTTAAATCGGGGAAGAGCCCTACCCCTTGCAATGTTCTGCTGATGCCGTGGTCGACTAACTCATGTGGCCTTGGCCAATCTTCATTCTTTCCGTAAAGAGCAAATGTTCCAGAGTTGGGCTTAACCAAGCCGGACATCGCATTGAGCAAAGTTGTCTTGCCAGCGCCATTAGGTCCAATTAATCCGACGACTTCATTTTCGTGCAAATCCACATACACATCTTTAAGAGCGCGTAATCCACCGAACGTAACATTTACCTGAGCAACGCTCAACAGCGTGGACACTGTGCACCCGCTCCCTATTTCCGAAGTAACGCTCATCAAGGATTACGCTTTTCCGCGAAGATTAGTATGGATTAATTCTCCCGGCGAGCCTAGGCACCCTGCCCCCGATTCTCGAAAGAATCTCATAGGAAATAGTGCCGGCTGCTTTCGCCCAATCATCCGCGCTACTAGCGCCATTACCGCCAAAGAAAATTGCTCGATCACCAGCTTTGACCGTTGTGTCGGAGCCAAGATCCACAGTTACCTGGTCCATCGATACTCGTCCTATAAGTGGATAGCGCTGACCCGCAATGAACACTTCGATAGGAGTCTTAAGGTTTCTTGGGATTCCATCTGCATAACCCATTGGTAGCAGCGCAATATATCTATCTTCCGTTAAACGAACCCTTGCGCCATAGCCAACGCTTGCTCCAGCAGGTACCCGTTTTACTAACGCAACATCGGCGCTCAACTCCATCGCTGGCGCTACTGAGAAGTGATTACTTGCTGCACCGCCTGGAAAATATCCGTAGAGCAAAAGACCAGAGCGCACCATATCGAAACGAAAATCAGGAAAATGCATCACCGCGCCGGAATTTGCTAAGTGCCTGATGCCAGGATCAATTCCTTCACTTGCCATGTAATCAAGCGCTGCCAGAAATCGCTCGCGCTGCTCTCGATTCAACGGATGGTCAGGTTCATCCGCACACGCTAAGTGCGACCAAGTGCCTACCAACTTCAACTTGTCTTCATCAATCAACTCACCAATTGTGCTGACAAGTTCTGGAAATTCATCGAGCGCACCTGACCGCGTCATGCCGGTATCCACTTTGAGGTGTACGCGCGGGACTACACCAGTTATTTCACTTGCAGATAAAAGCGCTGTTAATTGATCGAAAGAAGAGATCGAAAGGTCAATCGTAAAGTCCAACGCTCGTGTGAAATCTGCTGTTGGTGGCGTGAGCCAGGCAAGAATAGGCGCGGTAATTCCAGCATCTCGTAATGTGATTGCCTCTTCAATGAATGCAACGCCTACATAGGTTGCTCCTCCAGCAAGCGCAGCCCGTGCTGATTCAACTAAGCCATGTCCATAACCATCAGCTTTTACTACCGCCATAAGGGGAACATTGGTTGCCGCGATAATCGAACGAGCATTTCGTGTTATCTGCTCATAATCGATAGTTGCACTAAAGATTGGTTCAGCCACGTGCGTTCTCAATCACGATCATTGCGACTACAACAGGGCCATCGTGGGAAATCGAAAGGTGAATTTTTCCAGCTCCAGCTCGCTGCTTTGCAATTCCGTTCAAGATCATGATTGGCGCACCATTATCCGCGCGATGAACATTGACATCGTGCCACGCAAGTCCGTCTGGGACGCCAAGCGCCTTCGCAAGGGCTTCTTTTGCTGCGAATCGACCAGCAAGAAAGGACGGGTGCGTCTCCTCAGCGATTGCTAATTCGCTTTCGGTGAAAAGGCGTTCGCGCAAACCTGGTGTTCTCGCCAAAGATTCTGCGAAACGGGATATCTCCACCACGTCGACACCGATTCCTTTGATCACGAGCGGACCTCCTCGGTCGAAAGTGGCGAGCGAGTGCGACTTGATGACACCAAACGATCTACCGCAACAATAAGCATAAGTAGCGCTGTACCGATACTGACCCCACCGATGAGATCAGAGAGCCAATGGGTATTGCGAAAGAGGGAGACCAGCACCACCAACAAGGTAGTTGCCGCGACTGACCATGTTGCAGTCTGAGTTCTCAATCGACTTGGCGCTGAGTACTTCACTGCCAGATATGCAAATAGCCCCCAAGTGAGGATTGCATTCGAAGCATGCCCACTTGGATACGACATGCCACCTGCATCGAGTAGGTCTATTTGCAATTTCGGTTTAGTTCTACCAAATTCGAGCTTGGCCAGCCCCACTACTAAATTCAATGCCAAAAGCGAAACGATGGAAAGATTAACCGGCCGCCACGTTCTGAACTTTCTTCCCAAATAAATGGATAGCGACAGAAGGAAAAGCGCAGTCAAACCACGTAACCCTAAATGGTCGAGGTTGTAGATGACCCAATCGCCCCACGCTGGAAGATTAGGGCGCTGCCAGCGCGCAATCGTGGCGTCGAGTTCTGTTAAGGGTCCGCTATGTAGAACATCAAAGGTAATGTAAATAAACGCGCCCATTGCAATGGCGGCATTACGAATCAACGAGGAAACTGAACGTTCTAAATGTTTCATTTATTCAACCGTCACAGACTTTGCCAAGTTCCTTGGCTGATCTACATCATATCCGCGAATGACAGCCGACTCATAGGCGAAGAGCTGTAACGGAAGCACCGCCAGTAATGGCTGAAAAAGCACGGGGGCATCGGGAATTCGAATCGCTCGCGGATCGGCAATTGCTAAATCGCTCTCGGAAGCAATGATGATGGCTCGCGCACCACGCGCTTGAATTTCCTGCACATTACTGAGCATCTTGTCATGTAGCGGACTATGTGGACTCGGCATAACGACCAACACTGGCGTGCCCTCTTCGATGAGTGCAATAGGACCATGTTTTAATTCACCTGCGGCAAAACCTTCGGCATGCATATATGCAAGTTCTTTTAACTTTAGGGCGCCCTCTAGCGCAACCGGATATCCGACATGCCTACCGAGGAAGAGAATTGATTGTGCGCTCTGAAACTCTTCAGCAAGTTCTTTAAGTCGCTCTGATGTCTCCAAATATCTCTCGATTTTCGTTGGCATCTCGTCGAGCTCTTCGAGAATGTCACGAACTTCATCAACGAACTTAATTCCTCGAACTTGTGCGAGATACAAACCAACGAGGTATGCCGCCACAATCTGGGTTAAGAAAGCTTTCGTTGACGCAACAGCAATTTCTGGTCCGGCCTGGGTGTAGACCACTCCGTCAGACTCTCGAGGAATCGAAGCGCCATGGGTGTTGCAGATTGAAATGACTTTCGCTCGCTGTTCCTTGGCATGACGAAGAGCCATCAAAGTATCCATGGTCTCGCCCGATTGGGAGATTGCAAGTACGAGAGTATTCCGCGTGATAATCGGATCTCGATAACGAAATTCTGATGCTAATTCCACTTCAACTGGGATACGTGACCAATGTTCAATTCCATATTTTGCGATCATGCCTGCATGAAATGCAGAACCACAGCCAATGATGATGATCTTCTCAATATCTCTTAATTCATCATCACTTACCCGAACCTCGTTGAGCGCTAACTGTCCTTTCTCATCGATTCGACCCAGCAGACAATCAGCCAGTGCCTTAGGTTGTTCCATGATCTCTTTCGCCATGAAGTGCGGGAAGCCATTCTTCTCAGCAGCGCTGGCATCCCAAGTCACTTCGAATTCGCGCGCATTCTGGGCTTCGCCATCAAAGTTGGTGATCGAATAACTTGAGGCAGTAAGAGTCACTATTTGATTCTGACCAATCTCCAATGCACGCCTTGTGAAGGAGATAAATGCAGCTACATCTGAAGCGAGGAAATTAGCGCCATCGCCCAAGCCAACAACTAATGGTGAGTTCCGGCGCGCACCAACAAGTGTGCCTGGAGAGTCAACTGCAATTGCAACAAGCGAGAAGTTTCCTTGTAATTGCTTGCAGACTTTTTCCATCGCAGCAGTTAAATCGTTTACTCGTGAATATTCAGCTCCCAAAAGATGGGCAACAACTTCAGAATCGGTATCAGAACTAAAATCATGACCCTGATTCTCTAACGCTACTTTTAATGAGTGATAATTCTCAATAATTCCATTATGAATCAACGCAACTTTGCCATCCGGGTCAAGGTGTGGATGTGCATTGCGATCAATTGGCGACCCATGGGTTGCCCATCGGGTATGTCCAATACCAACCTGACCATTGGGAAGAGATTTCTCTTTGAGTGCGGCGACTAAGACGGCTAATTTTCCTGCTCGCTTCGCGGTAGTGATCTTCCCATCGGCAAGGATGGAAATTCCTGCGGAGTCGTAGCCACGATATTCAAGTCGAGCTAATCCTTCGAGTAGCGGAATTGTTGCGTTGGAATCTCCGGTGTATCCGACAATTCCACACATTGTTGCGTTACCCGCTCCCTTTTTCTCCAGCAGTTATGGGGCTCTTATTTCGCCTTATATCGAGCGCTCACAATGTGAACGATGGATGCTACAGCTTTCTCTGCGCGCTCAATAGTATCGGCCTCTGCCATTACCCTCACTAGCTCCTCAGTTCCTGAAGCACGAACCAGAATGCGACCACTCTCGCCCAGCGATTTCTCAGCATCACTTATTGCGGTGCAGACATCAACATCTGCTAGCGCTCGCACCTTATCGATGACTGGCACATTCACTAGCACTTGTGGAAAGTGAGTGAAGGTACCCGCCAGCGATTCTGCTGCACAAGTTCCTTTTTTAATAAGAGCCAAAATAGCCAGAGCGGTGAGAATGCCATCACCTGTTGTCGCTAATTCTCTGATAATTACATGGCCAGATTGTTCACCACCAAGAGATAAACCTGCCTCATTAATTCGTTCAAGTACATACCGGTCGCCCACGCTTGTTATCTCCACAGCAATTCCAGCTTCTGCCATCTTCTTATGAAAACCCAAGTTGCTCATGACCGTCGTGACAACTGTGTTCTTTTTCAACTTGCCAGTTGCCGACATAGATAGCGCAAGCGCGGCTAGAATTACATCGCCATCAATAATATTTCCTTGGTTATCAACGAGGAGTGCACGATCGGCATCTCCATCGTGTGCTATTCCAAGATCCGCTCCAGAATTGCGCATTGCGCTCTGCAGCACTTCTAAATGAGTTGACCCAACGCCCGAATTAATGTTTACTCCGTTTGGCTCTCCTCCGATTACCTGAACAGTCGCACCTAAATCTCGCAAGATTTGTGGCGCAACATGAGATGCCGATCCATTTGCACAATCAAGAATTAGAGTGAGCCCCGAAAGTGAGACGTCGATGGAGGATTTAAGGTGTGTTATATACCGCGCAATTGCCGCTGCATCAGCGCTACTTTTCCCAAGTTTACTTTCTGCAACAGGTTCAACTTTCTCCGCTGAGTTAACCCACGTTTCAATCTCTACTTCGAGTTGATCGGGAATCTTCATCCCATCATGGCCAAATATCTTTATTCCATTATCTTCAGCAGGGTTGTGTGAAGCGGTGATCATCACGCCAAGTGCCACACCCGGCTCTAAGGTAAGAAACGCCAGACCTGGAGTGGGAATTATTCCGATGCGAATGACATCATGGCCAGCTTGTGTGAATCCTGCACTTATTGCGTTCTCAAGGAGCGCTCCAGAGCTTCGGGGATCGCGACCAATGAGCACTTTAGAGTGCGCTGGAATGAAGCGACCGGCAGCAAAAGCCACCCGCTCTGCGAGATCTGTGGTGAGCAATTCGCCAAAACGTCCACGGATACCATCGGTTCCGAAGAGCGCCATATGCGCGATGCTACTGTGCTTACAGCGCTTTAACGCTTGCTGTACTGCGAACGCTTACGTGCCTTCTTGAGGCCGTACTTCTTGCGCTCAATAACGCGTGCATCACGAGTCAAAAAGCCTGCCTTCTTCAACGAAGGTCGGTGTGCATCCACGTCAATCGCGTTAAGTGCGCGAGCAACGCCAAGGCGAAGGGCTCCAGCTTGGCCAGAGACACCGCCACCATTAATCAGCGCAATGACATCGTAATTTCCATCGACACCGACGGTGCGGAATGGCTCTGATACCAATTGTTGGTGAACTTTATTTGGGAAGTAAACATCGAGTGGGCGACCATTAAGGCTCCACTTTCCTGTTCCCGGGACGAGACGAACGCGTGCAATTGCCTCTTTACGTCGACCAACGCCAGCGCCAGGTGCAGTGATTGCTGCGCGATTAGTCGCAGGTGCAGGGGTGCTCGATGAATAGCTTGTAGGAGTCTCGAAATCATCGTCGAGAGTGACATCTACATTGGAGAAATCAGACATTGCACGCACCTATCAGGAAATTTGGGAAACTTGGTTGATGGAAAAAGGAACTGGATTCTGTGCAGCGTGTGGATGTTCAGCACCTGCATAGACTTTTAATTTTGTGATCTGAGCGCGACCGAGTGAATTCTTTGGCAACATGCCACGAATCGCCTTCTCTACTGCACGAGTTGGATGTGTTGCCATCATGTCTGCATAGGTAGTCGCAGTAAGACCGCCTGGATAACCTGAGTGACGGAACGCCATTTTGTTAGCGTTCTTAGAACCGGTAAGTGCGATTTCACCTGCATTGATGACGATAACGAAATCACCGGTATCCATGTGGGGGGCAAAAGTCGGCTTATGCTTGCCGCGAAGAAGCGCAGCTGCATGGGTTGCTAGACGGCCCAACACAACGTCCTTGGCATCAATGATGTGCCAGGTACGCGTAATCTCAGACGCCTTTGGGCTCGCTGTACGCACGCCAACCTCACTTACTCTCTATTAGGGCTACTCGGTCTACTTAAACTTCTGTGAAAACTGCTCTTACTCATTACCCGGCGCGTTAGAGGCGCCACCAGGCACGAGGTAGCAAGAGGTAGAGGGTACCTGCCATGGCCCAAGCCGGTCAAAATCGCGGAAAATCAGCTCCCCGGAACCCGGTTAACGGGGCGAGTGGATTCTGCCGTGACTCGTCGAGCCCGTTGCCCATACTCACTGGCCGGCGGGTACTCCACCTCGATCAAGGTGAGGCCGGCTGCAGGTGCGATATGGCTATGCCGCTGCTTCGAGCGGAGAATCTCTGCCGGCTTCTCGGGGGTCCACCGCCCATCTCCGACCATCATCATCGCCCCGACGAGCGAACGAACCATGTTGTGACAGAAGGCATCCGCCACGATCGTCGCGCACAACGCTCCGTTAGCTGGTCGACTGACATCTCGCGTCCATGAAAATGTTTCCAGGTGGCGAATGGTCGTTGTCCCTTCGCGCGCTCTGCAGAAGGCTGCGAAATCATGCTCACCAAGAAGCAGTGCGCTCGCCGCATTCATGCGCTCCTCATCAAGTGGGCGGTGATAGCTCGCCGTTGCTACTCGATCTAAAGGATTGAGCGTTCGGGCATTGTCGAGTAATTGGTAGCGATATCGTCGGCGGAGCGCGCTGTATCGAGCATGGAAATCTTTCGAAATTGCAGTGATTGCGATGATACGGATTTCAGAGGTGAGAATTCGATTGGCAATGTAGAGAAGTGAATCAAGGCTCCAGTTGGCGTGGAGATTCTCCGGAAGATCAAAATGGAAAACTTGACCAAGTGCATGAACGCCAGCATCAGTACGTCCTGCAACTGTTGTTGTTATCTCGTAATCGAGAACTCGGGAAAAGACATCTTCGATGACACCTTGCACGCTGCGTCTATCTGGTTGAATCGACCAACCAGAGAAATTCGTGCCGTCGTATTGGCAATCCACCCGAATACGCGAGAACCCGTCCGCGCTTTCGAGGACGGGTTCTGACACGGTAACTATTGACGAAGTAGCGTGTGTGTTGCCTGGTACTACTTCGAGCTCTTCTTCGAATCAGCAGCCTTTGCAGGAGCCTTCTTTGCGGCCTTTTTGGCAGGAGCTTTCTTCGCTGCAGCTTTCTTTGCAGGAGCCTTTGTTGCGCTCTTCTTCGCTGAAGGTGCGCTCTCTTCTAATGAGGCGCTCTCAGTGGCATCCTCATCAGATGCCTTCTTAGAGCTCTTCTTCGCAGTAGCTACTGGAGCTGCTGCGCGAGAAGCGATTCGTTCTGCAACCTTGGCGCGAGCTGCACTTCGATCAGCGACTCGAGCTGCGGCTGCCTTCTTAGTGCTCTCCGCCTTAGCTGCGCGCTTGGCGATTGCCTCTGCCTGAGAGAGAACCTTCTTCTTATCTGGCGTTCCCTCAGCAATGATCTCGATGACTGCCATGTCAGCAGCATCGCCTTTGCGAATTCCGATCTTGGTGATTCGGGTGTAACCACCATTGCGCTGCGCGAAACGTGGACCGATCTCAGTGAAAAGCGAGTGAACTGCACCCTTTTCAGTGATGACCTTCATGACGCGACGACGTGCAGCGAGATCACCCTTTTTGCCAG
Source organism: Bifidobacterium breve (assembly GCA_945860275.1). Taxonomy (GTDB): domain Bacteria; phylum Actinomycetota; class Actinomycetes; order Nanopelagicales; family Nanopelagicaceae; genus IMCC26077. Next base: position 25,505 of record CAMAPN010000016.1, read on the forward strand.
CGGTGATGAGCTTCTCGACATATGGTCGAAGTCGCTTTGCGCGCACGAGTGTGGTCTCAATCTTGCCGTGCTTGATTAATTGAGTAGCGAGCGTTCCTAGAAGGAGGCGCTCATGCGCGGGACCACTACCAAGGCGTGGACCTTTACTTGGCTTTGGCATTTATCTACTCTCTTTCTTCTTCAGCGCGTGGCTCGACTGGCTCAACCGCATAAAACTCATCGTCACCGAAATCATCACCATTGTCGTGATATCCAGGCGAAAGTGTTGGGTCGAATCCAATTGGGCTGTCTTTGAGTTGTAGACCCATCGAGACAAGCTTCGCCTTGACCTCATCGATTGACTTCGAACCGAAATTACGAATATCGAGAAGATCTGCCTCGCTTCGACTTACCAATTCACCAACTGTGTGGATTCCTTCACGCTTCAAGCAGTTGTATGAGCGCACTGTTAGATCTAGATCTTCGATTGGAAGAGCAAGATCTGCAGCAAGTGCCGCATCAGTGATGGATGGTCCAATTTCAATTCCTTCTGCACCAAGATTTAACTCGCGAGCCAGACCAAATAACTCAACAAGTGTCTTTCCGGCAGAGGCCATTGCATCACGTGGTTCCATTGAGCGCTTGGTTTCTACATCAAGAACTAAACGGTCAAAGTCGGTGCGCTGTTCAACACGTGTTGCTTCAACTTTGTAAGTGACTTTTAGAACTGGTGAAT
>CAMAPN010000017.1 GCA_945860275.1 Bifidobacterium breve
GCAGCCCAAACTTTTACAGCATCTGGGTCGATGGTGACCAGCGCTGCGATGTACGGCTTGTTATCGCCAACAACCATGCACTGGCTGACAAGCGGGTGAGAGCGCAGGCGATCTTCAAGAACTGCTGGCGCTACATTCTTACCACCAGAGGTAACAATTAGCTCTTTCTTGCGACCGACGATGTACAAAAATCCATTTTCATCGAGACGACCGAGATCTCCCGAACGGAAATATCCATCTGAGGTAAAGACTTCGCGATTGGCTGCGTCGTTCTGCCAGTATCCATTCATCACGATTGGGCCTTTGATTAATACCTCGCCATCATCATCGATTTTGATGGTGGTACCCGGAATTGGCCGACCTACCGAACCAATCTTGACCGATGAGGTTAGGTTAAGCGTTGCACCCGCAGTAGTTTCAGTAAGTCCGTACCCTTCAAGGACGCGTACACCTGCGCCTCGGAAGAAATGACCGAGCCGTTCTCCCAAAGGAGCTCCACCAGAGATTGCAGCATCGACATTTCCGCCCATGATGTGGCGAATTTTGCTGTAGACAAGCTTGTCAAAGAGCGCATGTTGCACTCGAAGGCCGGGAGAGATGTGGCCGTTTTGCATACCCTCGCTGTACGAAATAGCAACATTTGCTGCTTTGCGGAAGATCTTTCCTTTTCCTGCAGCATCAGCTTTTGCTTCTGCGCCGTTATAGATTTTCTCAAAAATGCGCGGCACAGAGAGCACGAAGTTCGGTTTGAAACTAGCAAGATCTGCCATTAAACGACCCACTGGATCGCTGCAATGTGCAAGATGAAGCCCGGCGCGAATCGCACCGATTTCAATCATGCGACCAAAGACGTGGGCAAGTGGCAAGAAGAGCAACGTTGAACCATTCGGTCTTAAGAAGAGATCTGAGGCGCCTTCGACGACGTTGCCACATTCAGAGAGGAAGTTGGCATGCGTGAGTTGCACGCCCTTTGGTTTGCCAGTGGTTCCTGATGTGTAAATCAAAGTTGCAAGGGTTTCTGGACGGAGCGAATTGCGACGCTCAGTTACTTGATCATCAGATACACCAGTTCCGCTCTGCGATAACTGGGCGAGCGCATCATCTGTAATCACCCAAACGTTCTGCAAGTTCTTTGTACGAACAGTTTCGACGAGGGCCGCGTGTGCGGGCGTTTCAACAACAATTGCCACGGCCGCTGAATCTTCCAAGATCCATTGGATCTGTTCGGCAGAGGAAGTTTCATAAACTGGTACAACAACGCCGCCGGCGAACCAAATGGCGAAATCCATAATGGTCCACTCATACCGAGTGCGCGAGAGTAAACCAACGCGATCTCCACTCTTGACTCCAGCAGCAATCAAACCTTTTGCAACAGCGCGCACCTCTGCTTCTAATGTTCGCGCGCTCACCGGTTGCCATCCCTCACCAACTGGCCGGGAGAGCATCGTTCGCTCGGGTTCGAAATGTGCCCGATTAATAATCAGATCGGTGAGGTTTCCCTCGGTTGCAGGGGGAACAAGGGCCGGTACTGAGACCTCTTTCATTGCGCGCTCCTTAATGGCGACACTGGAATCTTCGGTCGAGCCGGATTAGCAAAACTGGGTGCTGCTAACCACGGCTTGCAGGCTAAACGCTAGCGTAGGCAGCCGCTCGCTGAGAAGGGTAGCCTTACCGCCATGAGTCAAACCCGTTCCACCATCATCATTGAAGCGCCAATCGATCAGGTAGCGCAGGCAATTGCCGCTGTGGGTACATACCCGAGCTGGTCGAGTTCTATGAAGGCAGTGAAAGTTATTGCAGGCGATGACATCAAGCCCACAAAGGTGGAGATGTCCCTCTCGTCAGGAGCCCTTAGGGATGAGGCAACACTTAACTTTGACTGGAGCGCATTTCCAGCATCGCTCTCCTTCTCCTTAGAGAGCGCAGATTTATTGACCGAAATGGACGGCCATCAAGAGCTAAAGAGCCTCGGTGATGAGACGGAAGTGAGTTACTCCTTGACTGTCGCCCTCTCCATGCCAGTGCCCGACATGATGCGCCAAAAAGCGGAGAAGGCGGTCGTGGATCAAACCCTCAAAGAGCTGAAAGCTCACGTAGAGGGCTAACGAGGGGTGGGTCACGTTAGTAAGAAGGCGCGCTGATGTCTCTGGCAATCGGTATCGATGTTGGTGGTACGAAATTACTTGGCGGAGTCGTCGATGATGATGGACGCGTAATCGCGCGATTGCGTCGAGAAACACCTCGTGAAGGTGGCAGCGCACTCACTGCCCTTGTTGCAGAACTCGTTCACCAATTACAAGAAGACACTCGCGAGAAGATTTCCAAGATTGGCTTGTCGGCTGCGGGTTTCGTTTCAGCTGATCGCGAGCGCATGCTTGCCGCAACCAATATCGCAGGGTGGACTGGCGTAAATCTTGCAGAGGAACTTGAGCCACTAATTGGCGCTCGAGTTATTGTTGAAAATGATGCCAACGCTGCATGCTGGGGCGAGTATCGATATGGCGCGGGGCGAGATTCGCGAAACATGATCTTCTTAATTCTGGGAACAGGGTTAGGTGGCGGATTGATCACCAATGGGGAACTTTTTCGTGGTGCGCATGGAACGGCTGCAGAGTTTGGGCATATGCGCCTAAACGCAAGTGGACCGCTCTGCGGGTGCGGTGCGCGCGGATGTTTTGAACAGTATTGCGCTGGACCTGCACTGATGCGCCATGTAGAGGAATCCATTGCGGCAGCGCCTGAGCGAGCCTTTGAATTGCTGCGCTACGGGGATGGAACTCTTTCTGGACTCACCGGAAAACATATCGCCGCAGCAGCTCACGATGGTGATCGCATTGCTACTACCGCATTTAAGATTACCGGGGAGTGGTTGGGGCTTGGCCTTGCATCTCTGGTAGTTACCCTCGATCCAGATCTGATCATTTTAGGAGGCGGAGTGTCTGAAGCCGGCGAGATTTTGATTTCACCAGCGCGTGAATCGCTCCGGCGAAACGCATCTTTCTCCGGCCATTCGCTGCCACCACTTGTTGCTGCATCACTTGGTAATGATGCTGGACTCATCGGGGTTGCAGATTTGGCGCGTGGCTGATGCCTTACCGACTACTCAAATCTTTTCTCAGCCCGATTCTGCTCTTACTCTTTCGACCAAAAGTCCGTGGCTTAGATTCAGTGCCGGGTTCAGGACCAGTAATCATTGCCTCAAACCACCTCTCCTTTAGCGATTCGATATTTATGCCTCTAGTTGTTTCACGCAAGGTCACATTTCTTGCCAAGCAGGAGTACTTCACGCAGCCAGGTCTTAAAGGTCTTATCAAGAAGTTGTCATTTATTGCGCTCGGACAAGTTCCAGTGGATCGATCCGGCGGCCGCGCAAGCGAAGCTGCAGTACGAACGGGAGTTGCATTACTTGAAAAGGGTGAGTGCATTGGAATTTATCCTGAAGGTACACGCTCACCTGATGGCCGCCTGTATCGAGGGCGCACCGGCATCGCGCGACTTGCCATCGAGTCTGGCGCGACGGTAGTTCCAGTTGCGATGATCAACACCGAGAAGATTCAACCTACAGGAAAAGTATTTCCTAAGATTATGCGCGTCGGAATTTACTTCGGTAAGCCAATGAATTTCAAAGATTACGGAGACCCAGCAGATCCATTCGTGCTGCGAAGCATCACCGATTCAATTATGAAAGAGATCCAAAGCTTGAGCGGCCAGGAATATGTTGATATTTATGCCACGCGCGCGAAAGAGCTTTTACAGAAAGGCGAAGAGATCGACGAGGAGAGCGAGTAGCGCCAGAAGTTCATTAAATCTGAATCAAAACGAGCACGCCAAGAATAATCATTACAACGCCACCCGCGCTTCGTAAAAATACAATTCGTTGCACATTTGTAGCCAACCAATTTCGCGCAGTCCCAGCGAGAAGCCCCCATGTGCCGTCTAGCACTAGTGCCAGTAGCGAAAATACCGCACCAAGAAGTATTAGTTGAAAAATTACTTTTCCATCACCTCGGTCGATAAATTGTGGAGTGACAGCAGCATTAAAGACGATCCCTTTTGGATTTAGCAGCCCTACGACAAATCCATCTCGAATTGTTCGCATAGTCGATGGTGCTACTGCAGAACCGGCTTCGAGCATTTCGTTGCTATGTTCATTCCGTTTCCGCAAGGCATCCACGCCTAAGTAGATTAAGTAAAGGCCGCCACCCCATTGCACTGCTGCATACACAAAATCGGAGCTTTGAATTACTGGACCTACTCCAATAGCAACAAGTGCTGCCATCGCGAAAAAGCCCAGTGCATTGCCCACGACGGTGAATACTGCGACTTTACGTCCCCACGAGATGGCGCGCGCGATTGTGAAGAGCACTGAGGGGCCTGGCGCAACGATGATGGCCACAGAAACGACGATGAACTCACCGATTTTGGATGGAATGGGGATGTCAAAGAGCACAACGTAAGCCTAACAGATGAAAAAGGGCGGGAGATTGCGCTCCCGCCCTTTGAGCATTACTGACTTATCTTCTTATTGAGTGCAGGATTCGATATCCAACAATGGCAAGAACTGATGCATTGATGATGCCGTTGAAGGTGAAGTCTCCGCTAGTCCATGAGATATCGGAGATTCCGATAATCAATGCTGATGCGCAGACAATCAAGTTGATTGGGTTAGAGAAATCAACTTTTGCTTCAATCCAGATGCGAGCACCCAGAAGGCCAATCATTCCAAAGAGTGCAACTCCAGCGCCACCAAGAGCACCAGTTGGTGTTGCGCTGAGGACCGCACCGAATTTCGGTGAGAGTGAGAGCAGCACAGCGCCTAAGCCAGCAATCCAATAAGCAGCAGTTGAGTAGACCTTTGTTGCTGCCATGACGCCAATGTTTTCCGCGTATGTTGTCGTTCCCGAGCCGCCGCCTGCGCCAGCTAACGTGGTCGCAACACCGTCAGCGAAAAGGGCATTGCCCATCTCGTCATCGAGGTTCTTGCCTGTGATAGCTGCAACTGATTTCACGTGGCCGACGTTCTCTGCAATGAGTACGAGCACTACGGGCAAGAAGAGAATGATCGCGTTCGCGTTGAAAGTTGGGCTCATGAAAGTTGGTGCTGCTACCCATTTGGCGGCGGTAATGCCGTCGGTATTGACATCTCCCATCAGCAGCGCAACAACATAGCCAATCACGATTCCCAGGAAGATACTGATTCGTCCGATAAAACCGCGCGATACCGCAGCGATAACTCCGATAGCTGCAAGCGTAATGATTCCCACGACTGGGCCAGCAGCGAGATTATTCTTCGCTGCTCCCGCGAGGTTGAAACCAATGAGCATGACGATTGTTCCGGTGACAACTGGCGGCAACATCCATTCAATCCATTTGATACCACTTGCGCGGACAATCAAACCAACGAGCGCGAGAACCACGCCCGTGACAAGAACGCCACCTAGCGCCGCCGCAGGACCGCCATCAGCGGTTGCCGCTGCGATGGGCGCAAGAAAGGCGAATGAGGAGCCGAGATAAGAGGGAACCTTGTTCCGAGTAATGAGGAGGAAGAGCATCGTGCCCACGCCTGAGAAGAAAAGGGTGGTCGATGGAGGCATCTTGGTCAGGATTGGGACCAAGAAGGTGGCGCCGAACATCGCGGCGATGTGTTGGAAGCCAATACCGATTGTGCGAGGCCAGGAGAGGCGCTCATCCGGGGCGACGACATCGCCGCCGCTGTGGACTTTCCAGGTGAAGAGTGATGCCATAGTTGGGGATCCCTTCCTTTGTAAGTGGGGGTGGGTCAGGAGCTCTGATGTGGTCTGACTCACTTAGTTATCAGGGTAAGGGCCAGGACCTGCATAAATAGGGAGAAACTCCGCCGGCACGCCGAGAATTCTCGGAACTTGCCGACCGGAAGAGCGCACGCTTAGATATAGCCACCCGATGTATCGACTTGATGTATCGGATTGCCCGTAATCACCCCCTCAGATACCTGGAGTCGATACCCGATGGCCTCACGGAGTCAACCTTTGGAGTTCACCCTCCTTGGCCTCTTAGCCGGCGGACCGCTTCACGGGTATGAGCTCAGAAAACGATCACTGACCATCCTTGGGCCATTTCGTGCCCTCTCTTTTGGCTCGCTCTATCCATTACTCAAGCGAATGGCAGAGAGTGGACTCATTGAGGTCATCGAAAGCGTCAGTGGAAAATCACGTCGGACTCGCATCGCCTACCAAATCACTAAAAGTGGCGTTCAACGCTTTCAGGAATTGACGGAAACGATCGATGCAACAGAGGACGAAGCATTTGGCGTTCATTTCGCATTCTTTGGTCCGACATCCCATACAAATCGAGTACGAATTCTCGAAGCGCGCAGACGGCGACTTCGAGAGAAGACTGATTTGCTGCGCCATGAACTTGAGCGCTCGCCGATTGGTCTCGACAAATACTTCATTGAGTGGCGCCGTCACTCACTTGACTCAGCTGAGCGAGAAATCGCTTGGCTCGATGAAATGATAAAAGCAGAGAGGAAATCCCAGTGAGCAAGATCCGAGTAGCAATTGTTGGTGTGGGTAACTGTGCCAATTCACTTGTACAAGGCGTGACCTATTACAAGGACGCAGCGATAGATCAGGAGATTCCAGGCCTGATGCATGCTGTCATCGGGGGCTATCACATTCGCGACATCGAGTTTGTCGCTGCATACGATGTAGATGCCAAGAAGGTCGGTCTAGATCTTGCAGATGCAATGTGGGCGAGTGAGAACAACACCATCAAATTCTGCAACGTAAGCAAGACAGGTGTCATGGTTGAGCGCGGCACAACCCATGATGGGCTTGGTCGTTACTACAAAGAGACCATCAAAGAATCTGACGCCAAACCTGTTGACATGGTTGCCTCACTGAAAGAGAAGAAAGTGGATGTGCTCATCTGCTATCTACCCGTTGGTTCCGAAGATGCCACCCGCTTCTACGCGCAAGCTGCGATTGATGCACACTGTGCCTTCGTCAACGCATTGCCGGTATTTATCGCATCCGATCCAGTATGGGCAAAGAAATTCTCTGATGCAAAGGTGCCAATTGTTGGCGATGACATCAAGAGCCAAGTAGGCGCGACTATCACGCACCGAATTTTGGCGAAGCTTTTCCAAGATCGTGGCGTACACCTTGATCGCACTCTCCAATTAAACGTTGGCGGAAATATGGACTTTAAGAACATGCTCGAGCGTGACCGCCTTGAATCCAAGAAGATTTCCAAGACGCAATCGGTGACCTCACAACTCGACCACGATATGGGCGAGGGCAACGTGCATATCGGTCCATCTGATTATGTCTCATGGCTCGATGATCGTAAGTGGGCTTATGTCCGCCTCGAGGGACGCGCATTTGGCGATGTACCACTTAACCTTGAATACAAACTTGAAGTATGGGATTCACCGAACTCCGCAGGCGTGATCATTGATGCGTTACGTTGCGCAAAGATCGGTCTCGACCGTGGAATAGGCGGCCCACTTCTCTCGCCATCGAGCTATTTCATGAAGTCGCCACCTGAGCAATATTCAGATGAGACTGCGCGAAATCGCACCGAAGAGTTCATCGCGGGAACAATCGAAAGATAAGCGCCATGAGTGATCAAGACATTGTCGTATCGAAAGATCAGGGCGTTCTTGCGCTTGGCTTCAATAGACCTGCGAAGAAAAATGCTCTCACTCGTGAGATGTACGCTGCGCTGGCACGTGAAATCTCAGCCGCAAATGTCGACGAGGAAATTGGTGCCGTACTCGTTTATGGCGAAGGAAACGATTTCACGTCGGGCAACGATGTCAATGATTTTCTAGAGCACCCGCCAAGTGGTGATGATTCGCCCGTGTGGCATTTCCTCACCGCGATTCGAGAGTTCAGTAAACCTCTAGTCGCTGCCGTTACTGGCAGGGCTGTTGGCGTGGGAACCACCATGCTCTTTCATTGCGATTATGTAATTGCTGGGGAGAGCTCGCGGTTTTCGATGCCGTTCGTCAACCTTGGGCTCGTCCCTGAGGCAGGATCTTCGTACTTATTGCCGCTGATCGCGGGTCATCATCGCGCTGCTGAACTTTTCATGTTTGGCGAGCCATGTTCGGCACAACGTGGGTATGAAGCTGGTTTTGTCAATGAAGTTGTCGAGGATGAGCATGTCGCTATGCGCGCAGGTGAGCGGGCAAAGCAATTAGCCGATCAACCGCGCACGGCAATGCGTGAGACCAAACGGTTACTTCGCCAGGCACATCAACCACAATTAATTGCTGTCATGGAAGAGGAGGCGCGGTTATTTAGCGCAGCTCTTGAGAGCGATGAAACTCGAGAAGCTTTTATGAACTTCTTAATGAAAAAGGGAAAGTAGGGTTCTCATGTCAGCAAGTCTTGCAGGTAAGAAAATATTCATCACCGGCGCATCTCGAGGAATCGGCTTAGCGATAGCCAAGCGCGCAGCCCAAGATGGCGCGATGGTTGCGATTGCGGCGAAGACTACTGAACCACACCCGAAATTGCCTGGCACCATTTTCTCTGCAGCAGAAGAGATTGAAGCTGTAGGGGGCAAAGCGCTTCCGATTCAATGCGACCTGCGAGATGAAACTCAAATTGAAGCAGCCGTTGCACAAGCGGTTGCTGAATTTGGCGGGTTGGATATCTTGATTAACAACGCTTCGGCTATCAATCTCACACCCACTTTGCAAACCCCAGCAAAGCGGTTCGATCTGATGTTCTCAGTAAATGTGCGCGCCACTTTTCTCACCTCCCAAGCCGCAATTCCTGCGCTCAAGGAATCAGCAAAAGCCGGTCGCAACCCACATATCTTGATGATGTCGCCACCTTTGTCGATGAAATCCAAATGGTTCAAGAATCACCTTGCCTACACAATGGCTAAATATGGAATGAGTATGTGTGTTCTCGGATTAGCCGATGAGTTAAAGCGCGACGGCATTCATGTAAATGCGCTCTGGCCAAGAACCGCAATCGACACTGCAGCGTTGCAGATGATTCCGGGTATTGACACTGCCGCATGCCGCACGCCCGAAATCCTTGCTGATGCCGCGCACGTGATCCTCACTGGCACAGAACAAACAGGCGAATTCCTTGTCGATGATGAAGTTCTCGCTAGCATCGGCGTGACTGATTTGGATAAGTATTCGGTAGTTCCCGGCACCACTGACTTCTTGCTCGATTTCTTCCTCGACTAACGGTTGCTTTAGATTGCAAACCCCTTAGGGAGCTCTAATCGATTGTCAGCCAGTAGCTTTTCGTTACGAAGTATTTTGACGGTGGTGTCATCAGCGACAATTGCGCCTTGATTAAGAATGAGTGAACGTTCGCAGATTTCAAAGGCATACGGCAAGTCATGGGTCACCATCAAAATCGTGACATCGAGGGCGAGCAAAATTTCAGAGAGCTCTCTTCGAGAGGCGGGATCTAGATTTGATGATGGTTCATCAAGAATCAAAATCTCAGGCTCCATGGCAAGAACGGTCGCAACAGCGACTCTGCGCCGTTGCCCAAATGAGAGGTGATGTGGCGCTCTCTCTTTTAGCGCCAACATGCCGACCATTTCTAGGGCCTTCACGCTACGGCTTTCAATCTCCGATGCCGTTAAACCCATGTTTGTCGGCCCGAAGGCGACATCTTCAAAAACTGTCGGCATGAAGAGTTGATCATCTGGATCCTGAAAAACGATTCCCACCTTTTCACGCACTTTTTTAGTGATCTCTTTATTGCTGCCGTCCAACGTGAATTCAGCAATATTTATTGAGCCTGAAGTGGGGGAGAGAATTCCGTTCAGGTGCATGACCAGAGTAGTTTTGCCAGCGCCATTTGGCCCAAGGAGAGCAACTCGTTCGCTTTTTCCAATGGTGAGACTTACACCATTGAGCGCCTTGTTGCCGTCAGGATATGCATAGTGAAGGCTGCTAATGTGCACACTGGGATGAGTTGTCATGAAAAGAACACCTTACCGACTGCATAGGAGATTGCAGCCATGAGCGGAAAGCACAGTCCAAGACGCCAATGTTTGGCTTGCACTTTCTCTACAGAGAGGGAGGAGAGCGTTCCGGCGTAACCGCGGGCAAGCATTGCAAGGTGAACACGTTCTCCTCGTTCGTAAGAGCGAATGAATAAGGCACCGAGCGTGGAGGTGAAGATTGGCCAGCTACGAATACCTTCTGCTTGGAAACCACGAGACTCCCGCGCAACCTTCATTCGCGCCATTTGATCATTGATGACGTTGAGGTAGCGGATCATAAATGCTGCTATCTGAACAAAGAGTGATGGAGTTTTAATTCGAACGAATCCTGCAAGCAGTGAGTGTGCAGTAGTAGAGCCAGCAAGGATCATGGAACAGAAGACACCAAGTGTCGCTTTTGTGACGAGATTTAGTCCAGCGATGCTCCCTTCGCGGGAGAGACTTACCGGCCCGATATCAAAACTCTCGCCACCAGCGGTGAATGGCATAAGTAGGGCGAAGATGATGAATGGAAACTCAATTGTTGCCCGCTTAGCAAGAGTCAGCAGTGGCAATTTAGAGATACCTAGAGCAAGGAAAATTATGAGGAAATATCCAACGAACGAGTGCCACTGTTGAATAGGAGTTAATACCGCAATGACGATAAATGTAAAAAAAGCAATGAGTTTGATATGTCCTGGAAGTTCGTGAATGGGGGAGTGTCGGTGAATATAAAGCCGTTCACCAGCGCTATGTCCGTGAGTATGTTCATGTTTGCTCTGAGTTTCGAGCGTAGTTTGATTATTAATCTTTCTTTCTTCCAATCAAACGCATGATGATCATCATGATGGCGCCCGTGGCAATGACTCCGAGGATTCCCGCCAATCCCACTGATAGTCGTTCGTTCTCAACGCCTGCAACACCGTAATCGGCTAGCGCAGAGTCGGCTACAGCGGATTCTTTAGCTGTATCGATAAATCCAAGATCAATTGCAACTTTCTCTAGACCATCTGGCGATGAAGAAGCGTAGAAAGAGAGGAATCCAGCAAGCACGACCGCAACTGTTAATCCAATGAGATAGAACCGTTTGTTTTTCATGCTCGTCAAGCCTTCGCCTTTTTCATTCCAAAGACTAAATCCGGCCGCGTTTTTAAGATTGCCCCAACGGTGAGGGTAGTAATCACTGCTTCACCAATTCCAATCACGATATGTGTGCTGAACATGGCCGCGAACACTGTCGAGGCGGCGAAAGTACCTTGTCCACCAATCGCATACTGGAGGCTAAATGCCGTTGCTGCCAGTGGCACAGATATGAAAGCAGCGATTGCAGAGCCAACTAAAACTGCAGAGCGAGTGGAGCGGAGAACTTTTCGCACCAAAAGAAATGCTCCGTAACCGCCCCAGACTCCAACGATTGCCATATTGAAAACATTTAAGCCCAACGCAGTTAAACCACCATCAGCGAAGAGCAGCGCTTGGATGGCAAGAACCACGGTGAGCGCCAAGGCAGCGGCGTGGGGCCCCACCAGCACGGCGGCAAGAACGGCGCCAAGAAGGTGGCCGGAGGTGCCGGCAGCGACCGGAAAGTTGATCATCTGGCCTGCAAAAATGAAAACTGCCACCAAGCCAACTAGTGGGGCAGCCTTCTCATCGAGCTTCTCTTTTGCCGCCCGAACCGAATACCCAAGTCCAGCGACCGCCAGGGCGGCCGAGGCTGAGGCAGTGGGGATATTAATGAACCCATCTGGGATATGCATGGCTCAACGTTATTGCAAATCATTTGCAACTACAACCTGAAACGCCCGACGTTAGGGTTATCGGGTGAGAACATCGCAACTGGAAGAGCTGGCCAGCGCGCTGGCCTTCGGCAGCAAAGTGGCCGCTCCTCTAAGTCGAGAGAAGTTAGTTGCGACGTTAGGTGCAGTTCCGCCCGTTCCCACTGACATTCATGTGCAGCGTGGGCAGGTATACGAATTTGAAGGCGTGAAGATCTCCTCTTTATCGTGGAGCGTTGGTTGGGGAAAACAGACGCAAGCGCTACTACTTACTCCCCTAGATGCTATCGGTCCATTACCAGGGGTTCTTTACCTTCATAGCCACGATGATTTGAAGGAGTTCGGTAAAGAGAAGGTCGCCCAAACATCCTCTGACCAATTACCCGAACGCGCACGGTGGGTGCGACGTGATCACTACGGAGATCGTGCGCCCGCAAATGAGCTAGCAAAACGCGGCTTCGCAGTGCTCGTTCATGATTGTTTTCCCTGGGGTTCGCGCGGCTTTTCACTGGATGAAATTCCGCCGCGCATCACAGAGATACACGGCTCTGCTAGTGAGAAAGAGTTTGAGAATCTTTCAGTGATGTTTGAATCACTCGCTCTCAATAAATATTTAAGTCTCTACGGGGCAACGATGGCTGGAATTCTTAATCATGACGACCGAGTTGCCGTGCAAGTAGCAAAACAGTTACCAGAAATAACCGATTCAATCTCCGCAATCGGATTATCTGGCGGTGGGTGTCGCGCGATACTGCTACATGGAACTAACCCGGAGTTACGTGCTGTGGTTTCAACGGGTGCAATGGCTACGTATTCATCAATGCTTCACGAGCATGTTGCACCACACTCATGGATGTTCTTCCCATTTAATCTAGCAAGCGCCGGGGAGTGGCCTGAAGTGGCGATGATTTCCGATACGCCACTCTTTGTGCAGTTCTGCGGCAACGACCAGCTATTCACCAAAGCCGGAATGGAAGATGCTCATCAGATGTTGACCAAACATGATGCTGGTCGCAGTCGATATAAGGGTGAGTTCTACCCAGTGCAACACTCTTTTACTGTTCCGATGCAGACTCAAGCGTTCGATTGGTTAGCAGAACATGCCTAGCCTTCATCCAGATAGATATTTGGGATGCCAAGAAGCAGCGTTACCTCTAGCTCGGCAGCTCTATCAGAGGATGAGCACTTTTCCAATTATTTCACCCCACGGACACATCAACCCAGAACTTCTCGCCAATAATCATCATTTTCCCGATCCAGTGGCGCTGCTTATTACTCCCGATCATTACATAACCAGGATGTTATCCAGTGTGGGAATTAGCTACGAACAAATTGATATCCCAGAAAGCCCCACTGGAGCCCAAAAAGGCATTTCACGGGAACTTATTTGGCAACTACTAGCGGAAAATTGGATTACCTTCACTGGAACACCCTCACGCATGTGGTTTGAAGAGATTTTGGTGGATATTTTTTCTATCGAATTGCCATTTAATGGCGAAACAGCTTCGAGAATCTACGAAGAGATATCGAGCAAACTCACTGAGAGCAACTTCCTACCCCAGCAGTTATTCGAGAAATTCCGCATCGAAGCTCTTGCCACCACCGATGGGACAAGCGATTCTTTGGAGCACCATAAGGCCCTTGAATCAACTCCCTTAAATGGAAAAGTGATTCCAACTTTTCGGCCAGATGATGTCAGCGATCCTGAGCGCTCAGATTGGGCGAGCGCCCTTGCTAAACTCGAAAAAACAGTAGACATTTCAATTAACTCGTTCGCTGATTTGCGAAATGCAATACGGATAGCGCGAGATCGATTCATAGCCCAAGGAGCAAAGGCTACAGATCACGGGATGCCTTCTGCATTGACTGTCGAGCTCGACGAAAGTGCAAAAGAAGTATTGTTCGCCAAACTGAGAGCAGGGGACGTGTCCGAGAGAGACGCGGAGCTGTTTCGTGGAATCATGCTCATGGAACATGCCCAAATGTCTGCTGACGATGGATTGGTCATGCAACTTCATCCCGGAGCTTCACGAAATCATGCGCGAGCAATTCTTGATAGATATGGCCCAGATCGAGGATTTGATATTCCAGTTCGCACAGAATTTACGAATGCTCTGAAGCCGCTACTGAATAAATTTGGTTTTGCTGAGAACTTTAAGTTGGCGATATTTACCTTGGACGAATCTACTTACGCACGTGAACTAGCACCTATTGCCGGAGCCTATCCTTCAGTTCGATTAGGCCCACCATGGTGGTTCCATGACAGTCTCAATGGAATGCGCAGATGGCGAGATGCCACCGTCGAAACTGCCGGGTTCTTTAACACCATTGGTTTTATCGACGATACCCGCGCCTTTCTATCCATACCGGTCCGTCATGATGTCGCACGTAGATTTGATGCTGGATATCTTGCAGATCTTGCCTGCTCGCATCGGATTAGCGAAGAGGATGCCTTCGTTCTTGCTGACCACGTGGCCTACCACCTGTCAAAATCGTTCTTCAATTTATGACCACTCTCATATCGCCCTATCAGCGAATAGGTAGAGACATTGGGGTTATCCACTTTGGATTAGGAGCTTTTCATCGTGGCCATCAAGCAGTCTATTTTGATGATGCGCTTCGCAATGGCTTAGGTGAATGGGGGATTTACGGCATCTCGCCGCGAAACGCTGCCGTTACCGATCTCTTGCGGCGACAGAATTTTCTATTCACTGTCAATGAACGCCAGGGAAATCAACAGAATCCAAAAGTGGTCAGTTCAATTCTCAATGGCGCGCTATTTGATTTAGAGCACCCAGATTTAATTTTGGCAGCTAAATCTCCGGAATTGAAAATGATGACACTTACTGTGACAGAAAAGTCGTATTTATCTGGCGCCGAGAGTTCTTCGATGCCCAATCGAATTCTCGATATATTGGAGATTCGTTATCGAGCAGAATTGCCAGCGCCGACTCTCATATCTTGCGACAATCTCCCAGAGAATGGCTCGTTTTTGCGTAATGTATTACTGCAAAGTGCTAGCCAACGAAATTTGGACCAAGATTTCCAGAATTGGTTAGCAGAACTTTCTACGCCAAATTCGATGGTTGATCGGATTGTCCCTGCAATCACTTCTGATTCGATTAACCAATTTGAAAAAGATTTTGGTTATCGCGATGAATCTCTCATTTCAACCGAGCCATTTCGTCAGTGGGTAGTTGCCCCACATGCCACAACTTACAATCTGACAAAGTTAGGAATAGAAGTTGCTGATGATGTTGCAGCATATGAGCAATTAAAGCTGCGCCTTTTTAATGGAGCGCATTCAAGTACTGCTTACTTTAGTCAACTATCGAATGTTGAATACGTTTATCAAGCGATGCAAATCCCACAGTGGGAGAGTTTCATTTCGGAATTGCAAAGTGAGTTAAGTAAATCGTTTGTAGCCCCCGTGGGAGTTGACGTAGCTAGTTACAGTGCGACTGCGCGCTTTCGCATAGCTAATAGCGCGGTTGCCCACCGGAGCGCTCAAATTGCCATGGATGGCTCAGCAAAGTTGCCGCAACGATTATTCAAAGCCATGAATTCACTTGCTTTATTGGAGCAATCCCGAGAGCGAGTGGCTTTCGCGATTGCACTTTGGATGCGTTTTCTCCAGAGTGAATTGATGCTAGTTGATCCTTTGGCAGATGCACTACGAGAGCGAGCCAGAAGCAGTGATCCAGTAGCTCAAGTGATGCAGACACCAGGACTGCGCGATGCCGTTGTAGAAAGCCAGTGGCCGCTAATCAATCATTATCTTCACGAACTTGAGAATCATCAGCCAATTGATATGGCAGCTAATTTTTGAATTTTTAGAGGGTAGAGCCGTAGAGACGAGAGAGATTGAACTCTCGATGGCCGCCCATTTCGGCAGCGGTCAGTTTTCCATTGGCGACAGCAACAATCTCCTCGAAGATTTGCGCACCTACTTCGAGAACTGTTTGTGTGCCATCGGCAATCGTTCCCGCATTGAGATCAATGAGATCAGGCAGAGCGGTAGCCATCTCGGTATTGGTAGCAACTTTGATCGTGGGAATAACAGCAGAGCCTGTTGGTGTGCCGCGCCCGGTGGTGAAGACGGTGATATTCACATCAGATGCAGCAAAACCAGTTAGCTGTTCAATGTCATGACCTGGGGTATCCATAAAATACAAACCAGCTTCAGTTGGTGTGTGTGCGTAATCCAAGACACCAGTAAATGGAGCATTGCCTGCTTTTTTGGCGGCGCCAAGCGACTTCTCTTCTAACGTCGTTAAACCACCTTCGATATTTCCACGACTTGGCTGCGCGCCACGAATATCTATTCCTTCATACGAAATCGATTGTTCGTAACGTGCGACGACATCAATGATTGCTTGACCAACCTCAGGAGTTTTTGCACGGGCAGCAAGTAGATGCTCGGCACCTAAAATCTCCATTGTCTCCGCAAGGATTGAAGTTGCACCTAGCTCCACAAATTTATCGCTGGCTACACCTAGGGCTGGGTTAGCAGTTATTCCCGAGTAGGCATCTGAGCCGCCGCATTCCAGGCCAAGGACCATGGCGCTCCATGGCGCTGGCTCTCTTTTTACAGATGCCACCAATGGGAGAACTTCCGAAACTGATTCCATAACTTGTTGTTCGAGTCGTTCGAAACCGCCAGCATCTTTCAGGGTTAGGTAGGTGATAGGCATCTCCCGGTGGGCTCGAGCATTTCGGAGAATCTCTTCTTCAGCTGGAGTGCCAATACCGATAAAGATCGTTGCGCCAACGTTGGGGTTAATGGCAAAGCCAGAAAAGACTCGACTGATTCGAGCCCAATCAGAATCAACCTCACCGCTCCAATCATGAGCAACAGAGGTGATAATGGCGGTTGCTGGGTGATGAACTCTCACTTGATCCGCCAACTGATTGAGCGCATTATGGAGCGGAAGTACGAGAATGTAATTGCGAAAACCCCAGCGTCCGTTCTTTCGCAAGAACCCTGTTAATTGTGAATCGTTGCTTTGTAGATTCATTAGACGCTCCGCACCATTCGTGGCACCACTATGTCGCCAATTTTCTTGGCTTCGCACTTAGTGAGCTCGCCATTGGCAACGGTTACGACCTTTTGCAAAAGTTCAGAAGCGGTTAATGACGATGAAAAATCGAATTCGGAGATGAGCGCCTGGTGGAGCATGGATTGAGAGCTTGCGATGGTAATTACGGGTATCAGTGGTAGGCCAGTTGGAGGCTGATTGGCATCTGGAAAAGAGATGATTACGTGGCACTTGCTTCGAACGAGGTCGGCGAAATTCTTCGACGGTTCTTTGCTCGCATTTGACAGCACTGTTTTATATCCAGTCTCTTCGGCTGAGCGCATGAACTCGTTGATGAGAGCCGATTCAGGGAAGCCTTCGATTCCTATGGTGAGCGTTTTCAGTTCGGTGTGCTGTGGTGCGAAGTTTTCTTGGAGCGCTCGTGCGGTAGCAACGCTCGATTCGAGGGCGCCGGCCATCCCAGCGCTCTCTTGAATGACGACATATTCTGTCTCTGGATGATGGGCGGTGATGCTCTCGGTCACTTCATTTCCTTGGAGGGTTTCACAACCTAGGCCAAGGACGACAGTAGATTGGATATTTGGATGACTAGCCAGTGCCACAAAGTATTGATTAACTCCGGCAACATCAGGACCGATAATTCCGCAACCATGTTGGTGTGAGAAGGTAATGGCATCCACTTGATCTGCAACTTTTTTCGCTAAGTGAGTGGAGCACACTACTGAGGGAAGAATCAATTGATGCGATCTCACGCCAATACCGCGAGAGTTATTAAGGTAGCCGTTAATCACTCTGCGGGCTCCGGCTCGGTGGACACTCGATCTCCGATGACGTTATGAGTGTGAACGTGAGTACCGCGTTCAATTGCGCGATAAGCATGACCCATCCGCTCACCATATTTAATGATGGGATCATCTTTGGCAATTTCAATGAGCGCTATCTTGTGACCACGAGGAATTACGGTCTTCACCTCTAATACGGATGCGATATCGCCCTGCTCAATGACCATGCCAATTTGAAGTTCTTGCAAAGCGATTGCAATGTTGTCTCTATTGTCCAAGACAATCAGGGAATTTACTCTCGTCATGGCGCACAGTTTATAGGTAAAAAAGTAGAAACCCCCGGCGGTATGAGACGCCAGGGGTTTCTGATCTGTGGGATTTAGATATCGAAGTAGAGCTCGAATTCTGCTGGATGTGGACGAAGTCGAACGTAGTCGACCTCTTCCTTGCGCTTGAAAGCGATCCAGGTATCGATGAGATCCTGAGCGAAAACTCCACCTTGAGTAAGGAAGGCATGGTCTTTCTCGAGGTTGTCGAGTACTTCACCAAGTGAACCTGGAACCTGTGGAATTGCTGCAGCTTCTGCACCCTCAAGCTCGTAGAGATCCTTATCCACTGGCTGTGGTGGCTCGATTTTGTTCTTGATTCCATCAAGACCAGCCATCAACATCGCAGCGAAGGCCAAATATGGGTTGGACGATGGATCCGGGCAACGGAACTCGATGCGCTTTGCCTTTGGATTCGAACCAGTGATTGGAATACGAATACATGCAGAGCGATTACGAGCCGAGTACACGAGGTTGACTGGCGCTTCGTAGCCAGGAACCAAACGACGATAGGAGTTAACCGTTGGGTTGGTGAAGGCAAGTAGCGATGGTGCGTGCTTGAGGAGTCCTCCGATATACCAACGAGCCATGTCGGAAAGGTCGCCATACCCCTCGCCCCAGAAGAGTGGCTTGCCATCTTTCCAGAGTGATTGGTGCACGTGCATACCTGAACCGTTATCACCGAAGAGCGGCTTTGGCATGAAGGTTGCCGTCTTGCCTGCCTGCCATGCGGTGTTCTTGATGATGTACTTAAATTTCATCAACTCATCGCCAGCGCTCAAGATGTCAGTGAAGCGGTAGTTAATCTCCATTTGTCCTGCTGTTCCCACTTCGTGGTGCGAGCGCTCAACCTGTAGCCCTACCTGACCGAGATTCATCACCATCTGATCGCGCAGATCAGCGAATTGATCGGTTGGCGATACTGGGAAATATCCACCCTTAATGCGAGTGCGGTAGCCACGGTTAGGTGTGCCATCTTGGTCGTATTCGATTCCGGTATTCCATGCGCCTTCATATGAATCAATATGGTGGTAAGCCTCGTTCATGCCGGTCTTAAATCGAACGCTATCGAAGACATAGAACTCTGCTTCTGGTGCGAAGAATGCAGTATCTGCAATTCCCGTGGAGCGCATGTACTCAACTGCTTTCGCGACAATGCCGCGTGGGTCACGGGAGTACGGAGTGTCATCTACTGGATTGTGCACCGAGAAGAGAATGACAAGAGTTTTCTCTTTACGGAAAGGATCGATGAACGCTGATCCTGGAACGGGCAAAAGCTTCATATCTGATTCGTGGATTGATTGGAATCCACGGATTGATGAGCCATCGAACATCAAACCTTCAGTGAAGACCGCATCATCAAATGATTCAGCTGGCACATTGAAGTGGTGCTGAATGCCCGGCAAATCGATGAAACGAACATCGATGAGTTTTACATTTTCCTTCTTGATGTAGGCAAGTATTTCGCTTGCGCTTTTGAACATCTCTTCCCTCTTCTTCCATTTTCATTCTCCCGAGCATCTACTCGCGAGGTTTGCTCATACAGGTGGATGAAGAGCCTTTCAGCGTCTGTGATGAAGGGCGCTCCAACGAAGCCAAAGGCTATGCCATTGCCATGAAGAGGGAATAACCTCAATGTTTCGGGATTGTTTCCACCCTTCCACCGACCCTTTAGGCTTGTGGGCATGTCCGGTTCCGATAATTCAGATTCAGGCTCATCAGAGCTTCCTGAAGGTGCGCTACCGCAGGCCTCTCTGGGGCGCAGGCTCTTCGCACTCTGCCTCGATTGGCTCGCCTCATCCCTAATTGCGCGCCTATTGGTCTCTGAGCAACAACTGTCGGGATGGGTGACGCTCGCGATCTTTTTCTGTGAAGTTGTGTTGTTCACTACTTTGCTTGGTGGCTCAGCGGGTCAGGTGATTGTGGGGATTCGCGTTGTCGATATCGATACGGGATTGAAAATCGGAGTCTTGCCAACCATCATCCGAAGTGCGCTTATTTGTTTGGTGATTCCACCGCTGCTAAGTGTCAACGGGCGAGGTTTACACGATCGCGCAGTGCGTTCAGTGACAATCGTTAGCGTGTAGCGCCGACGTTATCGCTTAGGGATCTTTCGCATATTAGGCATTGGACCTTTTGGCATTGGTAATTTCATTCCACCAAGAGACTTTTCGCGAGCACGCGCCTCGCGTAGCTGAGTTTTGGTCAACTTCTTTGGGAGCTTCTTCAAATGTTTCTGTATTTTCCGGAGCGGAATTCGCCCTTCCTCATCGCCGACGAGTATTTCGTGAATTGGCACTCCGGAGAGAAATCGCTCCATCTTTCGACGCTCGTCGGTCATCATCACTCGGACGTTGTTACTTCCTTCTCCTGTGATAACCACACCAGCGCGACCTAAACTTCTATGCACGAGATCTTGATTGCGCGCCACCTGAACACCAGCAGTGGTGGTCCAGCCTTTTCGAATCGACATCAACACGCTTGCCCCTGCGCCAGCTTGACCTGCGATAGAGGCATAAGCGGCCCCTTCAGCAATTCTGGAGAAGCTAAAGAGAGTGATTATTAGCGCGAAAGGGATTGTCATAAGGGATATGTAGAGCGTCCGATCGACGGCGATACCTATTCCAATGCCAATTGCCATCACTCCAATAAATATGGCGAGCAGGAGAATGGGAAGTATCGGACGAGCTTCCCGGGTAACTGAATACGCCTGGCGAAGGGTCTTTATCCACTCTGGTGTCTTGCGAACTTTTTTCTCTCGTTTTTCTCGCGCCATGGCTACAGGTTACCCTCTCTCGCTTTCGACTTCCGCCAGCGTTGGCGCGGTTCCGCCAAGTCGGGCTGGCGCCCACCACTGACCGCGATGTTCGTCGGGATATTCATCTTGCACTTTACGGAGCAGGAGCTCGAGCGCGCTCTTAATCTGCGCTTCCGCCACCTCTACCTCAATTTCACGAGTGAAGCGAAGTGGTTCCCCGATGTACACCGATATTGGAACTTTCTTTCTACTAAAATCGCGCGAACGCCCTTTGGTCCAAATGCGTTGACTGCCCCACACGATAGTCGGCAAGACGGGCACATTCGCACCTATAGCCAAGCGGGCAGCGCCGCTTTTTAAGGACTTGATTTCAAAACTCTTTGAGATGGTCGCTTCCGGGAAAATTCCAACAACCTCGCCAGCTTTCAATGCACGAAGCGCAGCAACAAATGAGGCCGATCCCGAATCTCGATCGACGCTGATGTGATGCATGCCGCGCATTAGTGGCCCAGCAATTTTGTTATCGAAAATCTGCTTCTTGGCCATATAGCGGACATATCTTTTTGCAGGCAGTGCCGCTGTGCCAGATAGCGCAAAATCCAAATAACCGATGTGGTTGATAGCCATAATTGCTCCACCACTTCGAGGGATGCGCTCTTGCCCTTTAATCGTGAATCTCAATCCAAGATAACGCCAAAAGGCTCGAATCAACAGAACAACGAATGGATAGACCCGATCAGTCATGCGTAGCTATCGCCTGTTTTGATTCTTTTGCTTGAGCGTAGAGTTTTCCCGCTCGATAACTCGAACGCACCAGTGGGCCGCTCATAACGCCGGCAAAGCCGATTTCTTGCGCAAGCTTTGCTAGCGCCACAAACTCATCAGGTTTAACCCAGCGCTCGACAGGGTGATGTTTTGCGGTAGGGCGAAGGTATTGCGTGATTGTTACCAAATCGCATCCAGCCTGATGCAGGTTCACTAGCGCCTCTTCGATCTCCTCGCGTGTCTCGCCTAAACCAAGGATGAGATTAGATTTTGTAATCAAGCCGAAATCACGCGCTTGTGAGATGACATCAAGAGAGCGTTCGTAGGTAAACGCCGGACGAATCTGTCGGAAAATTCGGGGAACTGTTTCGAGGTTATGCGCAAATACCTCTGGTCTAGCCGCAAACACTTGCTCAAGTAGCTCAGGGCGGGCATTGAAATCAGGGGCGAGCATCTCCACGCCACAACCGGGGACCATTTCATGGATTTTGATAATGGTCTCTGCATACAGCCATGCCCCTTCATCATCGAGATCATCTCGGGCAACGCCTGTGACTGTCGCATAGCGAAGTTGCATCTTTGCTACCGATTCAGCAACTCGTCGCGGCTCATCGCGATCGAGAGGAAGTGGTTTGCCAGTATCGATGTTGCAGAAGTCGCATCGCCGCGTGCAGACCGAGCCGCCTATGAGAAATGTTGCTTCGCGATCCTCCCAGCATTCAAAAATATTTGGACAAGCAGCTTCTTGACAGACCGTGTGTAGACCTTCACCCGAGACAAGGGAGCGCAAACTTGTGTACTCCGGACCCATCTTGGCTTTTGTTTTAATCCATTCAGGCTTGCGCTCGATGGGGGTCTGGGCGTTCCGCGCTTCAATACGAAGTAGACGACGACCTTCAGGCGCGGGGGAGTTCATGCAATCACCTTTTCGAATTCTCTATCCATCTCTTCGATAACAACGGGCAGAATTTCAGCGATTGTGATCTCACGGTTAAGTTCTGCGCTCAATGATGTAGTCACCACGTCAGGAATGCCACAGGGAATAATCTGCTCAAAGAAAGTGAGATCTGGGTTTACATTGAGCGCAAAACCGTGCGTCACAATTCCTTTAGCGACACGAATTCCGATTGCCGCAATCTTTCGTTTCCCTTGAGCATCTTCGATCCAGACACCTGAGTTATCACAGATTTGAATCGCATCAAGATCAAAGCGCTTCAACGTTGCGATCAGTGCGCGCTCAAGAGCTCGAACGAAATCGACCACCTTGGTGGGCTCTTTTAGTTTAACGATGGGATACCCAACTAATTGCCCTGGTCCATGCCACGTAATTTTCCCGCCGCGATCAACATCAATGACAGGAACACCGTTTAGCGGGCGATCTTCTGGCGCAGTGCGACGACCGGCTGTATAGACGGAAGGATGTTCTAAAAGTAAAAGAGTTGACGGTGCGCCTTCTTCAAGAATCCTCTGGTGAGTCTCGCGCTGCAAAAGTAGGCCCGCTTCGTACTCGACCAGCCCTACCCACGCAGTATCAAGTCGGGATTCGGTCGCTACGGCCATGTC
>CAMAPN010000018.1 GCA_945860275.1 Bifidobacterium breve
AGCGAATTGGCGCTCGCCGCAATTTTAGTTGAGCTACTTCCAGTACTTGATGACCTTGATCGCGCTCGCGAACATAGTGAATTAGAGGGCGGATTTAAATCTGTTGCAGAACAGATCGAACGGACTGTTGAGAAACTTGGTTTAACCAAATTCGGTGAGGCTGGAACGCCATTTGATCCGCAAATACACGAAGCGCTTATGCATCTGACCTCTACTGATGTGAGCGAGTCGACTGCGACGCAAATCTTGCAGCCTGGTTATAAGTTAAAAGAGCGCGTGCTGCGTCCAGCCCGGGTTGCAGTAACAGATCCGGAGTAACAGGAATTCAATGGCTGCCAAGGACTTATACGAGAAGGATTACTACGGCATTCTTGGCGTGGAAAAAAACGCAGATGGCGAGAGCATTAAAAAGCGTTATCGGAAGCTTGCTCGCGAACTTCATCCCGATAAGACCAAAGGTGATAAGACCTTAGAGGAGCGTTTTAAAGCGGTTTCTGAGGCCTACGACATTCTTTCTGACGACAAGAAACGCGCCGAATACGATCAAGCCCGCACCTTGTATCAACAAGGTGGTATTCCAAACGGAGGCTTCCAAGGAAATTTCTCCGCGGGTGGCTTTGGAGATCTTGGCGATATCTTCGGGAATCTTTTTGGTGGACAGGCGCGTGGTCCGCGACGAGGCGCAGATATGCAGGCTAACGCCACAATTTCCTTTCGCGAATCTATCAATGGCACGCAACTGACATTTAATTCACCAAGTGGTCCAGTCACAACAAAAATTCCGGCAGGAGTTAACGATGGTGCGCGAATACGTGTGCGCGGAAAAGGCGCCAAGGGTGAAGCGGGACCAGGCGATCTGTACATCACTGTAAATGTTTCTGGCCATTCCATTTTCTCCAGGCGTGAAGAGAACATTCTCATCACTCTTCCAGTTTCATTTCCAGAGGCTGCACTAGGAGCAGATGTTCCAGTGCCTACGCTCTCTGGTGAAGAGGTGACGTTACGTTTACCCGCAGGAACTGCAAATGGAAAAGTGCTACGTATTAAAGGCCGAGGCATTGCACGTAAAGATGGCAGCTCTGGTGATTTGCTTGTCAAGATTGAAGTAACTGTGCCGCAACGGGTTGATGGCAAAGCGAAGAAAGCGCTCGAGAGTTATCAAGCAGAGACTGAAGGCGCCGATCCGCGAAGTGATTTCCGGAAGCGAGCGCAATCATGAGCAATCCCGGTAAAGAGCTTGGTGATGAGACCCCTGTTTATGTCATTTCCGTTGCTGCAGAATTGGCAGGAATGCATCCGCAGACGCTGCGCCAATATGATCGTTTAGGTTTAGTTTCACCGGGCCGTTCGAGTGGGCGCGGTCGCCGCTACTCGCTCCGCGACATCGTGCTTTTGCGGAGTATCGGAAAACTCACCAATGATGGAATCAATTTGGCGGGAATCGCTCGAATTATGGAGCTGGAGGAGACAGTCGCGCGCCTTGATAACGAAGTAGCCAAACTTCGTCATGAAGTCGATGCCCTGCTCGCGGAAAACCCACCAAAGTCGCTTGTGATATATCGCCCTGAAAATCAATAGGATTACGCACTATGAGCGCACGCGAAAATCTCTTGAGTGAAATTAAATCGAAGGCTGTAGTACATGGCAAAGTAATCCTCTCAAGTGGCAAAGAGGCTGATTACTACGTTGATTTACGTCGAGTTACTTTGGATTCGGTAGCAGCGCCGTTAGTAGGCGAAGTAATGCTCGATGCAACGAGCCAATTTGAGTATGACGCTGTTGGTGGCTTAACTCTTGGTGCAGATCCAGTTGCAACAGCGATGTTGCATGCGGCACATATGCGTGGCAGGAAGTTAGACGCGTTTGTGGTTCGAAAGAGTGAGAAGCAACATGGCTTGCAGCGTCGGATCGAAGGTCCTGACGTCAAAGGCCGTCGCGTTCTTGCAGTAGAGGACACATCAACGACAGGCGGCTCAGTCTTAACAGCCGTCGAAGCGCTGCAAGAAGCTGGCGCAATTGTGGTTGGCGTTGCTGTGATTGTCGATCGAGGTGCGGGACCGAAAGTAAAAGAAGCAAACCTTCCATATATCGCCGCCTTCACGCTCAGCGATCTCGGACTCTCTTAAAACTAATCCCGCTTCTTTTTCAGTAACTCGCGCGCTATCGGAACCATGCTAATTAGAATTAGCGCTGCAACAATTGGAAGTAAGTATTTATCAATTGATCCGGCTACGCGTTCACCAAGTAGATAACCAACAATCAAGATTGACGAAGTCCAAATCACTGCGCTCAGAGCATTCCAAAAAGTAAATCGCTTCTTATCCATTTTCAAAATACCAGCAAGCGGGCTCATGAGCGTACGAACGATTGGAACGTAACGCCCGAAGATGATTGCCTTCCCTGGACCGTATCGATTGAACCAATGCTCCGCGTATCGAACTCGCTCTTGATTAAAAATACGACCATCAGGTCGATTAAAGAGCGATCTTCCGTACCGCACACCGATGTAATAACCCAATTCAGAGCCAAGAAATGCAGCGATAGGGCAGAAGACCAGGAGCGCGGTAAGTGAGAGTTGAAAGCCCAGCGCATCAGTTCCGGCCGCTAGACCCGCGACAAATAACAGCGAGTCGCCAGGCAGCACGATGCCAATGAGCAGACCTACTTCGACAAAGAGGGTGACTACCACTCCAAGGGTCCCAAGGCCGGTCACAATCGCTTCAGGGTTAAGGAAGTCGGCAAGGGTCATAACGTCACCCTAACGCGCTCGGCGCGTAATTTTCCCAACGGCGCAATATGTGAAAGTATGGGGCGTAAGCCTTCCTGAGCTACCAGCGAAGATTTACATCGATTTGGCTCCAGCTCAGTTTCACTCTCTGAGGAAAGGCTTAAAAGATGCCAGCGATTGTTCTGCTTGGTGCCCAATGGGGCGATGAGGGTAAAGGTAAAGCCACAGATATTTTAGGCGACCGAGTTGATTACGTTGTTCGCTATCAAGGTGGAAATAATGCAGGACACACTGTTGTAATCGGTGATCAAAAGTATGCGCTCCACTTACTCCCTTCGGGAATTCTTAGTCCAAATGTTGTACCTGTTATTGGTAACGGGGTTGTCATCGATCCAGCCGTCCTACTTGAAGAAATAAAAGGACTTAATGACCGTGGTATCGACACCTCAAAATTGGTGATTAGCTCTAATGCCCATCTCATCACGCCATATCACCGCACCATCGATAAAGTCTCTGAACGCTTTCTTGGTAAAGCGAAAATTGGTACAACTGGTCGTGGTATTGGTCCAGCATATGCAGACAAAATCAGCCGCATCGGAATTCGCGTACAAGATCTCTTTGATGAATCTATTCTTGAGAAAAAAATCGAAGGCGCACTTCGCGATAAGAACCAAGTTTTAACGAAAGTCTTTAATCGGAAAGATATGCAGGCGCAGGAGATACTCGACGAATATCGAGGTTACGCAGAAATTCTCCGCCCATACATGGCTGATACGGCTTTGCTACTTAATAACGCACTGGAAGAAGGAAAAACTGTTCTTCTTGAAGGATCACAAGGCACACTCCTTGATGTTGATCATGGCACCTATCCATTTGTCACTTCAAGCAATCCAACTGCAGGCGGTGCATGCACAGGTTCGGGAATTGGACCAACGAAGATTGAGCGCGTCATTGGCATCGTAAAGGCCTACACAACGCGAGTTGGCTCTGGCCCATTCCCCACTGAACTTGAGAATGAAGATGGCGAAAAGTTGCGGACAATCGGGCACGAATACGGAACAACAACTGGACGCAATCGCCGCTGTGGCTGGTACGACGCACCAATCGCACGATTTGCGGTGCGTATCAATGGTCTTACCGACTTCTTCTTAACCAAGCTTGATGTACTTACCGGCTGGGAGAAGATCCCGGTATGTGTTGCGTACGAAATAGATGGTAAGCGCGTTGAAGAAGTTCCATCATCACAAACAGATTTTCATCATGCGATACCCATTTATGAATATCTCCCAGGTTGGAGTGAAGACATCTCCAAAGCGCGGGACATTGCTGATCTTCCGAAAAATGCTCGAGATTACATAGCATTCTTAGAGGAAATCTCTGGTGCGCCTATGAGTGCAATCGGAGTTGGCCCAGGACGAGATGAAACCATCGTGACGAGGGATCTACTCAAGAGATGAGAGTCCTTCTGATTGGAAGCGGAGCGCGAGAACATGCACTCGCATATTCGCTCAAGTCAGATGCGTCTGTCACTGAACTTCATGTCGCTCCAGGAAATCCAGGAATTAGCGAACTAGCTACCGTTCATTCTGTTACAGCTGACGATCCACAGAGCGTCGCCACGTTAGCGCAAAACATCAAAGCTGAACTGGTCATTATTGGACCAGAAGCGCCACTGGTTGCGGGAGTTGCTGATGCGGTTCGCGCAATAGGCATTCCATGTTTTGGTCCCTCGAAAGAGGCTGCCCAACTTGAAGGATCGAAAAGTTTTGCGAAAGAAATTATGGCTAGCGCAGGAGTACCAACTGCGCAATCGATGACCTGTGTTACGCAGGAGGAGATAGAGCGTGCTCTCGATACTTTTGGAGCGCCATATGTAGTGAAGAATGATGGGCTTGCCGCAGGCAAGGGGGTGGTGGTTACCAGCGATCGCACCGCCGCGCTTACTCATGCGCTTGCTTGTGGGAAAGTAGTGATTGAGGAATATCTCGATGGTCCGGAGATCTCCCTTTTTGGTATTTCAGATGGCAGCACTGTTATTGGCATGGAACCTGCGCAAGATTTCAAGCGCGTTTTCGATGGTGATGAAGGCCCGAATACTGGTGGGATGGGCGCTTACTCACCACTTCCGTGGGCGCCAGCTGACATCATTTCTCGGACCGAGAAAGAAGTTCTCATTCCCACAATTAAGGCGATGGCTGAGCGAGGTACGCCATTTATTGGGTTGCTCTATGCAGGGTTAGCCATGACCTCTCGTGGAATTCGCGTTATCGAATTCAACGCTCGCTTTGGTGATCCCGAAACTGAAGTTTTATTGCCACGTTTACAGACGCCGTTAGCGCAACTCCTGCTCGCAGCTGCAACAGAGAAGCTCGCGGCGCACCCGCCGCTGCAATGGTCGAAAAAAGAGGCGGTAACAATAGTTTTAGCATCTGAGGGATATCCAGAGAATCCGAGGGTGGGCAGAGCAGTGACTGGAATTAACGAGCACAACGATGTGATTATTTTCCATGCCGGCACGGTTGTGGAGGCAGATCAGCTTCATTCAGCAGGCGGCAGGGTTCTTGCTGTCACGGGATTGGGTGATGATTTAACTACCGCTCGAGAAAATGGATATCGCGCTCTCTCACAGATATCCCTTCTGGGTAGCCATTATCGAAAAGATATTGCTCTTACTGCGTCAATCGCACAGAAGGAGGCCTAAGTGGTCGAGAATAACGCTATGAACATCTCATCAACTCTTGCAACTCGATACGCAAGTAACGAGATGTGCGCGATTTGGGCTCCTGAAGCAAAAATAATTCTGGAACGCAAACTCTGGATTGCAGTGCTCAAAGCACAAAAGGAACTTGGCCTAGCAATCGAAGCGAAGGCAATCTCTGATTACGAAAAAGTTATTGAGAAGGTTGATTTATCTTCGATTGATGCGCGTGAAAAAAGCCTTCGCCACGATGTAAAAGCCCGCATCGAAGAGTTCAACGCTCTTGCTGGGCACGAAATTATTCACTCTGGTATGACAAGTCGCGACCTAACCGAATCTGTCGAGGCACTTCAGATTAAGACTGCTCTGCAATTGATCCGTGATAAGTACGTTGCGCTCCTGGCGGGTTTTGCTAGTCGCGCAGGAGAGTTCATCGATCAACCTATTGCTGGCCGATCCCACAATGTTCCTGCTCAAGTCACCACGGTCGGCAAAAGATTCGCAACTTTCGCAGAAGAGGGACTGTTTGCTTTTAATCGCTTAGAAGAGCTCCTCGCGCGACTTCCACTTCGGGGGTTGAAGGGGCCAGTGGGAACAGCTCAAGATGCACTGGATCTTTTCAATGGGGATGCACATAAATTGGCCGAGCTCGATGGAAAAGTCGCTTCCCATTTGGGTTTTGAGAACGTTCTAGATTCGGTGGGCCAGATCTATCCTCGTTCATTTGATTTTGATGTTGTATCAGCGCTTCTGCAATTAGCCGCAGCTCCTTCGAATATGGCAACAACGCTTCGCCTAATGGCAGGCGCAGAACTTGCAACAGAAGGATTCCAAAAGGGGCAAGTGGGATCTTCTGCGATGCCACACAAAATGAATGCGCGCTCGAGCGAGCGAATAAATGGATTTACTGTCCTACTTCGTGGCTATTGCGTTTCACTATCTGAACTTGCTGGCTCACAGTGGAATGAAGGCGATGTCGCGTGCAGCGTAGTCCGCCGAGTTGCGCTCCCAGATTCCTTCTATGCAATCGATGGATTACTTGAAACAGCGCTAACAGTTCTCGCGGAGCTGGGAATTTTTGAGAGCGCAATTACTGCAGAACTCAATCGCAACCTTCCGTTCTTAGCGACAACAAAGATTCTGATGGCAGCAGTTAAGAAAGGCATCGGACGTGAGAGCGCACACGAGGTTATAAAAGAGCATTCGCTTGCTACCGTTGCAAATATTCGAAGTGGTGGCGAGAATGATTTACTAGCTCGGATTGCCGATGATGCGCGAATTCCACTTGATTTAACTGAGTTAAATGCGCTCATCGCATCGCCACTTGATTTCACTGGAATTGCGCGTAACCAGACGCTCCAGGTTATTGCAAAAGTCGCGGAAGTTACTGCGCGCTATCCAAAAGCTTCGAGTTATCAGCCTGGTGCAATTCGGTGATTGGTTGGCGCCCACTAAAAAGTGGCAAAGTACGAGATTTATTTATCAATGACCGAAATGAGATTCTCCTTGTTGCCTCCGACCGAATCAGCGCATACGACTGGATTATGCCCACGCCAATTCCAGAAAAAGGCAAACTCTTAACGCAACTTTCATTATTTTGGTTCGACAAACTCTCGAGCATTATTTCTAATCATGTTATTTCTACCGATGTTCCTGCGGAAGTTGCAGGGCGTGCGATTATCTGTAAATCGCTCGAAATTTTTCCTGTTGAGTGTGTTGCGCGAGGTTATCTCACTGGTTCTGGATGGGGTGAGTACAAAAGCTCGCGGAGCGTGTGCGGGATCTCCCTCCCGGCTGGATTATTAGATGGCTCTGAACTTCCCGAACCGATATTTACTCCCGCGACCAAAGCGGAGGTAGGGCTCCACGATGAGAACATCTCGTTTACGGAAACCGAATCAGTGATTGGGGGCGTTCACGCTCGCGAGCTACGTCGACTGACTCTTGAGTTGTACACATCAGCGCGCGAATGTGCGCGGACTCGGGGCATCATCATCGCTGACACCAAATTTGAATTCGGCCTCGATAACGCAGGGAAAATCACGCTTGCTGACGAAGCGCTCACACCAGATTCCTCACGATTTTGGCCGGCAGAGAGTTGGCGCCCAGGGCAGGTTCAGCCTTCTTACGATAAACAGTATCTGCGCGATTGGTTGACCAGCATTGGGTGGGATAAACAAAGCCCGCCGCCGCCATTGCCAGATGAGATCGTGGAGAAGACGAGAGCGCGTTACGGTGAGGCGTACGCCGCATTGACTGGAGAGAAATTTAGATAGGTCAGCGCTACCGGAGCTATAGGATGGTGCTGTGGCGAGAGTAATTGTTGATGTAGTTCTCAAAGATGAGATTCTTGATCCGCAAGGTGATGCAATCTCACGAGCGCTGCCGCGGATGGGGTTTTCGTTTACTCCTACCGCCGTTCGACAAGGAAAAAGCTTCATCCTCTCCCTAGATCATGCGCCAAGCGCATCCGAACTTAAAGAAATTGAAAACGCCGCAGCTACGCTCCTTTCGAACCCTGTCATTGAGACGTTCACGATTCGGGTGGAGAATTAATGCGGGTTGGCGTCGTCACCTTCCCAGGAACACTTGATGATCATGATGCTGCGCGAGCGGTGAAATACGCCGGTGGCGAGCCAGTTTCTTTATGGCATGGTGATACTGACCTCAAAGACGTTGCAGGTGTAATTCTTCCTGGTGGTTTTTCTTACGGAGATTATTTGCGATGTGGTGCAATCGCACGTTTCTCACCAATTATGAGTTCAATTATCCCAGCAGCTGAAAACGGGCTACCAGTTCTTGGAATCTGTAATGGCTTCCAAGTACTCTGCGAATCTCACCTTCTGCCTGGTGCGCTCACTCGAAATGTTGGCCTGCACTTCTTATGCCGAGATCAAGAAATTGAAATTGTTAACACTCAGAGCGCGTGGAGCGGTGATTTCACAAGAGGGCAGCGAATTACTATTCCATTGAAAAATGGTGAAGGTTCGTATCAGTGTGACGATAAAACTTTGCAAGAACTTGAAGAGAATAACCAAGTGATTGCTCGGTATGTAGGCATTAATCCCAACGGCTCACGAAATGCAATTGCTGGTATCACTAATAAGCAAGGCAATGTCGTGGGAATTATGCCGCATCCGGAGCATGCAATAGATGCTCTTACTGGTCCAAGCGCAGCGGGATTGGCTTTCTTCACTTCTTTGGTCAGAGCGCGGGTGTAACAATGGCGTTAGACACTGTAGGTATTGCCACGAATTCACCTGACACCCAACAACCGTGGCGAGAACTTGGATTGAAAGAAGATGAGTACCAACGGATTCGAGAAATTCTTAATCGGCGGCCAACCTCCAGCGAGTTAGCAATGTATTCGGTGATGTGGAGCGAGCACTGCTCGTATAAATCATCGAAAGTACACCTTCGCCAATTTGGGGAGAAAGCACCGAAATCTGATGCGTTATTAGTAGGTATCGGGGAGAACGCTGGCGTGGTCGATGTGGGTCAAGGGTATGCGGTGACCTTCAAAGTCGAATCCCATAACCATCCTTCATTTATCGAACCGTATCAAGGTGCAGCAACGGGTGTCGGTGGCATCGTGCGAGATATCTTGACGATGGGCGCTCGACCAGTAGCCATTTTAGATCCGCTCCGTTTTGGTCCTGCGGATGCACCAGATACCAAACGCGTTTTACCCGGCGTGATTGCAGGTATCGGTGGCTATGGCAATTGCATCGGAGTTCCCACGGTTGGTGGCGAAGTGATCTTCGATAAATCATATCTAGGCAATCCATTGGTTAATGCGCTGTGCGTTGGCGTAATGAAACATGAAGATATAAAACTGGCAAAAGCTTCGGGCGCTGGCAACCTTGTCGTGCTCTTTGGTGCGAAGACTGGTGGCGATGGAATCGGTGGCGTCTCCGTTCTCGCCAGTGAAACTTTTAGCGAGAAGAAACCAACGAAACGTCCAGCTGTGCAGGTGGGTGATCCTTTTACCGAGAAAGTTCTCATTGAATGCTCGCTGGAAATTTTCAAAGAAGATCTTGTCGTGGGAATTCAGGACCTTGGCGGAGCGGGTCTCTCGTGCGCAACGAGCGAACTTGCCTCGGCAGGTACCGGTGGCATGCGCATTGAGCTAGACCGAGTGCCCCTGCGCGATGCCAATCTTTCACCAGAAGAGATTCTTATGAGTGAATCTCAAGAGCGAATGTGTGCAATTGTTCCGCCAGCGAAGATTGATAGGTTTCTTGAAATTTGTAAGAAATGGGATGTTGTCGCAACAGTCATTGGTGAAGTGACTTCAGGCGAGCATTTGGAAATCACCTGGCATGGTGAGTTAATTGTTGATGTTCCCCCGCGCACTGTCGCGCACGATGGACCGGTGTATAACCGACCCTATAAAAGGCCTGAAAATCAGGGAGATTTATGCGCTGATGCAGCGGAGAATCTTCCTCGCCCTACCGGAGAGGCTGAGCTGGCTGAAGCGATCCTAAAACTCATCTCTTCGCCGAATATGGCAGATAAGACATGGATTACTGAGCAATACGACAAGTACGTTCAAGGAAATACAGTCGCAGCTGGACCAAGCGATGCTGCCGTGATCCGTATCGATGAAGAGAGCTTTTTAGGAGTTGCTGTCGCCACTGATTGCAATGGCAGATTCTGCAAACTCGATCCCTATCAAGGAACTCAACTTGCATTAGCAGAGGCCTTTCGAAATGTTGCTGTTACTGGCGCCAAACCCCTAGCTATAACGAATTGCTTGAACTTTGGTTCACCAGAAGATCCAGGAGTTATGTGGCAATTTGCCGAGAGCGTGCGCGCACTTGCCGATGGCGCGCTAGAGATGGGCTTACCCGTAACGGGCGGGAATGTCTCGTTCTATAACCAAACAGGTGATGTTGCAATTGTGCCAACTCCAGTGATTGGAATCTTGGGCGTGATTGATGATGTGCGCAAAGCAATTTCTTATAGATTCACGGGTGAGAAGGAGCTAATCCTTCTCGGTGAAACGTTAGAAGAGTTATCAGGTGGAGAATGGGCTGATGGTTGCGGTCATCTCGGAGGTATTCCACCGCGAGTGAATCTTCAAAAAGAGATTGTGCTTGCAGACTTTATTCATGCGCAACGTGATTACATCGCCGCAGCGCATGATCTCTCGGATGGCGGCTTGGCGGTTGCGCTCATCGAGATGCTTTTGCAATCAAAGACTGGAGCCACGGTCTCAATTCATGGAGATCCATTTATGCATTTATTTAGCGAGAGTTCTGGGCGTATTCTTATTGCAGTGTCATCCGAAGATTCGAACTACGTGGTTGGTAAGGCTGCCGATGCTGGAATAACTACGACCAGATTAGGTAAGTCCGGTGGCGAAAACCTCGAGATATCCGGGGTTTTATCGCTCTCTATGCTCCACCTACAAGAGGCGAATCAGAGGACTATTCCAGCGTTATTTAACGCTTAACTATTCCTTCTAACTCGGCGTACGCGGCATCAATTACATCCGTTACGGTCTTATCGAGAATGAAACTGACTGGTCCGCGTTGGCGCATGCTAGTGAAGATGCCTTGCTTTACCAACAGATATTTTTCGACAGCAACGTATGAATCAAGCGTTGTTTGATAGGAAACCATTTTGGCAATCGGCGCATGAATTTCTGCTGCCCGCTTCATATCTCCTGATTCAAGAGCTTTCCATAGCGCGACCAAACCCCATGGAATTTCAGCGCCAGGCATCGTTCCTACAATGCCAATTGGATAGGTATCCATAAGATCTGCGCCGCCTTGTCCTTCAAATACTCGTGCGCGAGCATTGCTTGCATCTTTTAGTTGCTGCAACCGAGGAGCAACTGGTTTAGCTTCAGGTTTGAATTGCACGCGATCTTCACCATATTTATCAATCAGATCGACATATAACGAAATCTCAAGAGGATGCCCAACGTAGTTACTTGCATCTTGCACGATGACGGGAATCGAGACGCTCTCGATGATAGAGATGTAGTACTGAGCAATTTCACTTGAGAGCGGGGCAAAGGCACTTGGCGGAGTTGCCATGACAGCTGCAGCGCCATCTTCTTCAGCCCACTGTGCTAATTGTGTGGCAATTTTTGTGCTCTCAGCACCGACGCTTGTAACTAATGGAACGCGTCCGTTAGTTGACGCGATGACGCTCTGCGCCAATTCTCTTCGCTCATGGGCAGCAAGTCGCAGGACTTCAGAGACCATGGCCAGCACGAAACCGTCAACCTTGGTATCGATTAGCCAATCTATTTCTCTCTTTAATACATCATGATCGATGGAGTCGTCAGACTTGAAAGGGGTCGAAATTACAGTAAACACGCCATGAAGTGGTTTAGCCATTTAAATCTTTCGCTCCCTATAACTTGTTTTTACGATTAGACGAGCTTGCCGCTCGTGCACGGTGCTAATGCTAATTTCTTCGCATTCAACTGTATACAGAAGATTTTGCCTGGCCGAATCTGCACTTTTATTATCTCTTTGACTAAAGAAAGTACCGTCATGAACGCCCAACAACTGGAGGGATAAATCGTCGGTGTTGGGCGGTAGGGGCGGTAAGGAAATCTAAGTCACAGCCTTGATCGGGTTGGAGCACATGTTGTTGGTAGAGCAACGGCCAACCCCTCAGGTGTTCACTTGTAAAGCCTTTCCACTGAGCTTTACGTTTGGCTAACTCTTCAGCGCTCACTTTTACGTTGATCGTCCGTGCTCCAACATTTATCTCGATTATGTCTCCATTTTCAATCAACGCAAGCGGCCCACCAACGGCAGCTTCTGGAGAGACGTGGAGCAAGCAAACACCAAATGATGTGCCAGACATCCTGGAATCAGTGATTCGAATCATGTCTTTAACGCCAGCCATCGCAAGTTTTTTAGGGATGGGAATCATTCCCCACTCAGGCATACCAGGCACTCCCACCGCACCGCAGCCGCGTAGGATCAAAACTGAATCCTTAGTTACCGGAAGATCTGGATCTTCAAGTTTCGTGCGCATCTCCTCATATCCTTCAAAGATAAATGCTGGCCCGGAATGATTAAATAATTCCGGCGAAGCGGCGGAGACTTTAAGTAAGGTTCCATTTGGGGCAATATTCCCCTTTAGAAGTGCAAATGCACCATTTTCGCGCAAAGGATTATTTACCTCACGCATGGCAGGATTTGGGATTATCTCTTTTGCTATCTCTTCTTTCCACGCTTTTCCAGTTGCGCAAAGCGCATCTAACTCCATGTGCTCTTCAATTCTTTTTAGCAATTGAGGTAAACCACCGGCGCTATGGAAATCTTGTATAAGAAATTTTCCGGAAGGTTCTACATCTGCCAGTACAGGAATACCTGTACCGAGTGAGTTGATGTCTTCCACGGTGATTTCGCCGCCGATTCTCCCAGAGCAAGCGAAAATATGAACTAGCGCATTTGTTGAACCACCAATCGAGTGCAACAAACGGATGACGTTTCTAAATGAGGCTGGCGTGGAAATCTTTGCTGGCGTGAGATCTTCTCGAACCATCTCGACGATTCGCGCGCCGGATTTTCTGGCAGCTTCCCGCCGCTCATCGGTATTTGCAGGAATAGTGGCGCTTCCTGGCAACATAAATCCGAGCATCTCTGTCATAAGAGCAACAGAACTTGCTGTGCCCATGGTGTTACATGAGCCAAGACCACAACTTAAACACTCTTCAAATTCTCGCCACTCTTGATCGGACATGCGACCAGCACGCCAATCGTCAAGCGCGCGCCAAAGATCTGTGCCAGTACCAATTTTCTTTCCTTTAAAAAATGGTGCAGGTCGCGCGCCTGCTGTGACCATAATCGTGGGGAGATTCGCGCTGAGCGCACCCATCAACGCACCTGGCACGCTTTTGTCGCAATTAGCAAGTAGCACGACGCCATCCAACGGATAAGAGCGCAGATTCTCCTCAATTTCTATTGAAAGTAAATTGCGATAGAGCATCGCACTTGCTTTCATCAAATCTTCTCCAAGGGAGATGACTGGAAATGCCACCGGAATTCCCCCGGCTTCCAGAATTCCAGCCTTAACATCATCAACAAGTGCACGTAATGGCAGGTTGCATGGATTTAAGTCGCTCGAAGAATCGGCGATACCTATTATTGGTTTAGTGTTATTTGCGGGGACTTCGAGTCCAACAGATCGCATAACAACGCGGTGTGACACGGCAGTTTCGTCGTTACCGTTAAACCATTCGCTACTTCGCATGAAAAACCTTCCGGATTGTGTAATTAGGCCTTGCCGAACGGAGTTTTGTATTACTACCCTCTCCATTCATAGTTCTCCTGTCAAGCGTGAAGGAAGTGAGATACCAGATGGTCACCAAGGAACGTTACAAAGTTGGCAGCGTTGCTCGAGCTCTTAGATTGGTCGACTTGATTGCGGCGGCTCCACAAAATGGTTTGACCTTAAGTGATCTCACGAAAGAACTTGGCGTGTCAAAGAGCACGGTATTCGCACTACTTCAAACTCTTATGGAAGCTGGCTATGTGCGACAGACAAAACCAGGTCCACGCTATCTACCAGGTATCTCATTGGTCAGACTTGGCGATTTGGCTGGCGGGCATTTACCAGTTGGCGAAGTGGCACAACCGATTATGCATCGCCTCTCACGCGCTACTGGCCTCACCATTCGAGTTTCCATCAATGATGGAGGGCATCCTGTGTTCGTCTCTCGTGTGGATGCGCCAGGAAATATTCGATTCATGACGTTACTTGGAGCAAGAGAATTGCCACACGTTTCATCAGCAGGCAAAGCGATGCTTGCGCAAATGAGCGATGGCGACATTGCGCAAGTAATCGAACAGACTGGTTTGCCGAAACGAACTAAGAACACTCGGACTGAACTTTCACAGTTAATGAACGACATTAGGCGTATTCGTACGACTGGTTTTGCAATCGACGATGAAGAGGATTGCGAGGGAATTTTCTGTATTGGCGCAGCATTCTTCGATCACAACGGACGGTGCGCAGGTGCTATTTCAGCCACTGGCATCAAACGTGAGCTTTCCCAGCGGGCGGTGGAACAGTTAGGCCGCCAGGTTGTTGATGCTGCAGCCGAGATCACCTATGCGCTCGGTGGCAAAATCCGTAAACAAGCCTAAACCTGACTAGGATTTAGAGCATGGCGCGTCGACCAGATGGACAACTCACACATGAGGTCGATGGTGAAAAAGGGCCGCAAGATGCCTGTGGAATTTTTGGCGTATGGGCTCCCGGCGAAGAGGTTGCCAAGTTATCGTTTTACGGTTTGTACGCCCTGCAACATCGCGGACAAGAATCGGCAGGAATAGCAGTTAGCGATGGCGAGCGTATTTTGGTTTATAAAGATATGGGTTTGGTCGCGCAAGTTTTTACCGAAAATGATTTAGCTGTTCTGACCGGCAAAATCGCTATTGGACATACCCGATACTCCACCACTGGATCGAGTAATTGGGCGAATGCACAGCCAACGCTTCGTTCTACCGATAATGGCACGCTTGCACTTGCACACAATGGAAACTTGACCAACACTGGCGATCTTGCCGAACGGCTCCATAAGAGCACGTCAGATTCACAGAATCATCTTCATGCAACTACAGATACCGAAATCATGACTGCATTGATTTCTCTCGAGAAAAGCGGCAGCGTCGAGGCAAATGCACTTTCAATCTTGCCAACGTTGCAAGGCGCCTTCTCGCTAATTTTTATGGATGAGAACACTCTCTATGCTGCACGAGATCGACACGGTATCCGCCCGCTTGTTATCGGCAAACTTGAAACTGGCTGGGTCGTAGCTAGTGAATCAGCAGCGCTAGACATTGTTGGCGCAAGTTTCATTCGTGAAGTCGAACCGGGTGAATTTATCGCAATTGATGAAGATGGTTTACGTTCGCATCACTGGACCACTCCAGAGCCTCGCGGTTGCATCTTTGAGTATGTATATCTCGCCCGTCCTGATACGACAATTGCCGGGCAGAGCGTGCACCCGGTTCGTGTTGCTATTGGTGAGCGGCTAGCAGCAGAACATCCCGTCGAAGCAGATCTCGTAATCCCTGTTCCAGAGTCAGGCACCCCAGCTGCGATTGGATATGCAAAGTATTCGAAAATTCCGTATGGCGCAGGGTTAGTGAAAAACTCTTATGTTGGCAGAACTTTTATTCAACCGAGCCAAACAATCCGGCAACTTGGCATCCGGTTAAAACTTAATCCGCTTCGCGATGTAGTCGCAGGCAAGAAGATTGTGGTCGTCGATGATTCAATCGTGCGCGGAAACACCCAACGCGCGATCGTTCGAATGCTGCGCGAAGCTGGTGCAAGTGAGATTCACGTGCGTATCTCCTCGCCGCCAGTAAAATGGCCTTGTTATTTTGGTATTGATTTCGCCACCCGCGCTGAATTAATTGCTGCAGGGCTAGATATCGAGGAAATTCGACGATCTATCGGCGCGGATTCATTGGGATACGTCTCGCTTGAAGGGTTGATTGAGGCGACAAATATCGCCGAATCAAAGCTCTGCACCGCATGTTTTACCGGTAAATATCCAATGCCGATTCCTGAAGAAAGCGCCAATCTCAAACTGTTATTGGAAGAGGCATGAGCACGTACGAGGCAGCTGGCGTAAGTATTGCAGCTGGCGATCGCGCTGTTGAGTTGATGAAAGCATCCATTGCCAAGGCGCAACGTCCAGAAGTTTATGGGGGAATTGGTGGTTTTGCGGGGCTCTTTGATGCCAGCGCACTCAAGAAATTTCAGCGGCCATTACTTGCTACATCCACCGACGGCGTTGGCACCAAAACTGAGATTGCCCGACAGCTGGGCGTTTACAACACGATAGGCGAAGACCTTGTGGCGATGGTCGTTGATGATTTAGTCGTGTGTGGAGCTGAACCGCTTTTTCTCACCGATTACATCGCAGTCGGAAAAGTAATTCCAGAGCGCATTGCAGAGTTAGTTTCTGGGATTGCTAACGGGTGTGCCAAGGCGCGAACGGCGCTTGTTGGTGGCGAAACAGCAGAGCATCCCCAACTACTTAAGGAAGATGAATTTGATATTGCAGGTGCTGCCACCGGCGTAGTTGAAGAAGGAAAACTTCTTGGTGCAGACCGAGTAGCAATTGGCGATGTAGCTATTGCTATTTCAAGTAGTGGAGTACATGCCAATGGTTTCTCTTTAGTTCGCCACATCATCAAAGAAAAAAAACTATCGCTCGATACAGAGATTGCAGAGCTCGGACAGACGCTTGGGCACGCGCTCCTTACCCCAACAACTATTTATGCAGCAGACCTTTTGGATCTCATCGCTGAAATTGAGGTTCATGCAATGGCGCATATAACCGGTGGCGGGCTAGCGGCAAATACCGAACGTGTTCTGCCAGCGTCGATGCAGCTAACTATCGATCGCGCGACGTGGGAGTTACCACCGTTATTTTCATACTTGCAAAACGTTGGTGGCGTACCCAACGAAGATCTCGAGCGGACCTTTAATTGTGGGGTCGGCATGGTGCTTCTCGCTCCAGCCAAATCGGTCACGGCGACCCTCGCCCGCCTTCGTCGCCAAGGCCATCAAGCCTGGGAATTAGGGGAGGTCGCGCCGTCCGACGGCGCCCGCTCTGGGGTTAAATTGGAAGGCACCTTCCAAAACCGATAATCTCTCCCCACGAAACTTAGGAAATCCAGGTAAAACCTGGAGGCGACAGGTAAGGGGGTCACGCCATGGGGCGCGGCCGAGCTAAAGCCAAACAGACGAGAGTCGCACGCGACCTCAAATACTCCTCTCAAGATATCGATGTCGAGAAACTAGCTCGTGAATTGCACGGTGAAAAGAGCGAGCGCGATAGTAAAGAGGATGATGATCCATTTGCTGAGGGTAATTACATTCCTCGGGCATAACGCCTAACGCATCCATATGAGACCGACTCCTTATGTAGCGTCGTTGCGCATCTACGAACCGCTTGAAGCCTTCAGCGCAATAGAGCAATTGCGGTGGAGTGAAATCTCGATGGATGAACATACTGGCAACCAAGAACAATCTCTTGCGCTCAACCGTATCATCAGACCTGAGCCGCCAGTTGCGCGAATTGATGGTGCACATATCATCGAACATGAAGGTGAACGCTATATCGCACCGTGGTCTACCGCGCTTCGCACTTGGGCGGCGCTCTCTAACTTCAAGCAATCTCTTCCTGCGAACGTCACACCATTCTTTCTTCCAGAAGCGATAGAGGATGTACTGACTTCAGGAATAGAAGATGCAGATATTGGATTTGATAAAGCACCACACATTCTTACCGAAACTTGGGTTATTCCACCACGGTGGTTCACGATTTTCTCTCCTGAAGAAAGATTGCGTGGGGTTTCACCTGATGGCCCCTTCACGATAGTTCGCACCACGTTGGTTAATGCACGTAAGCGCGCGCAGATTGCGTATGCGGCCGTCATCAGTTCATTTGGTGATGGTGATGTCGCTGAAGAGATGAAAACTCTGGTTGATTGGCTCGATATCTTCCATCCTGGCTCAATTATTGAACTGGATTATGGGGGATTGGCTGGATTTATTGCGCTCGCCGAGGGAGGCATCGAATCTGATTCCTCGCTAGAAGATATCCAGCGCTCATTGGCTGGATTGATTTCTGGTGATGGAGAAGAGGCAGGAATTGGTTATTCACGATTAGTTTCGCGATGGCGGAAAGTCGCCATGTACGAGCAGGCGACCTGACAAAAAGTCATTCGAAGGAGTCTGCAATCTCCCTTTTTCGACTTCTGGCAATAGGCCAGATAAGTGATACGCAGATCATAGATAGCGCAGACAAAAGCGCAACTCCGCCCCATTTTCCGGCAGAAATTAGGGGTAAATGTCGAGTAGGCAAAGTGGCAACATAAACCGGGACCTCCGAGCTTGTAATGGTAATTCGCCAATTATCTACCTCTGGATTTGCATCACCTTTTGTACGTACCTCAACCGATGAATTTGGTTGTATTTTCTTTTCAATTACCCGATGTACATACGATGCTCCAGATCCATCAGCAAGTGGCAAAAGGAGAATTTGGCCTCGTTCGACATTTGTTGTTGGCTGCGCTCTGAAAACTAGCGCGTCGCCGCGATGAATTGATGGAGCCACCGAATATGACAAATGGAATAACGGGATTCATAGCCCGCTTCCATAAATTCAGTAAAAAAGAGGAGGGGCGCTCGCTCTCGGGAGCCCCTCCTCTTTCTATGAATTACTAGGATGGGAGCCGCACAAATGGCAGTTGCGGCAGTCAACTAGTGAGGTGTTCCATGATTCGTTCGGACCTATATATAAATGGAGAGTGGGTAACTACTCCTAACCGACACCCAGTTTATGATCCAAGTGACAACTCCGTAATCACCGAGATAGCAGTCGCTGGTGAGAAAGAAATTGATGCTGCACTCGATGCGGCTGCTAATGCATTTCCTTCCTTTGCCAAGATGCCTGCACGTGCGCGTGGTGAAATCCTTCGAAAAGCATTTGAAATCATGATTACCGAAGCTGATGACTTAGCGCGCCTAGTCTCTCGCGAGAATGGAAAAGTCTTTGCAGATGCAAAGGGCGAGATTCTCTACGCAGCAGAGTTCTTTAGGTGGTTCTCCGAAGAAGCCGTTCGCGTCAATGGTGAGTTTCGACATTCGCCAAGTGGTGATAAGCGAATACTTGTCACCCATCAACCAGTTGGAGTCTCACTTCTTATTACGCCATGGAATTTCCCTGCTGCTATGGCCACGCGAAAAATTGGGCCCGCCGTTGCTGCAGGTTGCACAGTAATCGTAAAACCTGCGATGGAGACTCCGCTCACCACGCTTGCAATCGTCGATATCTTGCACCGCGCCGGACTACCTGCCGGAGTAGTCAATGTCATTACTCCAACGCCTGCAGGGCCAGCTGTGAGTCGAATTCTTGCTGACTCACGAGTGAAGAACCTTTCATTTACCGGCTCAACTCAAGTGGGCAAACTTCTCTTGAAACAGGCAGCAGATCGAGTAATTCGAACGTCGATGGAGTTAGGCGGAAATGCGCCATTCATCGTTCTTGATGATGCCGATATCTCCGATGCGGTTGCTGGTGCGATGCTTGCGAAACTAAGAAATGGTGGCGCTGCCTGTACGGCAGCAAATCGTTTCTATGTCTCACGTAAGGTGGCAAAAGAATTTACAGAAAAGCTTACTGAAGCAATGGGCAAGATCAAGATGGCTCCTGGATTGAGTGAAGGCGCTCAACTTGGTGCGAGCGTCTCGATCAAAGAGCGTGACAAAATCTCTGATCTAGTTGATGCATCAGTGAAACAGGGTGGAAAAGTACTTCTCGGTGGCGCGAAGCCTGCCGGCGAAGGTGCCTTTTACCCCGCGACGGTGATGACTGTCGATGCGAATAACGCCATCTTGCAAGAGGAAATTTTTGGGCCAGTAGCTGTTGTTGTCACGGTGGATTCAGATGAAGAGGCGATTGGTCTTGCTAATGACACCGCCTATGGGTTGATTAGTTATGTTTATTCTGGGGCTCTAGATAGAGCTATTCGCGTGGCAGAGGCGATGGAGTCTGGGATGGTCGCAATCAATCGAGGTGTTATCTCGGATCCAGCAGCGCCATTTGGAGGTTACAAAGAGAGTGGCTTAGGTCGCGAGGGTGGCTTTGATGGCATTCATGAATTCTTAGAGAAAAAATTTATTGGCGTTACTATTTAATACCTTCCTCCCAAATTGCCCCGACTGTAAATAGGAGAATTAGATGCGAAACAATTCATTCCCCCTCAAGGGCGATGGTGTAGTGGTCTCTGGTGCTGCACGAGGTATTGGTGCAGCTACCGTCAAGAACCTGGTCGAGCAGGGGATATTTGTCATCGCAGCAGATAGCAATAGCGCGCTGCTCTCCGAGATGTTGCAAGCAATCGACCCTAAGAGCGAGATGACGGTTGCCGTCACGGCAGATGTCACTATTGAAGCTGACTGTCAACGTGTAGCTGAGGTTGCAAAAGCTCAAGGAATCAGAATCAAAGGGTTGGTCAATAACGCTGCTGTCGGTGCGTTCAATATGAGCGTTGAGACAACGAGTTTCGATGATTGGCAGAGAGTAATCTCAATCAATTTAACGAGCATCTACATGATGTCGAAATATGTATTGCCTCTTATCCGCTCGGCAGGTGGTGGCGCGGTCGTTAATATCTCTTCAATTCATGCGTTTGCCACGTCAACTGGAGTCGCCCCATATGCAGCTGCTAAAGGTGGCGTACTCGCGCTAACAAGAACAATGGCACTTGATTTGGCGCCCGATAACATCCGAGTCATTTCGATTCACCCCGGCGCGACAAACACTCCGATGTTGCAGCAGCACGCGCAACGTGAAGGAAAGACGCTCGCCGAGTTGGGTTTTCCAACGAGCGATAACGCCATTGGTCGCATTGCTGAACCTGAAGAGGTCGCCGATGTCATTGCCTTCGCCCTGTCGCGCGGAGCAACATTTATCACCGGATCCTCAATAACCCCCGACGGCGGGATACTCGCGAAGTTTTAAATAAGGGGAAAAGTCATATTGGTCAGAGTTACGACAAAATCGACCGATTGCCCACTTTAACCTTTTCACTATGCGGAAGAAGGGTCTAACCTGGGGTTATGCAACGGCCAATGGAGACAGAGAAGCTGCTCAC
Organism: Bifidobacterium breve; assembly: GCA_945860275.1. Lineage (GTDB taxonomy): Bacteria > Actinomycetota > Actinomycetes > Nanopelagicales > Nanopelagicaceae > IMCC26077. The sequence continues at coordinate 21,086 of CAMAPN010000018.1, forward strand.
CCCCTCCGAGGTGGCATCGCTCTTTCGCGTCGATCCAAAGACGGTTACTCGCTGGGCAAAGGCTGGAAAGCTCACCTCGATTCGCACCCTTGGCGGCCACCGCCGCTATCGCGAGAGCGAAGTTCGCAATCTCCTCAAGAACTTGCACCAGGGCTAACGCCCTTTCTCAAGTACCCTGTCCCCATGAGTACTGAAAATTCTGGGAGCACATCCGACCCACAGCGCGAGAAGTTCCTCGCTGCCCTCGAGAAGAAAAAGGGCAAAGGGGGCAACCCGGCAAAGAGTGGCGGTAACTCTGGTCCCAAAATTTCCGGGGCGCAACAGCGCGGCGGTATCGCACGACAGAACGTGCAACGTAAATCAGGTGGCGCGTAAGCCGAGTACTTCATCGACAGTCGCAAGTGTCTTAGCGATGTCGCTATCTGTATGAGCCGACGATAAGAACCACGTTCCACGAGGCAAAATTCGTACGCCACGTTGGAGCAAATCAAAAGCAAAATCCAAATACATCGCGCGATTAGCTTTCATCGCACTTCGGTAATCAGTTGGCCCTTGTAGATCAAACCGCACATTGAAGACTGCGGGGTATCCAACAATTTCATGAGTGATGCCATGTTTGGTGAAGAGTTCGCCTAACCCCTTCATAAGCGCTGTGCCGGTTTTCGCGATTGCTTGGTGCGGCGCTTCTGATTTCAAAAACTTAAGTGTGGCAATGGTCGCTGCCATAGATACCGATTGTGAGTTGTATGTCCCACCATGCATCACTTTCGCATCGCCAATTAAATCCATAATCTCTTTTTTACCTACAATAGCTGCAACGGCGAAACCATTTGCAAGGGCCTTGCCAAGAATTGTTAAATCTGGCGTAACGCCCAGTACTCGTTGTGCGCCGCCGCTTGATACTCGAAAACCTGTGATGACTTCATCGAAGATAAGAAC
>CAMAPN010000019.1 GCA_945860275.1 Bifidobacterium breve
TAGGCCAGCGTTTTAGCAATGTCATCGAGTGGAAACCACTGCACAGCATCAACTTCTGTAACTTGTGGTTCTAACGTTCCAGATAATTCGGTGAAGAGAAAGTGATGAACGGTCTTATGGATTCGCTTACCTTCAGCCATAAACCAGAAATCGATTACGCCAAGCGAGCGCGTGATAGAACTTTTGATTCCAGTCTCTTCAAGTACTTCGCGGAGCGCAGCATCTTCTGGACTCTCTCCTGCTTCGATATGCCCTTTAGGCAGCGACCAGAGCATTCGACCGCGTTTATCAATTCTTCCGATCAGCAATCCTTGTTCGCCACTTTTATCAACGACTAAACCACCAGCACTGACCTCTTCCACTCGCTTGCCCGGATTTGAGTTTTTGTTGACACGCTTCTTCGGAGGATTAGCTTTCGCGCCTGGTCGATTGGGTCCAGATTTTTTTCCAGCGCGCGGCCGTTTGGAGCGGGGCTTGCGAGCAGCCGCAATAACTGAAGGGTTAGGCGAGGAGGGCGAAGCGGTTGGTGCAATAAAAACCGGCTCGAGCCCGCCCTCACCCGAGGTCCGGGACATACCCCTACCATACCCGCGTACCCTTGCTACTTATGAGTGCAATTTCGCCAGAACAGGCAAAAGCGGCCGCGAACCTCATCACACTCCCCAAGGCCGCTGCTGAATTGGCGCGCGCATTCCGCCTTGCGGGCTTTCGGTTAGCTCTAGTGGGTGGCCCGGTTCGCGATGCCCTCTTGGGGCGCAGCGGAAATGATCTTGATTTCACCACCAATGCACGACCTGAAGAATCAATGAAGATTCTCAAAGGGTGGACCGATGCGACCTGGGATACCGGTATTGCGTATGGAACAGTTGCTGGCAAGAAAGGTGATGTGACTGTCGAGATCACCACTTTTCGAAAAGATTCGTATTCAGAGAAAAGTAGAAAACCCGAAGTTGAATATGGCGATAGCCTCGAGGGAGATTTGCGGCGACGTGATTTCACCGTCAATGCCATGGCGCTTGAAATATGTGATTCGGAGAATATCTTTGTCGATCCCTTTGGTGGATTACAGGATCTTGTTGCTAAGCAGATACGGACACCAATCTCTGCCGAAGAATTATTCTCTGAAGATCCATTACGAATGATGCGCGCAGCACGTTTTGCAGCGCAACTAGGTTTTACTGTCGATAACGAAGTTATTAAAGCTATAACAGCGATGAAAGAACGCTTGACGATTGTCTCCGCCGAACGGATTCGGGAAGAGTTTGTGAAAACTTTGATGTCAGCAGATCCACGTCGCGGTTTAATCTTGATGGTGGAAACTGGGCTATGTGAGTATTTCTTACCAGAGCTACCAATGCTTCGACTTGAGATTGATGAACATCACCGCCATAAAGATGTTTATGAGCATTCCTTGATTGTTTTGGAACAGGCAATTGAGATGGAAACACGTCTTGGTGGGCCAAACCTGACAATCCGCCTTGCAGCGCTATTGCACGATATCGGTAAACCTAAAACTCGAGCACTTATCGAAGGCGGCGGCGTTTCTTTTCATCACCATGAAGTAGTCGGTTCGAAAATGACGAAGAAACGATTAAAAGAGCTCCGCTTCGATCGCGAAACTATCGATGATGTATCGACTTTGGTTGCGCTCCACCTTCGTTTCCACGGGTATGGCGGCGGAGAATGGACTGATAGCGCGGTTCGCAGATATGTTCGAGATGCGGGAGATTTACTGCTCCATTTGCATGTTTTAACGCGAGCGGATTGCACCACTCGCAATGTTCGCAAAGCGCAGGCGCTCGCCGCTACCTATGATCAATTAGAAGAACGTATTGATCAACTCGCGCAGGAAGAGGAGTTGGCAGCGATACGACCTGATCTCAATGGCAACGAAATTATTGAGATTCTTGGAATTAAACCTGGCCCATTGGTGGGAAAAGCGTATGACTATCTTCTTGAGCTGCGCATGGAGCATGGCCCGTTAGGTCGAGAGCGTGCAATTGAAGAGCTACATAAGTGGAGTGAGCAGCAGGGTGGGTAGATGAACCACGCTCGCACCTTATATATACCCTTCGATCACCTACATCGCGATTATGGAATCCTACGAGGCGCCGATAAGGCCACCGACCGGATTCTCTTTGTTGAAAGCGAACGGATGCGTACTGGGAGAAACTGGCATCCGGAACGACTCTTCTTCCTGATTTCGAGCGCGCGTCATTTCGCGAGAGTCTTACAAGATGAAGGCTTTACCGTCGAGTATCTAAAAGCGCCAACCACAAAAGATGGAATTCTCGAGATGCAAAAGCGCCATCCACAAAGTGCACTTTATGCCACAAGACAATCCTCGTTCCGATTGCAAACAACTCTTGAAGAGTTAGGTGCGCAATTTGTCGAGAACGATTTCTTCCTTACGCCGCGCTCTCTCTTTGAAGAATGGGCTTCGCGGCAAAAGAATTACTTGATGGAGAATTTTTATCGTGAACAACGCAAACGCCTTGATGTATTAATGGAAAATGGAAAGCCAGCTGGTGGAGCCTGGAATTTCGACAAAGAGAATCGATTACCACCGCCTAAGGAGTACACGTGGCCGGAATACAAGGGATTTGATCGAGATGAGATTGATGAGAGTGTGGCGAAGGAGTTGGGCATTACCGCCACCCGCACCTGGGCGACAACGCGCGCGGGCGCTCTCCAACAGCTGAAAACCTTCATCACCAAACACTTTGCCACTTTTGGCCCTTATGAAGATGCGATGGCCCTAGATAGTTGGTCGCTGCATCACTCAGTCATAAGTCCCTATATAAATAATGGCTTGTTACATCCAAGCGAGGTCTTGGATGCTGCCGTCAAAGCTTTTGTTTCAGGAAAGATTCCTATCGAATCTGCAGAAGGATTTATCAGACAAGTAATTGGTTGGCGCGAATATATCAATGGCATGTACTGGCATTTGGGTGCAGATTACCGAGGTAAGAACGGCTTACACGCGAACCGCCCATTATTGCCACTCTTTACCTCAAGTGAAAATACTGAGATGAATTGCGTGCGATCTATAGTTCGCGATGTAGAGGAGCGTGCGTGGGTCCATCACATTCCCCGTCTGATGGTGCTCAGCAATTTGGCGCTAATAACGGGAACGAATCCACAAGAATTCCTTGAGTGGATGCGGGAGCGATTTATTGATGCCGCGGATTGGGTGATGGTTCCGAATGTTATTGGCATGGGTGTGCATGCTGATGGCGGCCAGATGATGACAAAACCGTATGCAGCAGGTGGCGCATACATCTCACGCATGTCACAGTATTGTAAAAGCTGTATCTACGACCCCAAACTTCGTGTCGGTGAGAGCGCATGTCCATTCACAACGCTCTATTGGGATTTTCTCGATCGCAATGTAGAAATCTTCGCGAAGAACCATCGAATGTTCCAACAGATCAATGGCTTAAAGAGGTTGAGCGATCTGCCAGAGTTGCGTGAGCGCGCAAAAGAAGTTCTTACCGGATTGGATAATGGAGAGGTTTAATCTCGAGTTACCTCACCGGGCACTTCACGCTCACCAACGCCAACGATGAAGCGCCCCGGTGCACGGGAAGTAATCTCAAATGAATAGATGCCAGCTTCGGCTATTTCTGTGGCCCGCCCGAGATAAAGGTAAGTGCGCTTGCCCCACGTTTCATAAAAAGAGGTGCGTTCTGTAATTGGCAGGGTAAAGCTTGCTCCGGAGGGGCTAGTCACTTTGAGGAGTGGAAGTTGCTTTTTCGAGAGGTTTTTCTCTGGTTTCTCGTCATAAATGAGTAACTGCACCGCAAGCGAATCACCTTCAGCAAAGCCAGCACGAAAAGCTCGAACTTGTTTCGATTTTGAAAAACTCATAGTGATTGCAAAAGAGATAGTTCCGTCGACGAGCAGTGGTCCAGCAGCTGGTGTTTTATCCGATGCTTTAAGAGCAACAGGTTGATGCGCACTCGCCGACTGCGCGGCAAAGCCCAGTAACGCGAGGGAGAGGAGAACCGCTATTTTCTGCACGCATAAAGGGTAAGGCGTCTGCGCTGCCAGCGCGCGGCGAAGGCTATCTCTTCTTAAATCCAGATGGACATTTCGGATTTACTCCAGAAACCTTCTTGACGCTCTTGCTCTTTACGCAAGTAATGGTGATTCTCGGTGCTGCTGGCTTAGCCGCGGCGTTAGGTGTCGATGGAGAGTTGTTGGTCGCGGCAACCGGAGCTTGCTCTTGGGTGAGTTTGATGCGGATTGTTGGCGAAGAGAAGGTGAAATTCTTTGCGCTGAGATTCATCCAGCCATCTTTAATCGAGAGCGTCTCCGTTGAGATCTCCTGTTCACCACCACCAGAACTTAAAACTGATACGGACGCTTTGATTGGTGCGTTGGAAAAGCCATAAATGCAACGTGCCGAATCAGCATTCATCGCCAGATCGTATGTTCCTTTATATACCGACCCATCGGCATCAAGGTGTGCTCCAGCAACTTTGTAACTCATGATCCCGTCTTTAAACGCCGGCGGGCTCCAGCTATATGCCATCGCATTTGTCGTCATCATGCCGTGTAACTTTGTTTGATCTTTAACGGTGCACTCCCACACTCGATTGCCAACGCTCTGATCCATTCCCCAAAATGATGATGGATCCATTCCTTGGAATCGCCACGTTGGTAAGACGTTAGCGGTTTGTAGCCATTTCTCACTGGCTTGGAAATACCCAGTTCCTTTAAGCGCTGGATTTGGTGTATGAATTCCGCCACCGGCCATGCCAAAACGTGGAAACTCGAAGAGATCAGGATGGTTAGAGAACTTTCCCCACATGATGCCTGGTCCATACACATCATTCTCTACACGACCGTCGTAATTCATCTCTTGTAGCGCCGGTGATGTTGCGAATTCACTTTTAGGAATCCACGAAATTCCACTTGGAACATTAATTGACGCACCACTTACAACAAGAGTGCTTGTTGTAGGAGAGAGCCGCGTGACCGATGCACGGGTATCTTTCATTCTGCCAAATAACCAACCAGTTAATTTATTATCCATCTGCATCGTTAATTCAATTGGTTGATCGGCAAAGAATGGTTCAGCCATTCCGCAACGACCAAGGTCAGTCCAGATACAGCTTCGATAGCTCTGGTCAACCTCGCCATTCTTTGGATTATCTATCGATTCAAAACCATCTCGCCAGATCATTGGATAGAAGTTTCCATTTTTTGTCGTGGTAGGTAGTACTTGTGCGCTAAATCCGACAACTGATACCGAGGGAGTGGGTGAAGATGGTGAAGTTCGGTAGTAATTGATTTGGATATCAACTGCAACGGAATACTCCAAGGTCCCGCCTTTAATCGAGCTCCCTTTCCAGACGCTGATGCCACCACCAGCTGGAAGTCTGCTGGCGGTATCTCTTGGGAATTTGAAGGTGTCTATCTCATAGAGTAATTGCGCATCTTTGAGGGCTCCGGTTGAGTCCGCTGTCCGCAGCGATTTGATACATACATCTTGTGCATCAGATTTAGCGGTACAGGGGGGAATTACAGCGGAGACCCGTAGATTGTCAGCGCCAGAACAGCGCGGATCTGTAACGGAGTTGCAGGCAAGATTTGTGACGAAGGTACCGCGACTAGCGCCAGTAATTGCTGAGACTTGGGTAAGAACCCGATCATCGGTAATGCTCAGACCAGCTGCTGGATAATTTGGCTTTAGCTTAATCGCATCATCTTGATCATTGAAGAAAACTATCGCGTTGCTGCTTTGCGGAATCAGAATTGTCAGTAGTAAGCCAAGAATCACTAAATTCTTTTTCATTGACCGTCCGCAACGCCATCAGTTTCATACACATCATTAAGAGTGACAAGGTTCAACTCTCTATCAGAGATTAACTTCAACATCGGCTTGAATACTTTTGTTGACGTCAGATTATTCGCATGGGCAAGGACAATTGATCTGTCGTAAAAGCTATTTCTAGCATGGAAGAGAATGCGAGAAGCGCTGATGTTACTGGCATCTACCAATGAACCAGACCAGAGCATCGGTTTGGTGTAACCGATCTCTGCCGCTGCATTCACAACTTTTGCGTTAATACTTCCATAGGGTGGTCGGTAGTACGGCCGCATATCTACGCCAAAATTCCTTTCGATGAAGTTATGCGCACCCATTAACTCTTTTTGGATCTGTTTAGTGCCAAGACCAGCGAGCGCGGGGTGGTGTGCGGTGTGGTTGGCTAACTGAATCTGACCGCTATTGACCAGAGGTTGTAGCTCTTTTCTATTTGCAATCCACGATCCCATTGCGGAGTAAACAAAGAAAGTCAGACGAAGATCGTTGTCAGCAACTAACCTGATGTAGCGCTTCACAGCTTCAATACTCGTGCCATCATCAACTGTCCAAGCAACGCGTTTCACATCAGATTTCGGAAGCTCACGAATTATTCGCACGCTACTTCCATGTGCGCTTAGCGGCGTCAGATGTGAAATAGTTGCGCCAAGCGTGCCGCTCCCAAGTAGCGCAAGAAATGAGCGGCGATCCATATTTCTCCTTATGTAGGGTCTTAAACCTAGTGGAGAGCCATACACTTTATATGTGAGGGTTGGCACGCTACATGGAAGAAAGCGGAAACCTCGGTGGCGCATAATGCGCTTTCTGGGACCAGGGTTGATAACTGGAGCCGCGGACGACGATCCTTCGGGTATCGCCACCTATTCCCAAGCGGGAGCGGCATATGGTTTTGGCCAATTGTGGACCATCATCATGTGCTTGCCGTTGATGATTGCGGTGCAAGAGGCGTGTGCACGGATTGGATCTGCGACCTCTCAAGGTTTAGTGAAAGTTACCTCGCGGGTGTATTCGAAGCGGGTGCTCTTCTTCGTTGTTGCGCTTGTGGTTATTGCAAATGTCATCAATATCGGGGCAGATTTCGCAGCGGTGGGAGCAGCAATCAATCTCCTAGTTCCACTCCCGATCTGGCTTCTCTCCACAATATTCATGCTTATTGTGCTGGGTCTTGAGATTTTTATTGGATATCACACCTACGCAAAATTCTTGAAAATACTCTCGTTGTCATTGATCTCCTATGTAGCTGTCGCCTTAATTGTGACAAACAATTGGATAGAAGTATTTAAAGCAACATTTATTCCACAATTGGAATGGAGTTCAGCTTACTGGTATGTAATTGTGGCTGTATTGGGTACAACGATTAGCCCGTACATGTTTTTCTGGCAAACGGCTGAAGAAGTGGAAGAAACTCATTACGCACAAGAACACAATCGCGCTCAACGAAGTATCAAAGAAATTAGACAAGACACCAGCATCGGAATGAGCATCTCGCAAATTGGCAGTTGGTTCATGATTATCACGGCTGCAGTAGTTTTACATGAGAACGGTGTGGTAAATATCGGAACTGCAGCAGATGCCGCAAGAGCGCTTGAACCATTAGTGGCAGGATTCCCACACGCAGGCACTATTGCGAAATTTCTATTCGCTATGGGCATTATTGGTATGGGGTTACTTGGCATTCCGGTGCTTGCTGGCTCTGTCGCATATGCGGTCAGTGATGCATTCAACTGGCGTGAAGGTTTGAATTATAAGTTAAAAGAAGCAAAACAATTTTATGGTGTAATTATTTTTTCAACGGTAGCGGGATGGGTAATCACTCTTGTGGGGATTGACCCGATTAAATCGCTGGTTTTTGCCGCTGTGATTAACGGATTAGTTGCTGTTCCATTGATTTTCTTAATCGCGCGAATCTCACGAAATAAAGATGTCATGGGGGAGTTGGTTGGAAAAAAACTGTCGCAAACAATGTTAACCATTGCGTTTGTGGTGATGCTGCTCTGCGCTTTAATGCTTATCGGGACTACTATTTTCGCTTAAAGTCTACGAATTATGTGGACGGCAACTTCTAATCTTCGCGCCGAGGGCTCTTGCCTCATTGAGGTTTTTGACTCCACATAGGGCCATAGTGTTGATAAATTCTTTTTTGAGTATATCTACCACGCGTTGCACTCCATATTGACCGCCGGCCATGATGCCGTATAGATATGCCCGACCAACAAACACACCTTTTGCACCACGAGCGATTGCACCATATACATCTTGCCCACTCATGACCGCTCCATCAATGTACACATCTAATTCGTTGCCCACTGCCGCAACCACGTCAGGCAGGATCTCCAGTGGCACACTTCCTCGATCCAACTGACGGCCTCCGTGATTGGAGAGCACAATCGCATCAACACCAGCCTCTTTACATTTCACGGCATCTTCGACGGATTGAATGCCCTTAATGACAATCCGCCCATCCCATACAGATTTGACCCATGCGAGATCATCAAAGGTCATTGACGAATCGAAAATGTGCGAAGCAAGTTCGGCAAGAGGTTTATCCCATCCTCTGAATGCCGCAAACTCTAACTTTTTGGTGGTGAGTAAGTTAATCCACCAACGAGGTTTGGCGATTACATAGGCAATTGTCTTAAGTCCTAAGCGCGGTGGAATGGTGAGACCATTTCGAATATCGCGCGGTCTATGGCCGGAAACTGGAGTATCAACGGTAATTACGAGCGCCTCAAAACCATTTTCTTTTGCGCTATTGATCATGCTCAGGCTCTGTTCGCGATTTTGCATCATGTAGAGCTGGAACCAACGGCGTGCGCCTGGGACCGCAGCAGCAAGCTCATCTGGTGCAGTAGTTCCCATAGTAGAGAGGCAATAAATCAGATTGTTTGCTTCGGCAACCGCCGCCACTGCTGGTTCGCCAACATGATACATAAAGCGGGTATAGCCAGTTGGAGCAAAAACAATAGGTAAGTCGACGTTCTTACCGAACACTTCAGTGCTTGTATCTATGCTTGAAATATTCCTTAGAACTCGAACATTGAATTCTAGATTCGTGAATGCATCGGCTGATCGTTGGTAGCTGATTTCCCGTTGGGCTCCACCTTCAACGTAATCATATGTAGCCCGTGGCACCTTTTTCTTAGCGAGCTTTTGCAGGTCGTAAATTGTGATTGCTTTATCAATCTTTTCTTTGGTTCTACGTATGGTTGGCAATTTCCAAGCTATCAATCCAAGAAAATGTGGCACATCTGGGAATTGACGTTTGCTCTTCAGCGGTTCCATTACCAGATTCTATCTCGGAATTTTTCTGCGGTATCAATCAGTATGAAAAATTTCAGGGATTTTAGCCCACCACTCACCATCTTGACGCTCACTTACAGGTCGCTGTAGTGGTTCATTGATGGCCCACCAATCTTTGGTAGCTGGGTCTGCTGCCATTTTTGCCATATCGCCCTCATAATCTTCTCCTACATATTCATAGTACGAGAAGAGAAGTTCTCCATATCGAAAAATTGAATAGTTCCTGATATTCGATTTCTTAATTTGTTCGAGAACTGCAGGCCATACATCAGCGTGCAACTCCTCGTAACGTTGACGATTTTCTGCGGGAATTCCCAACACACTTCCAAAACGTTGCACCATGACGGTCTCCACTCATTGCTCATCTACTCAGCAAATGAATATACCGCGAACAAAGACTTATTGGAGGCGGTAAGCCTCCACTGCATTTTGACCCCAGAACTTCGCTTTCTCGGTCTCGCTTAGATCTGAGATTAAGTACTCAGCGAGTTCAACCACCTCTTCGTAATTCGCAGCTAATTTGCAGACCGGCCAATCTGAGCCATACATGAGTCGATCGGCACCAAATGCTTCAAGGACAACTTCAAAGTATGGCTTGAAGTCCGAATTCTCCCATGAGTGCCAATTAGCTTCAGTAACTAGACCAGAAACCTTGCAGAACACATTGTCGGGTGTAGCAAGTTCTTTAATAATACTTTCCCACGCAGAAATCTCGCCGTTGGCAATATTTGGCTTACCAATATGGTCTAGAACAAAAAAATTGTCAGGCAGCTTCTGCACAAGTTCAACACTTGCACGTAAATGTGGTGGATCAACTAACAAGTCGAATGGAAGATCGAATCTGGCGAGCTTTCTGATATTACTTACAACTTGTGCACTACTCAACCAATTGGTATCTGCTCGCCCTTGAGCGCCATCTCGAATACCTACTAATTTTTTAGATCCAGGCAGGTCAAGAGATTTTTCCAAAATTTCTATTGAATCCGGAGCGCTCATATCTATCCACGCAACTACTCCGGTAATCATTTTTTCAGTCTCGGCAACGTCAAACATCTCATTTAACTCTTCGTATGAAGAGGAACTTTGCACCAGAATTGAACTATCAATTCGTGCAGCAGAACATTCGTCTCGATAATCTTCCATAGTAAAATTCTTTTTTATCGGCTCTAGTCCAGCAGCGGAAAGCCATTCTCGAGGTGCACCTTTCATATCCCAAAGGTGATGATGTGAATCAATCCTCATGCTTACACCTTCAGCTTCACCTTCATTTCCATTCACTTCCATTCACTTCCATCTGGAAAAGTAAACCGCTTTATCGAATCAGCGAACATTTCGCCGCCAGCACCTGGCGCTGTTGGAGCTAGATATCTACCCTTCGCAATTTCAACGGGAGTTACGAAATGTTCATGAAGATGGTCAACAAATTCGATAACTCGGGCATCATTTTCACCAGAGACTGCAACGTAATCGAACATGGAAAGATGCTGGACTAGCTCACAGAGACCAACGCCGCCAGCATGCGGGCAAACTGGAATTCCAAACTTCGCAGCTAGCAGAATATTTGCAATGTTCTCGTTCGGCCCGGCGACCCGAGTTGAATCAATCTGCATAAATGAAAATGCGCCGAGCTGAAGCATCTGCTTAAAGATAATGCGATTTTGTACATGCTCACCGGTTGCAACTCGGATAGGTGCAATCGCTTGAGCGATAGTGGCATGACCGAGGGCATCATCCGGAGATGTTGGCTCTTCAATCCAGTAGAGATCAACTCCATGCAACTCTTTCAACCACGCAATAGCTTCATCGACGCTCCATACTTGATTAGCGTCAATGGCCAGCCGAACGTTTGGTCCAACTGCCTCTCGAGCCAGTCGTAGACGGCGCTTATCATCTTCAATAGATCCACCACATTTCAACTTGATGAGTGTGAATCCATCTGCAACAGCTTCTTTAGCTAAACGGACCATCTTTTCGTCGCTATAACCAAGCCAGCCTGGTGAGGTTGTGTATGCAGGTACACCATCCTTAAGCAGCTTCGCTTTTCGTGCAGCTTTAGTGGGCTCGGCTTTCTTAAGGATTTCAAGCGCCTCTTCTGGTGTGAGCACATCACGGATGTATCGGAAATCGACGAGCGAAACGAGCTCTTCTGGACTCATGTCCGCCAAAACTTCCCAAAGCGGTTTTTGTTCATGTTTCGAGACAAGATCCCAGAGCGCAGTCAACACTGCCCCCACTGCCATATGCGTCAGACCTTTTTCTGGGCCAAGCCATCGAATTTGAGAGTCACTCACTAGTTCGCGCGCGATTGTTCCGAGCTCACCTTTCAATTCTGCGACTTTCCTACCGACAACTTTGGGCGCTAATAATTCGATAGTTGCACACTGCAGTTCAGTTCCACGACCGAGGGTGAAGGCGAATCCATGACCTGATAAATCGGAGTCAGTGTCCAGAATCAAGTAGGCAGCGGAGTAGTCAGGATCCTTATTCATGGCATCGGAACCATCGAGTGATTTCGAGGTAGGGAAACGAATATCTGAAATTCGAAAGCCAGTGATTATTGTCATGAGACCCTTTCGCTTTGCGACCAAAATTCTATACGATTCTCGAATGCCAAACCATAATCAGAAAATTTCATTGAAGCGAACAGCGCTTGAAATATCGCGCTTAGGTCTTGGCACTGCGCCACTTGGCGGAATGTTTTCGTCGGTATCCGAGCAAGACAGTGATGATCTCATTGCGACTGCGCTTAATCTTGGAATAAATTACATTGATACGGCACCACTTTACGGTCACGGTCGTTCTGAAATTCGTTTAGGTCGGGCACTTCGAGCAGCCAATAGCAATTATGTTTTATCGACCAAGGTTGGTCGCGTGCTAAACGAAACTTCGTCGCCAGATAAAGAATTCTTCAAAGATGCGGACCCAACTAAAGAGTCTGTGTACGACTGGAGCGCAGAGGGCATTAAGCGGTCATTAGAGGAGAGTCTTGAAAGATTAGGAATCGATCATGTTGACATCTTGTTGATGCATGATTGTGAAGATTACCTTGAACAAGCAATCAATGTCGCGTACCCAGTGCTTGATGACTACCGCTCGCAAGGCATTATCAATGCGGTTGGTATGGGCTTAAATCTCTGTGCACCATCAATCAAAGTGATGCAAGAGACAGATCTTGACTGTGCACTTATTGCTGGTCGATATACGCTCCTAGATCAAGAGGCGCAGGAGGAGTTATTCCCGCTTGCGTTGAAGAAGAACGTTTCCATGATTATCGGCGGTGTGTACAACTCAGGTGTCTTGGCTAATCCTGTTAAAGGAGCCGCGTATAACTATGCTCCAGTGAGTGAAGACTTGCTCGATCGCGCCTTAGCTATGAAGGATTTCTTAGCGGAACGAGGTGTGTCGTTGACCGCTGCTGCAATTCAATTCCCGCTGCGCCATCCAGCTGTGACCACAGTTTTGACAGGATCGCGCAGTACAGAAGAACTCCGGGCAAATGTTGCAGATTTCAATACAGATATCCCAGACTCCGTGTGGAGCGAATTAGAAGCAAGTGGTCTAATCAAACCGCTCTTACTTCATTAAATTCGTAGTATCTTTTGCGAAATCATTGCTCCACGTTGAAAAGAGCGTAGTTGCGTTGAGGATGGCATCGTTAGCTTTATTCGCTAATTTCTTATCATTCTTCTTTATCGCTGGAGCATAAAGATTGATTGCACTCGTATAAGCCTTTATGAACTTTCGTAACGTAGCATCTGATTTCTTAAAACCAGATGACACTTTTATTTTAGAGAAATTAACTAAGGAGGTCTTTACGAGATTATCTGCGATTTGCGCCTTCTTCATCCACGCTTTGTATTCAGCCGAACCAAATTTATCTGGCGCTGCTTGATAGGTATCTCCCCAGGTGCCAATCGCATTCGAGAATTCTTGCGTTAGCACGCTCGCATTTTGTGCGTATTTTGCATCGCTCTCGCTCATCGCAGCAAAGGCAGGTGCGGCAAGAGATAGTAACAAAGTGATAACTAGCGCAAGGCTTTTAATTCGAACTCTCATTACTTAAGACTAGCGGAATACTCTCTTATTCATAAGGAGTAAAGCAGCACATAGGTATACGAGAGCGATTGCCATTGGTACAACAGGAGTGAGCCCACTTGGGGGCAGGAAGAAGGCGCATAGAAGAGCCCCGGAGACAATGGCGCCATTGACGACGACGTCATAAACGGCGAAAACGCGCCCACGAAATATGTCATTGGTTCGCTGTTGCACAATTGCATCATTGGTAACTTTCACAGCCTGTCCAGCCATTCCGGTAAAGAACCCCGTCGCGATCAACGTAGTTTCATTTTGCGCGAATGCAAAAACAATTGGCATTACCGCGGCAGCAGCCATTGCCCAACGGCTCCAGAGGAAACGATCTACTATGCGGGTAATAGGTGGAGTGATGACAGCTCCAAGTGTGATGCCAAGCCCAGAGAGCACTAATGCAAGCGCAAAACCACCTAAGCCAGCATCAGGATTCTGAGCGTCATTGAAAGTATTTCGTTCAAGAATGAGCGCCATTAACGTCAACGCAGTGAGGCCGCCACGTTGAATTGCTACTACTACGATGGCGACAAAACTCGTCTGTCTCGCCCATAAATATGAGAAACCTGCGCGCATCTCATTGAAACCTTCAAACCATGCCGGAGCAATTTGATGGGGCTCTGGGCCGAGCTCGCTCTTTCCCATTCGTAACGCAAGGAGCGCTGCCGCAAGATAACCAAGTGCAGCAACTACCACCAATAGCGCATCAGCTTGATCTGGATTTGCAATCGTATTAAATACCTTACGAAGTCCCACACCCAATCCGCCGCCAAGCACAATCGCGATAGTTCCACCAGTGACGCTGAGCGCATTCGCGCCGATGAGATTTTCCTCGCTCACCAAACGTGGTGTTGCAGCTGATAGACCAGCGAGAATCAATCGGTTAATTCCAAATGAAACGAGAACAGTAAGCGTGAGTAGCGCACCAGTATTTCCAAATACAAGAACGAGCGCGACAAATACTAAAGTGAAAGCGCGGAGTGAATTCGCGGTCAAGAGAATTTGTCGTCGTGAGTATTTATCGAGGAGTGTTCCCACAATTGGTCCGACAAGAGAGTATGGAAGCAACACAACGGCAAATGCGAGCGCAGCGCTCTGCGCACTTGCCGCTCGTTCAGGTGAGAAGAGCAAGAAGGCCGCTAGCGCGCTTTGATAGAGACCATCGGTACCTTGCCCCATCCACCGGATGGCAATCAATCGCCAGAAACGACCAAAGTGCGGAAACCACTCGGGTCGCAATTGAGCGGTGAGCTTTGCCATGTGGCCAAGCCTAGAGCGTTATTTGAGATTACCCTTATCCCATGTGGTCGCAACGTTCGATAATCGACTATTCGCTCCAGAAGCGAGCGACGATTTTCAATTTCCTCAAGAACGCTTTTCATGGCACCACCAGCGATCCCACTGACGCAGACCCCTATCTATTTAAAGCAGCAAAATTTCATGGTGAAGAGACAGATCGCGAGTGTCCACTATGTCGTCGTGAGAAATTG
Organism: Bifidobacterium breve; assembly: GCA_945860275.1. Classification (GTDB taxonomy): domain Bacteria; phylum Actinomycetota; class Actinomycetes; order Nanopelagicales; family Nanopelagicaceae; genus IMCC26077. Next base: position 14,710 of record CAMAPN010000019.1, read on the forward strand.
GTGGAACTAAATTACATTTTTGGCGACGAGCTGGGTCAATATTCTGGTCGCCTCAAGTCGAATAAAGAATTAGAAGAGCTTGAGAATGAACATGGTGAATTTCGAGTATATGTAGTTGAAATCTGCCAACGATGTCGATGGAACCATCTACACACCTCCTATCTCCTAGGGGATGGCCGTTCACGGAAACCGCCTCGAAAGGTACGAACCCTTGAGGATGAAGATTTCGTCAAATAATCAGTAACCTACTCATATGGCTGCACCGAAGGGAAAACCACGACGCGTCTCACTCAAACGTTTGGCGTTGCGCTGGATGCTTTTCTTAGGTGGACTTGGTTTCTTCGCGGGATCTGTACTTCTGGTTTTTTCGTACTTCACCGTTCAAATCCCTGACCCGAATTCATACGTCACTAGCCAGGCAACCATCCTTACCTACGATGATGGTTCTGAGTTTGCGCGCATCGGAGCGCAGAATCGAACTAGCGTCCCCTTAGGAAAAATCCCACTTGATCTACGCCATGCAGTGTTGGCCGCAGAGAATCGAAATTTCTATAAAGAGCATGCGATTAGCCCGACAGGAATCATTCGCGCTCTCTTTAACATGGCACGAGGCGGGGCTGTCCAAGGTGGATCTACAATCACACAGCAATATGCAAAGACAGCATTCTTGACTCCTGATCAAACTATCAAACGTAAAATCAAAGAGTTAATCATCGCAATCAAATTAGAAAACACCATGACTAAAGACGAAATTCTTGAGAGCTATCTCAACACTATTTATTTTGGACGTGGCGCGTACGGGGTTGAAACTGCATCACAAATATATTTTGGTAAGAGCGTCCGCGATTTGACGTTGAGGCAATCAGCTGTACTTGCATCGGTACTTCGTTCACCTGGTTATTACGACCCAGGGTTACGTGATGGCAACGCCGAGCGATTGGCAGCGCGATACCGATACACAATTCGTGGGATGGTCTCAGCCGGTTGGGCAGATAAGAAGCTCTTGAATAATCTTGAGATGCCAGCGGTTCAACCGCGCTCGAAGACTGGAATTCTTGCTGGTCCGAAAGGTTATCTCGTTGCAGCGGTCCAGAAAGAACTTAATCAGTTGGGCTTCCCGGATGAGAAATTATTAGTAGGTGGTCTGCGCGTGACGACCACTCTCAATAAAAAAGCGCAAGAAGCTGCAGTATTGGCGGTAAGTAAGCAGGCGCCAAAGAAAGCTCCGGATGATCTTCATATTGGTTTAGCTGCGGTCAGACCTGGAACTGGCGCAATCCTTGCTATGTATGGTGGGCCAGATTATGTAGAGCGACAGTTAAACAATGCGACGCAAGGAATTACCCAAGCGGGATCGAGTTTCAAGCCATTTGCATTAGCAGCTGCGCTCGAAGCGGGCATCTCCGTTGATACCGTGTGGAATGGCCAGTCACCCCAAACGTTTGATGACAATGGCAAGCCGTATCTCGTAGCAAATTATGGGAAAAAGTCTTATAAGAACTTAACGTTGCTAGAGGCAACGGAGAAATCAGTTAATACTGTGTACGTTCCACTCGGCATTGCGGTTGGACCTGAGAAAGTTATTGATGCTGCACGTCGAGCAGGAATTCCTGAAAAAGTAGAGATGGTCCCAACTCCTTCAGTTGTGTTGGGCGTAGCAAGTCCGCATGTTCTTGATGTAGCAAATGCGTATGCCACATTCGCGGCAGAAGGAATTTATGCCAAACCATTTTTAGTAGTTGAAGTTGGTAGTCGTAATGGCGGTCTGCTCTACAAGGCAAACCCACAGGGCCAAGAAGTATTCTCAAAAGAGGTGATGGCTGACCTCACGTATGCGTTACAGAACGTCGTGAAATTCGGCTCTGGTTTTGCAGCGCAAAAGCTTGGTCGACCAGCGGCAGGAAAGACAGGTACGAGCCAAGAAAATAGCTCGGCATGGTGGAATGGATATACGCCACAGATAGCAGCATCGGTTGCTTTCTATCGAGATGATTCAACTGAATCGTTACGTGGCATCGGTGGAATGGCAACGCTCACCGGTGGATCATTTCCTGCTCGAATCTGGACCGAGTTTATGAAAGGTGCGCTAGCCGGTGAACCGGTGTTGGATTTTCCAGAACCTGTTTTCATCGGAGAGGATGCGCTCGCCGATGGTTCGATTTATACCTTGATTCCAAAGCCACCCGGATTCGAGGATGTGAAAACGCCACCTACAAATCCTTCGCCAAGTGCAGCACCAAGCAGCGCTAACCCTTCCACCCCCGCCGCTACCCCAACTAAATCTGGTAATTAATGCGAGTTCGTTCAGTTGCACTGGGCGTATTCATACTCGCGCTTCTTTCGGCAATTTTCAGTTATCTAAAATTTTCCCTATGTGTGGAGAGCGGATGGATATCTCCTGCTGTCTATCAATTGGGCTGTTACACCGATATCACAGCCCTCTATGAGGCTAGAGGGTTTTCCGTAGATAGTTTTCCGTATAGTTCAGGCAGCAATTCATTGGAATATCCAATCCTCTCCGGGATTGGCATCTGGTTGATTTCACTAATGACAAAAGATGGTTCCGCGGGGTTATATCAATTTTTCATTCTCAACATCATTACGCTCTCAATTTTCTATTCATACCTAATTCATTTAATCGCAAAGATTGAGCGTAAGAGCGCTCTGCTCTATGCGCTATCACCAGCAGTAATTTCTGCGCTCTTCATCAATTGGGATATCTGGGCGATTACCCCAATGATTGCATCGCTCTATTTTCTGAATAGCAATCGTTATCGATTGGCTGGCGCCCTACTGTCCATTGGCATTTTTTTAAAATTCTTTCCAGTTATTTTCATCATTCCCATACTGCTTTTCATACGGCGCAGACCATCAGCGAGTGCAGAATTTTTGCAAGGTTTAAGCGTAAGCGCCTTAGCAATAAACGTTCCCTTCATGCTTATTGATCTCAATGGCTGGGCGAAGTTTTACATTTTCAACTACCAACGCGGTGTAGATTTCGGCTCGCTTTGGTATGTGATCTCCCTAAAAGGCTCCTGGATCTCTGCGTTGAATTGGATAGCCACCCCACTAGTGCTCGCGTTTTTGCTTCTAGTTTATTTCAGATTTCGAGATTACCTACTCGGTAGCATCTTTCTCGCCTCAGTAATTTTCTTCATCTTGAATAAGGTCTATTCACCACAGTACGTTCTCTGGTTAACGGTCGTCGCGCTACTTTTCTTTCCAAAAACTCGAATCTTTTACGCGCTATTTTCGCTATGGCAAGGCGCAGAGCTTGGCTATCAGATCGGAATTTGGCGCCATTTGTTGAGCATTCTTCAAGAGAGCGGCGGGATATCTACCGATACTTATATAGGAATTACGGTACTTCGAATATTTACCCTATTGCTATTAGCAGGTTATGGACTCTACTTACTCGAAAACAACTTCGTGAAAAGTGGTCGTGGTGAATCGAACCGTCAATCCGATCTCTTCGCCCACCTCAGGCGGGACTCCTGACTTCAGATACAGAAGCGAATTATGCATATGAGGCGCCTCTGCAAATGAAAGCACCTTCCCATTCCAGCTGTATGGACTGGGGTTCCAACCAAATAATCGAAAGAGCGCTTTCAGTAACTGCTTACCACCGCGTGTGGGAACCTCTAACCCGATTCCCTCGGCGGTACCGCCTGCAGCAATGATTAACCAACCGCGCCCGGGAGTGCGTTGTCGATAGCCGATTTTCTCACCAGCTGATACTTGATGACAATCTAAAACACGCGCTGTCGCCGTAAGGCTCGTGCGAGCGCCAAGCCATAAATCTGTTCCAACTCGTACACGCCATCGGATATCTGGCCAACGCTTGCGCACCTCTACTAAATCATCTGGCGCGATATGTGAAATCCAGAGAGTCTGTGAATACTCAGATGGATTTACGCCAACTTTTGTTAGTTGCGCTAATTGACTAGCGATCCAGGTAATTGCATCGCCCTTCATTCTCCGTTGATCAATCGGAAGATGAAGCGCTAATCCCGCACACTTTCCTGTTTGAGAATATTCATCGAGGGCGTTTTTAATATCGGTTATTAAGAAGCCATGACGTTTTACTGGTGAGAGAATTTCTAAAACAAATCGCGCTGGTCGCTTTTCGATAAAATCTTTACTATGCGGTGCAACCGTGTGAATAATCCATGATTCATCAATCGATTCTTGTGGTGACAGCAGCAGGACATCGCCGTTGTATTGAGAACGAATAATCGCTGCTTCTTCTGCGCTATAGCAGGCTACACATTCTGCGCTAAAACCTTCCGACTCACGGGCAAGTGTGGGAATACCGAAACCGTATCCATTTCCCTTGATTACCGGGACCAGATCACCTTGATGACGTGCAACGTAATGCGAGATGTGATGGCGCCAGCGCTCCCCATCAACGTGCAAGGTCAGTGAACTCATATAGCTATCTTCTCACCGTCTGTTGAGATATGCACGGAAGGCCATGTAGAGCACTGGATTAAATGAATAATCCCACTCACCCATTACTTCAACAGCGCGGCCTCCAACACCGACTTTGAATTGCAGAAGACCAACATGAGAGTTGTTCTTATCCAAGGTCGCCGTTATTCCACGTAAGTCATATACATCCGTTTGAGAATTAATGGCACGTTCCATCATCGCCCACTGAAGTGCGTTGCTTGGTCGAGCTTCACGACCTTCGGTGCTGGATGCACCATAGAGATACCAACTATGTCCACCAAGCTCGATATAAATTGATGATGCAACGACTTTGCCCTGCCATTGGGCGAGGAAGAGCACTAAATCAGGTTGTGCGCTATCACTATTAAATGCATCCCACATTTTGTGAAAGTAGGAGAGCGGTCGCGGTGTGAAATTGTCGCGATGCGCTGTCTCAATGTAGATGCGGTGGAACTCACCAAGATCATCTCGTGTTCCAATACGTACCTGCACTCCTTCGCTCTCGCTCTTTTTAATGTTTCGACGCCAAAGTTGATTAAATCCTGAGAGTAAATCTCCACGTGATTTTTCTTTGAGCGGAAGTTGATAGAGAAAACGCGGCTGTCCTGCACCAAATCCGTTGGGATCGTCATTACTTGAAGTAAATCCATTACTTTTCAGAATATGTTCTAGAGAATGTGCAACTGGGTTAACAAATGATGGAGTGATTTCGTTGAGCGAAGAGATGCTCTCATCGGCGAGCGCACTTTTGATGAGATCAGCTTCCCATCGAGCTTTGACAACCATTGGTCCGATGCGAAGTGCGAATGCACCTTCTCGCTTTGCATACGCAGTGAGCGCTTGCAATGCACGTTCGTACTGTTCGGTTTTTTCAACTGGGAGCGTGGGGCCTTCGGGAATGTAAAAGAAGTGGCGATTAATCTTTGGCGCTTTGCGGGTGAGCACTAACGCGGTGCCAATGAGTTCTTGCGTACCTGCGCCCTCGAAGAAACCAATACTCCGGTAGCCCCAGGCGCCCTTCTTGACCTCGCCCCAGGATGGAGATTGGAGGAAGGAGGGGTCGAGATCTCTCCTATATATAAGGAAGGATTGGTGCTCCTGGCCGGATATTTCGCGGATCTCCACAGGGGGAGCCTACGGCCCTCCCCAGCGATTTCGCCCGTGTCGTCGGGGGGCGATAGATTACGCCCTACGCAATAACCCTCCTGCTACGGAACGACCGTAGCCGTTTAGTCCAGAGGAGGTGGGGATTATGCGACGTTACGAAATGATGGTCATCCTCGACCCAGAACTTGAGGAACGGACCGTTGCTCCTTCACTAGAGACATATCTGAAAATCATCAAGGATTCTGGTGGTTCAGTAGATCGTCTTGATATTTGGGGTCGCCGCCGTATGGCATTTGAGATTGCAAAGAAGCCTGAAGGCATCTACGCAGTTGTCGATATGCAATGCGAGCCGGCAGCTATCAAAGAGTTGGATCGCCAACTCAATCTCAACGAGGCAGTGCTTCGCACAAAAGTAATCCGTCCCGGTAAGTAACTAGTAAATAACTAGCACGTTATAACTACGAGTAGATAGAGAAGAAGGTATACAGATGGCTGCTGGAGATACAGTAATCACCATCATCGGCAATCTTGTTGACGATCCAGAATTGCGCTTCACACCAAATGGCGCGGCGGTTGCGAAATTTCGCATCGCATCAACGCCTCGTTATCTCGATAAGGGAACGAACGAGTGGAAAGATGGCGATTCGCTCTATCTTTCATGCAATGTTTGGCGACAAGCTGCTGAGAATGTTGCCGAATCACTTACCCGCGGAATGCGCGTCATTGTCCAAGGACGGTTAAAGCAACGCTCCTACGAAACAAAAGAGGGCGAGAAGCGCACTGTCTATGAGATTGAGGTCGACGAAGTCGGTCCATCGCTAAGAAATGCAACTGCCAAGGTCTCAAAGACCAACCGAACTGGCGCTGGTTCATCCGGTGCAGCTAGTGGCGCAAGTGCCGGCGGTAACGATGATCCATGGGCTGCATCAGGCTCGTGGGGTTCATCTGTTGGCGCCAACGATGAGCCACCGTTCTAAACCAAATATCAGATAATTTTTCTTAATATTTAAAGGAGAGAAAATGGGATCCAAAGAGAAAAAGGGTAAGGCCCCTCGTGGCAAAGCTGCAGCGCAGCTCAAGCCATTTAAGAAGAAGCCAAATCCTCTCGATAAACTTGATTACATCGATTACAAAGATACGAATTTGCTCCGTCGCTTCATCTCTGATCGCGGCAAGATTCGTTCCCGTCGTATTACCGGTGTGAGCGTGCAGCAACAGCGTGAACTCGCCCGTGCAATCAAGAATGCACGCGAGATGGCGCTCCTTCCTTACACATCGACGGCTCGCTAAGGGGGAGTGACAATATGAAACTAATCCTTACTCAAGAGGTATCAGGCCTTGGTCATGCTGGCGATGTTGTTACCGTAAAAGATGGCTTCGGAAGAAACTTCCTTATTCCACGCGGCAAGGCAATTGCCTGGTCAATCGGAGGCGAGAAGCAGATCACTGCTATCCGCCGCGCACG
>CAMAPN010000020.1 GCA_945860275.1 Bifidobacterium breve
TTCTGGTTTATGGCTGAAGGTAAGCGAATCCATAAGACCGTTCATCACTTTCTCTTCACCGAATTATCTGGAACGTTAGAACCACAAGTTACAGAAGTTGATGCTGTGCAGTGGTTTCCACTCGATGACATTGCTAAAACGCTGGCCTATCCGGACGAACGAAAGTTAATTCAGCGCTCTGGAGACTTGCGCGCATGAAGCGAAAGTTCACTGCGTTCGCAATCCTCGCACTCTTATTCTTTCAAACACAGTCAATGAGTTTAAGCGCCGGCGCCACTACTCCGCCCATAATCGTACTCTCAGATATTTTTCACCGTGAAGTCAATGGAAAATTCACTGATGATACTCTCGGTGAATCAGTCTCATACTTTGGTGAGCTTTATCAACAAGTAAGCGATGCTCCAAAGAACGGGCTCTGGGTTATCGATCCCCAACTAATCGAAGAGATTATTGACATGAGCGATGGCTACACCGTGCTACCTAATAACGAAGGACAATCTGTTGAATCAGCAAAAGCTTTCTTGGCGTTACTACGTACATCAATAGGTGATGGCCAAGTTCACGCGTTGCCTTATGGATCACCAGATCTAACAGCGCGCAAGAAGATTTCTGATGCAGAACTAGCCCAAATTCAAAGCATTAGCGCCCTGCGCCTTGCTCGCGCACTCGATATTCCAGTCTCAGCTGGTCTACCAGATGCTCTTTCGTTGAGTAAAAAGGAGCTCTCGGGTCGCGCAAAAAACTCTTTCTCGGTACTTAATAAGACGTTAAATAAAATCGGAACAATTACCGCAGATACTGAAGTCTCAGAGGTAGCCCTTCGGAGCAATGCGCTTTTAAACCCCGAACTTTCGCAGAAACAAGTGCAATACCTGGCGATCTCTCTCAACGGAACCGTCGATCGGCTTGAGAGGAAAGTTAAAGTACTGCCGGGCACATACACACTCACATCGACAAACGAAGAAATCCCCATCACCATCGTCAATGAGTTCGCGGCGCCGGCCGAGGTAGTCCTCATTCTGCACGCTGAGAATGCGCGAATCGTTATTGATACCGCAAAACGCGTAATACTCGACGAGAATTCTCGAAAGCAAGTACTCATAACTGGAAAAGCAGTTGCAAATGGAAAAGTACGTGTTGAAGCCAGACTAGAAACAATTAATGGTGCACGTTATGGTGAATCTAGTTCGCTTCAGTTCACTATCTCGATGATTGGCCCTGTCATCACTTGGGTGATGGTTGGTGCTGGAATACTTCTCGTAGGAGCTAGTGGAATTCAGATTTATCGCCGCGCGCGAAGAAAGTCGGATCAGAGTCAGTCGAAAGAGCTAGGAGGAATTGATGAGCGAAGATAATTCAGACTTCATCAAATCTTCCGCAATCATGGCCGCAGGCACTGTCGTCTCTCGTTTCACAGGTTTAATACGAAACTTACTTACCGTTGCAGCTCTTGGAACGGCACTCTTTGCAGATACCTTCAATGTTGCAAATACCATTCCCACAATTCTCTACATTTTGCTCGCCGGCGGTGCGCTTAATGCAGTTTTCGTTCCGCAATTAGTCCGATCTATGCGGGAAGATGATGATGGGGGTTCAGCATTCGCATCGCGCCTACTTACCTCTGTTGCTTCGCTTCTTATGTTTATCACGGCCCTCGGTATGGTTCTAGCCCCGCTTATCACTCGAATCTATGCCCCTAAATTCTCTTTACCTGGGTTTGAAACAGAGCGCTCACTCACGATTACCTTTATGCGCTATTGCTTACCGCAGATTCTGATGATGGGAATATTTGTCATTCTTTCTCAGATTGGAAATGCGCGCGGAAAATTTGGCCCCATGATGTGGGCGCCAGTGCTCAATAACTTAGTTGGAATCGCTGTTTTGTTAATTTTCTTGCGCATCGCGCCTGATATCACCGCTGCAACCATAACCTCTGGTCAGAGTGCGTTACTGGGTATCGGAACAACGGTGGGCTTTGTCGTTCAAGCGCTTGTATTGATACCAGTAGTTAAGAACTCTGGCTTAAAACTCGCACTCCGATTTGATTGGCGTAATTCCAACCTTGGAAAATCTTTCCGCTTAGGGGGCTGGACGCTACTTTTCGTACTCATAAATCAGATTGGCTACTTAATAATCGTTAAAGTTGCCACTTCGGCGGCGGTGCAAGCGAAGATTGAAGGAGTCACAACGGGAGTTGGTTTTACTCCATACTCTTATGCCTATTTTATTTTTATCCTGCCGCATTCGATCATTACCGTCTCAGTCATTACCGCACTCCTGCCAAAAATATCCCGACTAGCGCATGAAGGAGATAGCGACGCGGTAAAGAAGAACCTTGTTGATTCGTTGCGGAATATCGCTGTTGTTACTGCGCCAAGTACTGTGCTCTTCATCGCCTTTGGTACTGCAATTGCATCAATTCTTTATGCCGGAAGTAGCGCCGCAGACTCACGACAGATCGGATTGGTCCTTGCCGGATTTGCAATCGGATTGATTCCCTTCAGCACGATGCCGCTGCTGCTTCGCGGTTTTTATGCGTACGAAGATACGAAGAGTCCGGTAATCATCAACTTATTCGCTACTGGCTTGATGATGGCTCTTGCTATCGTCGCCGAGATTTTTATCCCGTTCCAATATGTGACTATTGCTCTCGCGGTAATTCTTGGCTTGAGTAATTTCCTCGGCACTGCGTTATCTGTTCGCACTCTCGAGCGAAGAGTTGGACGGTTCCCGAAACGGGCGCTCGTTATCACGCATATAAAGCTCTTGACCCTCTCTGTCATCGCTATCGCTCCTGGTTTCGCGCTCTTCACAGCGATCACGAATTGGGCGGGCTCTGGTTTGCTTAGTACCTGCTGTGCGCTTGCTATCGGAGGCTCTGTATTTGCCGTTACCTATATATATGGTGGGCGAGCTGCCAAAGTGGAGGAAATCACAACGCTATATCGCGAATTAATGGCGAAATTCCGTCGAAAGTAAGAGACGTGGCCGTCGCGATAGGAATAGGACGAGATTAATAAGCGTTCTCGATAGTATGGCGGGTATGAATAGCGCACCGATTATCCGAGAGGTTGTTATCGTCGGATCGGGACCAGCCGGATATACCGCAGGTGTATATGCAGGGCGAGCCCAATTAAAGCCACTTCTCTATGAAGGTTCAGTAACTGCCGGTGGAGCGCTCATGAATACCACTGAGGTTGAGAATTTCCCAGGATTTCCGGAGGGCATCATGGGGCCAGACCTCATGGATGCGATGCGTAAACAAGCTGCGCGCTTTGATGTCGAAATCGTCACCGACGACATAGTCGAAATGACGCTCGAAGGTGATGTGAAGGTGCTCAAAGATGGAAGTGGTAACGAAGTTCGCGCCAAAGCGGTAATTCTGGCCACTGGTTCTGCGTATCGTGAGATCGGGCTAGAGAATGAAAAGCGGCTCTCTGGACGCGGTGTCTCGTGGTGTGCCACATGCGATGGCTTCTTCTTCCGCAATCAAGTAATTGCAGTGGTTGGTGGTGGCGATAGCGCGATGGAAGAAGCGAATTTCCTCACTCGCTTCGCCGAGAAGGTAATTCTCGTGCACCGTCGTGATTCGCTACGCGCATCTAAGATTATGGCTGATCGTGCCAAGGCAAATCCAAAAATTGAATTCTTATGGAATACCGAAGTCATTGATGTTCTTGGTGATGAGAAAGTCACCGGGTTAAAAATCAAGAACACAGTTGATGGCACGGAGGGAACTCTTGATGTCACAGGTTTATTTGTTGCAATTGGTCACGATCCTCGTAGCGAGCTTCTCACAGGACAAGTAGAACTTGATGGTGAGGGTTATGTGATTGTTGGTGGCGCGGGCCGCGCTGGTACTGCCACCAACCTCAAAGGGGTTTTCGCGTGTGGCGACTTGGTCGACCACACCTACCGACAGGCGATTACCGCCGCCGGATCTGGATGTGCGGCAGCGTTAGATGCTGAACGATTCCTGGCCGGGCACTAGAGTTTTCACTACAGATAAGAGGAGAAACGATGGGCGCAACAAAACCAGTTACCACCGCGACATTTGACGCAGAGGTATTAAAGAGCAGTACTCCAGTACTTGTTGATTTTTGGGCTGAATGGTGCGGGCCATGCCGCGCAGTCGCGCCGATTCTTGAAGAGATCGCCACCGAGCACTCGGCAAAGATCAAAATTGTGAAGCTCAATACCGATGAAGAGAGCGCAATCGCTATTAAGTACGGAATCACCTCAATTCCTACTATGAATCTCTTCGTCAATGGCCAGGTCGTAAAGACCATTATCGGAGCTCGTCCGAAGCCAGCAATCATGAAGGAACTCGAAGGTTTCATTTAAGCCGTGGGTGATGAGGCGCTGGCAAAGCCTGGTGATAGCGGTCAAGTTGTCACTGAAGTAATCGCCTCGCTTGCGCGCCTAGGTTTACTCCGAAATTCACCTACCTCGTTTGATGATGATGTCGTTGCAGCGCTGGCGCACTTCCAACAATCTCGTGGACTTTCGGCGACCGGCGTCTTAACGCGTAGCACATACCGAGCGTTGGAAGAGGCTCGCTGGCGGTTAGGCGATCGCAATCTCTCTGTTACTCCCGGTGCGCTGATGCGCGGAGATGATGTCACTACCTTGCAGCAGCGGTTAACGCAGATGGGATTTGATTGTGGTCGCATCGATGGCATCTACGGCTCACTCACTGAGAGCGCGGTAAAAGATTTCCAACGACAAGTGGGCCTCGCATCCGATGGAATCGTTGGTGTTGGTACATATAAGGCGTTAATTCGTTTAGTAGGAACCGTTAAGGGTGGCGCACCGGCAAATCTGCGCGATGAATATCTTGTCCGACGACGCGGGCCAGCCCTCAATGGAAAAGTAATCGTGCTTGACCCAAGTTTTGGTGGTGACGCTAAAGGTTGCGAAGCCTTTGGACTCAATGAAGCACAAATTGTCTTCGATATAGCGCAACGCCTCGAAGGTCGATTATCTGCGCTAGGTGTGCGAACCTTTTTAACTCGCGGCAAAGAGACCAACCCTTCGGAATTAGAGCGTATTGATTTCGCCAATAGGAGTGGGGCAGATTTGGTCCTCTCGTTACATCTTGATTATCAGAAGACTCCACTTGCGTCGGGTGTTGCCACGTACTATTACGGCAGCGATGCACACGAGATTCACTCTGTGGTTGGCGAAAAACTTGCCACCCTGGTCCAGCGCGAAATATCTGCCAGAACAGATCTGATTAATTGTCGAACGCATGCCCGCACCTGGGAGATGCTCCGATTAACGAAAGCTCCGGCAATTCGCGTTGATTGTGGCTACTTAAGTAATGAGCCTGATGCGACAAAACTCGCTCGCGCTGCCTTCCGAGACACCCTGGCCGAGGCGCTTGTTGTTGCAATTCAACGCCTCTATTTAGCGGTTGAAGAAGATGCCGCAACGGGCACGCTCTCTATCGCTGATCTTCGTAAAGCTGGTCTACGGAAATAGGAAAATCCCACCATCTCGGCAGGGTAAAGTTCACCCATGTCGAAGTTGGTCCCGCACGAGGAGAATCTCACTGCGCGATATGCACAGCGCGCTGCCCGCATGGTCCCTAGCGAGATTCGCTCACTCTTTGCCGTTGCCTCTCGCCCTGAAATCGTCTCGCTTGCTGGTGGAATGCCCAATCTCTCTGCGCTACCTATGGAGATGATGGCTGACGTCGTAAAAAAGTTAATTATTGATAATGGCCAAGAGGCGCTTCAGTACGGAAGCGGCCAAGGCCATCCACGATTACGTGAACAAATCTGCGAGATGATGGCGCTGGAAGGTATTCGCGCAAAAAGCGATGATGTTGTCATTACTACCGGATCGCAGGCAGCCCTTGATCTCATCACTCGAATTTTTATCGATCCAGGCGATGTTATTCTCGTTGAAGCGCCCTCTTATGTTGGCGCGCTCGGCGTTTTTGCACAATATCAATCGCAAGTAGTCCACGTTGCGATGGATGACAAGGGGCTCATCCCAGCGGCGCTTACTGAAGCAATCACGAAGGTGCGTGCAGCGGGTGGAAAGATTAAATTCCTCTATTGCATCCCAAATTTCCAAAATCCATCGGGCGTAACGATGCCAGCATCACGACGTACCGAGATTCTCGACATTTGTCGCGAATCTGAAATCTTCGTCGTTGAAGATAATCCCTATGGATTACTCGGTTTCGATGAGGCTGTTCCCAACGCGATGCGCGCCGAAGACCACGAGAATGTTATTTATTTAGGCTCTTTCTCTAAGACGATTGTTCCCGGACTTCGCGTAGGTTGGGCGCTCGTGCCACAAGGAGTAAAAGAGAAGTTAATCATCGCCAATGAATCATCGGTGCTCTGTCCATCTAACTTCGCACAATTAACTATCTCGAGCTATCTCGCACATGAACCATGGCGCGATCAAATCGCTTCATTCTGTGCGCTCTATAAAGAACGACGCGATGCAATGTTAGAGACCCTCGATGCCCACTTCCCAGCGAGCGCAACATGGACCAAACCAAAGGGTGGATTCTATGTTTGGGTCACTTTGCCCCCTGAGATAGATACGAAGTTGCTCGTGCCACGCGCCATTGCGGCAAAGGTTGCATACGTGCCAGGAACTGCTTTTTATGCCGATGGCTTCGGCAGTTGGCAGATGCGGTTGTCGTATTGCCACCCAACTCCAGAACGAATTCGAAAAGGCGTCGAAGCTCTTGGCGGCGTTATCAAAGAAGAGATCTCTCGCCGCGGTGGCGAAACCACTAAAGCGCTAAAAAACTAGAGAAAACTAGAGAAAACTAGCCTAAAAAGAAATTATCTAGCTTTCCGGCAACCGGCAATTTCACTTCAAAACACATCCCACCGTATTTATCGTTCTGCGCATCAAAGGCAAATTCTGGTTGATAGTGATCTTGCGCAGATGTGATGAACATCGTCTTGAGATCTGCTCCACCAAATGATGGGCAGGTAGTCAGCGCAGTTGGCGCTTGCACGACATTAAGTAAATCGCCCTCTGGCGAGTAATTACGTACCTGGCCGCACCCCCAAAATGCCACCCAAAGGTTGCCTTCGGAATCGGTGCACATGCCATCGGGAACGCCCGTTACATCGCTGACATCAATCGCTGGCAATTGGCCAACAATTGCTCCTTTTTGTGGATCAAATTGGTAACACGAGATCTCTCTAGTCGCTGAATCAATGTAATACATGATCGTGCCATCTAAAGACCAATCGATACCGTTAGATATTTGCACCTTCGTACGATGGGTGCTCGATGCAAAGTGATGATCTATCCTTCGTAAGTCCCCCGCTTGTGAACCTTCAACGGCTTCGGCAACTCCAATCCACAGACATCCACAGAAATCTATATTCCCATCATTGGTCTGGCCGATTTTTCGATCGATATGCATGTCGACTTCTTGTGAGATAGCGAAATTGTCGTCGGTGACTGCAAGGCGATCACCAAGTGCGATTACATATCCGCCAGTTTTGCGCTTGCCAACATAGCTAACAAAATCACCGACTTTGTGGGCAATGACCTCTTTCGTTGCTGGCAGATACTCTTTGATATATCCATCAAGTACATCCACCCAGAGAAAGCTATTGCGCCGCTCATCCCACAGCGTTCCCTCACCCAAACCAGATTTCGAACCTGCAATTGGTGTTGCTTCGAAGTGAGCCATTCTTACCCCTCTATCTCTTCGATGATTCGACGTAAATCTTCTCCAGATGCAAATTCAATAACAATCTTGCCATTGCTCTTACCGGTCGCTTTATCAATAGTCACACGAGTATTGAGGAAATCACCCAACTCTTCAGCGAGCTCTGCTAGCTCAGGTGAGACGCTCTTACTTTTACTTGTTGAGCTCTTCTTCTTGCCGCCTTTTACGCCGACTGAAATAATTTCTTCGACGGCGCGAACGCTTAACCCTTCGGTAACGATTCGATTTGCTAACCGTTCCATTGCAGCTGAATCACCAAGCGCCAAAAGTGCGCGAGCATGACCGGCAGAGAGCACGCCTGCTGCCACTCGCCGCTGCACGCTCGGAGGCAGTTGCAGCAAACGGAGCGTGTTCGAGATATGGGGTCGAGAACGCCCAATTTTTTGGGCTAATTCATCATGTGTGTAATCAAAATCGTTGAGCAATTGCTCATACGCAGCGCCCTCTTCCAGGGCGTTGAGTTCAGAGCGGTGGATATTTTCTAATAGCGCTTCGCGCAACAATTGATCATCTGGCGTCTGGCGAATGATGACAGGAATTTCGGTTAAGCCTGCAGCTTTCGCTGCACGTAATCGACGCTCACCCATAATTAATTCGAATCGACCATCACCAATGGAACGAACTACTGGTGGTTGTAATACACCGACCTCTTTGATGGATGTGATGAGTTCTGACATCTTCTCTTCGTCAAATACAGTTCGAGGCTGGCGAGGATTAGGTGCGATTGAACGAATTGGAATGTGATTGAGATTAGCAATATCAACTGGGACTCCTGCTACAACAGAGGAGAGTTGTTTTGATTCACCACTGGGAATAAGAGAACCTAACCCTCTGCCAAGCCCACCTTTTCGTGTACTCATCACGCACGCCCCTTCTCATGTAATTCACGCGCTGCAGCAAGGTAGGCAAGCGCACCTGGTGAGGACATGTCATATGTCATAACGCTCTGTCCATATGAAGGCGCCTCACTTACTCGCACAGCGCGTGGAATCACTGTTGTTAACACTTCTTTAGGAAAATGTGTACGTACAGTGTTTGCTACATCGTGCGCCAATCGAGTTCTGCCATCAAACATTGTTAAAAGAATTGCACCGATATGTAATTGCGGGTTGGTGTTTTCAGTAACGAGAGAAATAATTTTTATTAATTGAGTAAGCCCTTCAAGCGCGTAATACTCACATTGAATGGGAATTAATAATTCATGCGCAGCGATCAGCGCGTTGAGCGTTAATAAACCTAAACTTGGTGGACAATCAATAACGATGTAGTCGTATCGTTCTTTCTCGACAAGCGCGTTAATTGCATCGCGTAACTTGAATTCGCGTCGCTCTAATTCGACAAGATCGATCTCAGCGCCTGCAAGATCCACGCCAGCTGGAATAACATCGAGTTGCGGGTACCCTTCGGCGCGCTGCTTCACTGATGCCAACGATGCGCCAGCGACCAACACTTCATAGCTGCCGGGGATACCCTCGTCATGGGCAACGTTAAAAGCGGTACTGGCGTTACCTTGTGGGTCGAGATCAATAAGCAGGACTTTGAGACCCCCCATAGCGAGCGCGGCGCCGATATTGACCGCGGTGGTGGTCTTACCAACACCGCCTTTTTGATTGGCAACGGTAATTACTCGAGTTCCAGGGAGTGGAGCCATCGCCTCTTTAAGGCGGCGAGTGCCGATAACCGCTTTGGTTTCACGGGAAACGGTGGCGCTCATAGAGCGCAGTTAACCAGCCTTTGCTATAGAAATCACCTTGCATCCACCGGTGGGCAGGGTGAGTTCCAGGATCTCACCAGAAGCTCCGGTGTAGCGAGAGAGCGGAGTATGGGCGAGCTCTTCGCCCGCGCGCTCCCCCTTCATCGCCAGAATCCGACCGCCGGGGGAGAGTAAATGCCAACTCCAGGCAAGGAGGCGATCCATGGGTGCAACGGCCCGAGCCGTCACAACATCAAATTTCCCCTGATAATCAGCAGCTTTTCCACGTGCCACCGTCGCGTTGGTTATTCCCAACTCATCGATTACCTCTTGGAGAAAGGTCGCGCGCCGCTCTAGGGGCTCCAACAAGAGGATTGAGATATCGGGTCGGGCTAAGGCCAAAACGATTCCGGGGAGCCCTGCCCCACTTCCAATATCAATGACCTTTGCGTGTGGAGGAAGCAGGGTCGCCACCGGGAGGCAGTTATAAATATGACGCTCCCAGATCCGCTCCCCTTCGCGAGGGCCAATCAGCCCACGTTCCACCCCAGCACTTTGAAGAATCTCCGCATAGCGAGCGAAGGTTTCCCGTGAAACGTGTACTTCGGGGGTCATCAATTAGGCAGGGAGAACCACAATGTGGCGCTCTGGCTCTTCGCCCTCTGATTCACTGCTGAGACCAAGCTCGCCAATTGCATCGTGGATCACTTTTCGCTCAAAGGCATTCATTGGCTTGAGGGCAATAGCTACCCCGCTTCTCTTTACCTCTTCTGCAGTGCTCTCGGCTAAGGCCCGTAGCTCATCGCGCTTCTTCGCCCGAAAACCCTCAATATCAAGCATTAGTCGGGAGCGATCTCCCGTTTCACGTTGCACCGCCATTCGAGTTAACTCCTGGAGCGCCTCGAGGACCTCCCCCTCTCGTCCAATGAGATGGGTTAGTTCCCCGCCAACGATGGCCAAGGCTGCTCGATCATTCTCAACATCGATATCGATATCCCCCGGCAAGTCAGCGATATCTAAGAGCGCCTCTAAATAATCCGCGCCCCGATCGCCCTCTTCTTCCAACCGTGCAATTAGGCTCTTCTCGCTCATACCCTCTCCTACCTCCCCAATCTGGGGTAAATACAGTTATTTGTCATATATTGCAGTGATTTGTCGCTTTCCAGCTATCGCTTCTTCTTCTTTTTATCTCGCTTGGGCTGCACTCGTTGCCCCTTCACATCATTTCCGGTTCCGTCCGCACCTGGCTCTTCCACCGCCACTGAACCGTTATTGGTCACATCATCGGATTGCGTTACACCACTTTTCTTCGCGCGCTTTGCCTCTAACTCAAAGTACGCCGGGGATCCAGGCGTTGGATTCCGTTTGATCACATAGAACTGTTGACCCATTGTCCAAAGATTTGTTGTCAACCAATACAACAAAACACCAACCGGAAAGTTAATTCCAGTTACTGCAAAAATAATTGGAAATAAGTACAACAGAATTTTCTGTTGTTGCAACATCATGTTTGGTTGGCCGTCGTTCTTCGGCATTCCCTTTGTCATCAATTGTTTCTGCGTGATGAATGTTGATGCGGACATTAACAAAATCATGACAAGGGTGATTGCTTTCACCGTGGCGGGTGTCCCACCAAGTTTCTCGATATCTTGTGAACCCATTAAGAAAGTTGCTGCAATCGGAGCGCCAAAGAAACTTGCGTTCGCCGCACTATCTACATCTGCTTGAGTAAGAACTCCCCGCGGCACATCTTGAGCGATTCCATTTAACACAGTAAAGAGCGCAAAGAAAATTGGCGCTTGGGCGAGCAGTGGGAAACACGATGCCAATGGATTGGTGCCATGTTTCTTGTATAGCTTCATCATCTCTTCAGATTGCTTTTGGCGATCATCTTTATACTTCTGTTGGATTGCTTTCATCTCTGGCTGCAAGACTGTTAATGCGCGCTGACTTTTGATCTGTTTCACGAAGAGTGGAATCAAGATGATTCGAATCAATACAACAAGGAAGATAATGGCTAGCGACCACGTGACTCCACTATCTGATCCGAATAAAGGTTCAAATAGAGCATGAAAACGTAGGATGACCCAGGAAATCGCATCATAAAGCGGATTGAAAATACCCACTATTTATTCGCCTTTCTTCGCTGTTGTTGATTGTTCACTTGCAACTCTTTCCCACCTGGCGGATAGTCAATTCCACCCATTGACCATGGGTTGCACCGAAGTAAACGCCAAAACGCTAATGCGCTTCCGATAAAGAAACCTTTGCTCCGAATTGCCAGTACCGCGTACTCCGAGCATGTGGGGTAATACTTGCAACGCGCCGGGAAAGCTGGCGAAATCCACTTTTGATACATTCGAATTACGGTAATCATCGAGCCACCGAAAAATACTTTTCAACTAGCGCTGAGATCTCGCCACTGAGATTGCCCTCTGCGCTCTTTGCCGCTCCTGGATGAGCGCGAAAGAGCAGGAATGTACCGTCAGAGAATTTCTCAAGATGTGGAGCAATGGCATGGCGTATCTGTCGTGAGACGCGGTGCCGAACTACCGAATTGCCTACATTCTTTCCCACTATGAGGCCCACCTTCACCGGTGCCCCAGATCGCTCACCATGTTGTGGTGTTGCGACATAGAGCAGAAAATTCTCTCCTGCTACCCGCTTGCCTTTAGTAGCGAGTGCGAACTCGCTGGCTTTACGCAGACGATTCTGCTGCGCCAACATCAGACCCGCCGATTACGCGAGTACTTATGCCGAGATGCGCAGGCGCCCCTTGGCACGACGCGCAGCTAGTACAGCGCGACCAGCACGAGTTGACATGCGAGCGCGGAAACCATGGGTCTTTGCCCGACGGCGATTATTTGGTTGAAAGGTCCGCTTCACGTGTATCTCCTAAAGGTCGAGGAAGTGTTATTGGCACAATTACTCGAGCGGTTATGCCCGCGATCTATCGTGCAGGGGGTAAACGGTACGGAAGTGGAGGCGCTGCGGTCAAACCCGGAGAACCCCCACGAGGAGTACCTCCGGCGAGCCCTAAACTCCGAGTTTAGAGTTGTGGATAACTAGTTGCTTTTTCCCACAACCCCGAATAAGGTCTGCCTTCTTCCACAGCGGAAGCTACTTTCCCCGGTAGATATAGGTGCATTTCGGACAATTATCCACCAGATATCCCACAGCCTGTGGATATCTCTGGGGATAACCGGTGGGTAACCGGTGTGGAAAGGATTCCAAATGGCAGATGAGAGCGCGCTCCTCGAGGTTCAACTACCAGAGTTATGGCAGAGCGCAATTTCGCTCATCGCTACCGATTCACCACAACATCGCGCGTTCTTACAACTGACTCAACCAATGGGTCTGATTGATAGCAATGGAAGTACCACGCTTCTTGTCGCTGCACCGAATGCTTTCGCAAAAGATGTTTTAGAAACGCGTCTTCGATCGATTATCACCGATGTTTTGAGTACCAAGTTAGGTCGAGAAGTTCGCGTTGCAGTGACCATTGATGAAACTCTTGAAAACGAAAAGCCCGGCGAGGTAATTACCGAAATCGAACAACCGCGCCCAGGTACCGGTCGAAGTGCAGAACCAATAGTTCCATCCGAATCAGGCGCGATGAGCATGAACCCGCGCTACATCTTTGAAACATTCGTTATTGGATCCTCAAATAGATTCGCGCATGCCGCGGCTGTTGCGGTAGCCGAAGCTCCGGGGAAGGCCTATAACCCACTTTTCATTTATGGCGAATCGGGTCTTGGCAAAACTCACTTGTTGCACGCGATTGGCGCTTACGCAAAAGAGTTATACGGAAATTTAAGAGTTCGATATGTATCAAGTGAAGAATTCACTAACGATTTCATCAATTCAATTCGTGATGATAAATCGGCAGTCTTCCAAAAACGCTACCGGGATGTCGATTTACTCCTTGTTGATGATATTCAATTCCTTGAGAATAAAGAGCGAACACAGGAAGAGTTTTTCCACACCTTCAACACTCTCTATAACGCAAATAAGCAAATTGTCATCACAAGCGATCGACCACCAAAACAGTTAGCAACGTTGGAAGATCGACTTCGCTCACGGTTTGAGTGGGGGTTAATCACCGACATCCAACCTCCAGAATTAGAGACGCGTATTGCAATTCTGCGTAAGAAGGCGGCGCAAGATCGACTCAACGCTCCTGATGATGTTCTCGAATATATCGCGAGCAAAATCTCTACAAATATCCGCGAACTCGAAGGTGCACTTATTCGTGTCACTGCCTTCGCTAGCCTTAATCGACAGGGCGTAGATTTATCGCTCGCAGAGATAGTTCTTAAAGATCTCATTCCAGATGAGTCGGGCCCTGAGATCACTGGTGCAACCATCATGGCTCAGACCGCTGCATACTTCAGCCTCACCATCGACGACCTTTGCGGCACATCACGTTCGCGCGCACTGGTAAATGCCCGCCAAGTGGCGATGTATCTCTGTCGTGAATTGACCGATCTTTCCCTGCCAAAGATTGGACAGACTTTTGGCGGCCGTGATCACACCACCGTTATGCACGCCGACCGGAAGATCCGACAGTTAATGGCCGAGCGCCGATCGATCTATAACCAGGTCACCGAGCTCACCAATAGAATTCGCCAGCAGGCTCGAAGCCAGGGATAACTCCCAAAAGGCCACTCCACACTTGGGGATAACCTTGGGGGTAAACCCCTCCTTGAGAGTTTTTCGTGTGGGAAAGATTGGCTACAACCCGCCTAGTACCTACTTCTCCACATTATCCACCGGTTTATCCACAATCATACAATAATGGAATAACCCTTCTGACCTGCGGAAATACACCTTTTCCCCAGAATCCACACCAGTTACTCCTATTACTATCTCTCTATCTTTATATATAAAAGATTTACCGCCCCCCACCAATCTGGGGATTAAAAGGTTGTATTTGTGAGATAGCCCTTTTACTGCCGAGTAAGGGAAGATAGGGAACATCTTCTGAGAGAGTGAGTTTGGAAATGAGATTTGTAGTTGAGCGCGATGCGCTCTCTGATGGCGTGGCGTGGGTATCTCGATCACTCTCTTCTCGACCAATCATGCCGGTGCTCTTAGGTGTTGTTATTGATGCGCAGAAAAACGGTGTGCACCTATCTGGGTATGACCTTGAAACTTCAGCAAAAGCAACTATCAACGCAGATGTGAAAGAAGAAGGAAGAGTTCTGGTCTCTGGAAGATTACTTTCAGATATCGCTAAATCATTACCAAATAAACCAGTGACAATTTCTTTAGATGGTAATCGAGTAAGCGTTGTATCTGGATCTGCAAAATTCGCACTTCCTACACTTCCAGTTAGTGATTATCCAACACTTCCGGAATTACCATCAGAAACTGGTCGACTAACTGGCGAAGTATTTGCACAAGCTGTCCACCAAGTAGCGATTGCTGCAGGTAAAGATGATTCACTCCCAGTGCTCACAGGAGTTCATGTCGAGATTGAAGAGAATAAATTAACTCTTGCGGCTACAGATCGTTACCGTCTCGCAGTTCGGGAATTAGATTGGGAAGCGCCGCGCGCCAGCGCCTCTGCGTTAATTCGGGCACGCACATTGCATGATGCATCAAAATCACTTGTTGGAAGCGCCCAAGTAAGTCTTGCGCTTGCCGCACCCAACGCTCAAGAGCGCTTGATTGGGTTTTCTACAACAGGAAAGTCCATGACATCTCGAATGCTCGATGGAACTTTCCCGCCATATCGACACCTCTTACCAAGTGAGCGAAGCGCTACAGCAATCATCGAAGTAGCACCACTACTCGACTCAGTTCGACGTGTTGCGTTAGTTGCTGATAAAACAATTCCGTTACGGCTCACATTTGCCCCAGGCGCACTCACTTTGGAAGCGGGAGCTGGCGAAGAAGCATCTGCGACCGAAGAAACAGAGATCGCATTCGATGGCGAAGGATTTACTATCGCGTTTAACCCAACATATTTAGTCGATGGGCTATCAGCGCTAGGTACCGCTTATGTTGATATGGCATTTACCGGGCCAAGCAAGCCGGCAGTGCTCTCGGGTCGAGAGAGCGCGGATGGTCAGAGCGATATGAGTTACCGTTACCTTCTCATGCCTATGCGGTACGCCTCATAATCTGTGTACCTCTCATATCTACATCTGACTAACTATCGTTCGTACGAGAACTTAGAGTTAGAGCTGCGCCCAGGAATTACTTCGTTTATTGGCAGCAATGGTGAAGGTAAAACCAACATCGTTGAATCTATTGGCTTTCTTGCTTACCTACGATCACATCGCACATCCTCAGATAATCCATTGGTCCGCCTAGAGCATGAAAAGGCTTACATCCGCGCAAAGGTAAATACTGCTGGGCGGGAAGAGCTACTCGAGGTGGAAATCAACCAAGGAAAAGCCAATCGAGCGCGAATCAATCAACAGCCAGTACGTTCAACGCGTGAGCTACTTGGCCATCTCCGCGCGATTCTCTTTACTCCTGAAGATCTTTCTCTCGTTAAAGGAGATCCAACCGAACGAAGAGATTTTCTTGACACCTTATTGATTTCACGCACCCCACGATATGCAGGTGTAATTGCCGATTACGAGAAGGCATTGAAACAACGGAACACGTTATTGAAAAACCGACCTCACGAGCGAGATTTAGCCCCTTGGGATGAACACATCTCGCGCTTTGGTGCGCAAGTGATTGCCGCTCGCCTCCAACTTATCTCCGATCTTATGCCCCATGTTGTTGCTGCATATCAACGAATATCTTCTGGCGATGCAATCAGTGCAACATATAAGAGTTCACAAGAGCTGCAGGGAAAGAGCGCTACTGAGTTAGAGCAAGAAATTATGTCGGTGTTGCCAACTCTTCGTCGGGCTGAAATAGAGCGTGGGGTAACGCTTATCGGACCACATCGAGATGATTTAGTATTGGCGCTTGGCCCAACGCCAGTAAAAGGTTATGCAAGCCAAGGCGAATCGTGGTCATATGCTCTTGCGCTTCGGATGGGTTCATATCGATTGCTATCTGATGAAAGCATGGGTGAGGCAAGCGAGCCAATATTAATACTTGACGATGTCTTCGCTGAGTTGGATAGTTTGCGCAGAGGCGCACTTCTTGAGTTAATCGATTCATCAGAGCAAGTTCTTGTCACAGCAGCAGTCGAGGCAGATTTACCAAGTGAGTTCTCCGATCGAAGGATCTATGTTCATGAAGGGAGCGTGCGTGAGTAAATGAGTGAGAATCGAGATTTAGCGCGTTCACTTCTTGCCGCTGCGCGTCGTCGCTCAAATAGATTTAAGCGAGAGCAAGACAAGTCTGGATCAAGGCGCTCTGGTTCGGTTAATGATGGCGGTGCGAGCGAAGCGGAATATCAAGGGCCACAGTTACTCAATGAGTCGCTTGCGGAATTAATCGATGCTCGTGGCTGGCGTGAACGAGTGAAAGATAGCGATCTCTTCGTTAAATGGAGTGATTTAGTGGGCAGCGAGATTGCCGATCATGTCCAACCGATTACTTTTGCCGACGGCGTGCTCGCCGTGAGCGCAGAGAGCACCGCATGGGCAACTCAGTTGCGGTTGATTGATCAGCAGATCATCACTGCCTTGGCGCAGGGTGGATTTGAGGTCCGGGAGCTACAGATCAAAGGGCCGCGGGCCCCTTCCTGGCGAAAAGGTGGCTGGAGCGTCAAAGGCGGTCGCGGTCCCCGGGATACCTACGGGTAGCCCCTCACTAGATTTGGGGGGTCAATCGCTCTACGGCGCTACCAGGTACTTTTTCAGGGTATAGCGCTCTCAAAAATCCCCTAGGATTGGGGGCTGCGGTCCTATTAGGGGCTACAAGCGAGGCGATAAGGCGGTTCACCCGGTGGCTGAGAGCTCACAACCGAAGGGCAGTAAAAGCGGTTATGACGCTAGCGCGATCCAGGTCCTCGAAGGTCTGGATGCGGTTCGTAAGCGCCCGGGCATGTACATCGGCTCCACGGGAGAACGCGGCCTACATCACCTTGTTTACGAAATCGTCGATAACTCTGTCGATGAGGCGCTCGCCGGATATTGCACCGAAATCAACATTTCATTACTAAGTGATGGTGGCGTAAGCGTTCGCGATAACGGTCGCGGTATTCCCGTCGATATTGTCGCAAGCGAAGGCAAGCCTGCTGCTGAAGTTGTGTTTACCGTGTTGCACGCTGGTGGAAAATTTGGCGGCGGCGGGTATTCAGTCTCTGGCGGCCTCCATGGTGTGGGTGCATCTGTGGTTAATGCGCTCAGCACCACACTTCATGTTGAAATCGAACGCGACGGATCTAAGTATTTCCAAAGCTACAAATTAGGTGTTCCAGATGCACCACTAAAAAGTGTTGGAGCTTCCGAGAACAATGGAACCAAAGTTTCGTTCTGGCCTTCCGCAGAAATTTTCGATACAACTATTTTTTCTTTTGAAATTCTCTCAACACGTTTTCGAGAAATGGCATTCTTAAATCGCGGGCTAACCATTACATTAACTGATGAGCGTGCCGGCCACGTTGACGATAAAGGCGAACCAGTAAAAGTTGTTTACAAATACGATGGCGGAATTTCTGATTTTGTTCGTCATTTAAATTCGACAAAAGGTGAAGCACATAAGAACGTTATTGATTTAGAAAGTGAAGACTCAAAGTTAAAGATTTCTGCTGAAATCGCGATGCAATGGAGCGCCGGTTATACAGAGTCCGTATACACATTCGCGAACACAATTAACACACAAGAAGGCGGTACGCACGAAGAGGGCTTTAGAGCATCACTCACATCTATCGTAAATAAATATGGCGAAGAGTGGGGACTAATTAAAAAACGTGAAGATCGACTCACTGGCGATGACGTGCGCGAAGGATTGACCGCAATTGTTTCGGTGAAAATTGGCGAGCCACAATTTGAAGGTCAAACGAAGACAAAGCTAGGCAATACTGAAGCAAAGACCTTCGTACAGAAGATAGTGAACGACAAACTGGGCGATTGGTTTGCGGCAAATCCATCTGAGGGACGAGATATCGTCCGCAAATGTATTGACGCAGCGACAGCTCGTGTTGCAGCGCGGAAAGCGCGTGAACTCTCCCGCTCGCGTAAAGGTTTGCTCGAAGGGCGTGGCATGCCTGGAAAATTGGCAGATTGCCAGTGGACTGAGCCTGAGAAGTGCGAGCTCTATATCGTTGAGGGAGATTCGGCAGGCGGTTCGGCTAAGGGCGGTCGCGATTCGAAATTCCAAGCAATCTTGCCTATTCGCGGAAAGATTTTGAACGTAGAGAAATCTCGAATTGATCGAGTATTACAAAATAATGAAGTGCAGGCTTTAATCACAGCTTTAGGCACAGGTGTGCATGACGAGTTTGATATAGCGAAACTTCGTTATCACAAGATTGTGTTGATGGCTGATGCGGACGTGGATGGTCAACATATTCGCACGTTGTTATTGACACTGCTCTTCCGGTTCATGCGTCCACTTATCGAAGGTGGATATGTGTACCTTGCGCAACCTCCGCTCTATAAATTGAAGTGGGGCGGTAAAGAGCAACCCCAATATGCATTCTCCGATCGTGAGCGCGATGCATTTATAAAAATCGGTCTTGATGGTGGCAAGCGACTACCAAAAGAAGATGGCATTCAGCGCTTCAAAGGTTTAGGAGAGATGCCCGCGAAAGAGTTATGGGATACCACAATGGATCCAGATACTCGCGTGCTCATTCGAGTGACGTTGGAAGATGCTGTAGCTGCCGATGATCTTTTCTCAGTTCTTATGGGTGAAGATGTAGAGATGCGTCGTAACTTCATTCAACGAAATGCTAAAGATGTTCGGTTCTTGGATATTTAGTTGAAACAAACGAAAGGAGTGTGACCAGTGGAGAATACGTCGGACCGCATTGAGTTAGTCGATTTACAAGTAGAGATGGCGCGCAGCTATCTCGATTATGCGATGAGCGTTATAGTTGGTCGCGCTCTTCCAGATGTACGCGATGGTTTGAAACCGGTGCATCGACGCGTTCTGTACGCGATGTTTGATGCGGGATATCGCCCAGATAAGGGATATTACAAATCTTCTCGCGTTGTCGGTGATGTCATGGGTAATTACCACCCACATGGTGACTCAGCTATTTACGACACATTGGTCCGCTTGGCGCAGCCATGGTCACTTCGGTACCCGCTTGTCGATGGCAACGGAAACTTCGGTTCTCCCGGTAACGATCCAGCAGCCGCGATGCGTTATACCGAAGCGCGCCTTGCACCGCTTGCAATCGAGATGATGCGCGATATCGATGAAGAGACTGTTGATTTCACCGATAATTACGATGGCCGTTCACAAGAACCAGTAGTTCTGCCGAGTAGATTTCCAAATCTGCTTGTCAATGGCAGCGCAGGAATTGCTGTCGGTATGGCAACGAACATTCCACCGCATAACCTTAATGAGGTTGCTGAGGGTATTCAGTGGTCACTGCAGAATCCCGACGCGAAATCTGAAGAGCTCCTTGAAAAACTTCTCACTGTCGTTAAGGGCCCAGACTTCCCAACAAAAGGTCTCATCGTGGGACGAAGCGGTATCGAAGAGGCCTACCGAACTGGTCGTGGGTCGATCACGATGCGAGCAGTAGTTGAAGTTGAAGAGATTAATAATCGAAATTGCCTAGTCATAAGCGAACTTCCATATCAGGTTAACCCAGACAACTTGGCGCTGAAGATCGCAGATCTTGTTAAAGATGGAAAAGTCGCCGGAATCGCTGATGTGCGCGATGAAGGAAATGAACGTCTTGGCCAACGACTTGTTATCGTCCTGAAAAAGGATGCGGTCGCGAAGGTAGTGCTCAATAACCTCTACAAGCACACCCAACTCCAAGAGACTTTTGGCGCGAATATGCTCGCCCTCGTTGATGGTGTGCCACGAACGCTTCGCCTTGATGAATTTGTGAAGTTCTACATCGATCACCAAATTGAAGTGATTGTGCGACGCACCAAGTACCGTCTTGCTGAAAAAGAGAAACGCGCACATATCCTTCGTGGTTATGTAAAGGCTCTTGATGCACTTGATGAAGTCATCGCTTTAATCCGAAAGAGTGAGAGCACAGACGATGCTCGTTCAGGGTTGATGAAACTTCTTGATGTCGACGAGGTTCAAGCAAATGCGATTTTGGATATGCAACTTCGTCGCTTAGCAGCGCTTGAGCGGCAGAAGATTCAAGATGAATATGACGCGATTATGAAGGAAATCATTGAATTAAATGAGATTTTGGCCAATCCCAAGCGACAGCGCGAGATAGTCGCAACTGAATTGGCTGAGCTCACCGCAAAATACGGCGATACCCGCCGGACTCAGATAATTGCAGCTGAGGGAGATTTCGCTGCAGAAGAT
>CAMAPN010000021.1 GCA_945860275.1 Bifidobacterium breve
CTGTTCGAAAAAATGTTGACAGGAGGGGGTGAGCTAGGGTTAAATTCGAACACACGTTCTAATCCGTCAGAACGAAAAGCAGTCAGGCAACGAGAGAGAGCACGAGCGATGAGCACCACCTTCCCCGTAGTAGTAACAACCCCAGCCCCGCTGGCGCCATTGCGCCTTACTGCCCGTGGCCGCCTTCTCCTGGGCGCCTCAGGCCTTGTAGTGGCTCTCTCGCTCATCTCCGCCACCTCTGCCCTTGGTAGCGGCGATGGTGCAGTTTCCACTGCTAGCGAACTCTCTTCATATGAAGTGATCACGGTCCTGCCAGGGGAGAGCCTCTGGTCTATCGCTGGCGAGGTTGCCCCCGAGGCAAACCGAGCCGATGTTGTAGCGGCGATCGTCGATCTCAATCGGTTGAATGGCTCTGCGCTCCACTCCGGTCAGCGTCTTCGAGTACCAACCTCTAACTAGTAGCTGGCAAATATTTTTTTTGCGACACACCGAAACTCTGCTTGCGAACCCTCGACTACTCCTCTACTGTTCCCACTAGATGTAGTAGTAACACCGGTGTAGTTATTCCACAGGTTGTGCCTACTACTCCCCAGGTCCTCCACAGCCTTATCCCCAGGGCGGCGCGATTCTGGCTCCAATGGCGAGGACATCCGAGTAGGTACTGAGCATTGACTGAGTAGGGAATTAGCACGAAATCTGAGTTTTCTTTTTCTAGGGTGTAAGGGGGTGCCTGGGATGAACTGTCCCTATTGCCGACAGGCCGATAGCCGAGTCGTCGACTCACGTCCGATCGATGAGGGCAGCTCCATCCGCCGTCGCCGTGAGTGCGCCACCTGTGGCAAGCGCTTCACCACCCAAGAGATGGCAATTCTCTCGGTGATTAAGCGAAGCGGCGCAACTGAACCTTTCAGTCGCGAAAAAGTGATCGCAGGCGTTCGTAAGGCGTGTCAAGGTCGTCCCGTTGATGACGATGATCTTGCCCTTCTTGCGCAGCGGGTAGAAGAGAACCTTCGTGCAACAGGTCAAGCAGAGATCGAAGCGCAAGAGGTGGGCATGGCAATACTTGCTCCACTTCGTGAATTAGATGAAGTTGCTTACCTTCGTTATGCATCGGTCTATCGCAACTTCAATTCACTTGATGATTTTGAAGGAGAGATTGCGCTCCTTCGCGCAGTACCGCATGAGCCGCTCGAAAGAGAAGAAAAAGAAACGCGAGAGCTAAGTAAAAGTTAAGTACGAGTTAGGCAAGAGTTAAACAGAGTTAAAAAGAGTTAAAAAGAGTTAAAAAGAGTTAAAACAGACGAGGAAGAGGAAAAGAACATGTCAGACACAGTCGTAAACCGGACAGGTAGCAAGCGTGGCGCTGGACTCAAAGCGGAACGGATCTACACCACCGCAGGAGTTCATCCTTACGATGAGGTGACCTGGGAGCGACGCGATGTCGTGCAGAATAATTGGAAGACTGGTGAAGTTGTCTTTGAACAACGAGGCGTTGAGTTCCCTGACTTCTGGTCAGTAAACGCATCAACGATCGTCACCACCAAGTACTTCCGTGGTGCAGTCGGATACGAAAACCGTGAGTGGTCACTCAAGCAAGTAATTGATCGCGTTGTTCTTACCTACACCAAAGCTGGAAAAGAATTCGGTTATTTCGCAACCGATGCAGATGCCGAAATTTTTGAGCATGAATTGACATGGATGCTCTTACATCAAGTCTTCTCCTTTAACTCTCCAGTCTGGTTCAACGTCGGCACCGCCGCTCCACAACAGGTCAGCGCCTGCTTTATCCTCTCGGTCGATGACACGATGGATTCCATCCTCAACTGGTATCGCGAAGAGGGAATGATCTTCAAGGGCGGTTCCGGCGCAGGCCTTAACCTCTCGCGAATTCGCTCCTCCAAGGAGCTTCTCAAGTCCGGTGGAACCGCATCTGGCCCGGTCTCCTTTATGCGTGGCGCTGATGCCTCTGCAGGAACCATCAAGTCTGGCGGTGCAACTCGTCGCGCAGCGAAGATGGTTGTCCTCGATGTCGATCATCCAGATATCGAAGAGTTCATCGAGACCAAGGTGGCCGAAGAAGAGAAGATTCGCGTCTTGCGCGATGCAGGTTTTGATATGGACCTCGGTGGCAAAGACATCATCTCTGTCCAATATCAGAATGCCAACAACTCTGTTCGCGTCAGCGATGAGTTCATGCGCTCCTATGAAGAAGGCAAAGAGTTTGGTCTGCGCGCTCGCTCCACAGGTGAAATCATCGAGCAGGTTAACTCTCGCTCACTCTTTCGCAAGATGGCGGAGGCAGCATGGGCATGCGCCGATCCAGGAATTCAATATGACGACACCATCAATGATTGGCACACCAACCCAGAGACTGGTCGCATCAATGCATCGAACCCATGCTCTGAGTACATGTCACTTGATAACTCATCGTGCAACCTCGCCTCACTGAACTTGATGAAGTTCCTCAAGGCAGATGGTTCATTTGATGCCAAGACCTTCGTTAAGGCAACGGAAATGATCATCACCGCAATGGATATCTCTATCTGCTTCGCAGATTTTCCAACTGAAGCGATCGGCGATACCACGCGCAAATATCGTCAGCTAGGAATTGGCTTTGCCAACATCGGTGCGCTCTTGATGGCATCGGGACTTCCTTACGATAGCGATGGCGGTCGCGCGCTTGCTGGTGCGATTACCTCACTCATGACCGGAACCTCCTATCGCCGCTCTGCAGAGATTGCAGGAATCGTCGGCGCGTACGAGGGGTACGCTCGCAATGCAACTGCGCATACTCGCGTGATGCGTAAGCATGCTGCAGCATCAGTAGCTGCACGCTCGGTGACATCACTTGATCGCGATGTCTGGACTGAGGCGAATAAGCAGTGGGATGAGGGCTTAAAGATTGGCGAGAAGAACGGCTGGCGTAATGCGCAAGCATCAGTTCTTGCACCGACTGGAACCATCGGATTGATGATGGATTGCGATACCACTGGTATCGAGCCTGATTTCTCACTGGTGAAGTTCAAGAAACTTGTTGGCGGCGGCTCCATGCAGATTGTTAACCAAACAGTTCCTGCAGCGCTTCGCAAACTTGGATATACCGAAGAGACGATTGAGGCAGTTGTCGAATACATCCAAGCGAATGGACACGTCATCGATGCGCCAGGTCTCAAGCAAGAGCATTACGACGTCTTTGATTGCGCCCTCGGCGCACGTTCGATTGCTCCGATGGGCCACGTGCGAATGATGGCTGCATGTCAACCATTCCTCTCTGGCGCAATCTCCAAGACCGTTAACCTCCCAGAAGAAGCAACTGTCGAAGAGGTCGAAGAGGTGTACTACGAAGGATGGAAGCTTGGCCTTAAGGCGCTTGCGGTCTATCGCGACAACTGCAAAGTTGGTCAACCACTCTCTGATGGCAAGGCGAAGAAGAAAGATGAGCCAGTAGTCGAGAGCACAGCACCAGCACGCGCAACACGTAAGCGACTTCCAAAGTCACGTCCATCACGTACCACCTCATTTAATGTTGGCGGCGCCGAAGGGTATATGACTGCAGGCGCGTACGAAGATGGCGCACTCGGTGAGGTCTTCTTGAAGCTCGGAAAGCAAGGATCAACTCTCGCTGGTGTCATGGATGCCTTCTCAATCGCAGTCTCCATCGGATTGCAGTACGGCGTTCCACTCGAGACCTACGTGCAGAAGTTCACCAACCTTCGCTTTGAGCCAGCAGGCATGACAGATGATGCTGATATCCGCATGGCGCAATCGATGATGGATTACATCTTCCGTCGCCTTGCACTCGATTACCTTCCAGCAGATGAGCGAGCTGCGCTGGGTATCTTCTCTGCAGCAGAGCGCGCACGTGCGCTCGATAGCGGAAGCTACGGCGTAGTCGAGAGCGCACCAGCGATGGATGAGGTAGCAATCGATACCCCGCCTTCTGCTCTAGCTGCCCCAGCTGCCCCGGCAGCAAAGGTTCAAGAGATTGCGATCACGTCAGCGCCAGCGGCGCCAGTACAGATCGGTTCATCAACTGAGCTGTTAGAGGCGATGCTGGGTCGAAGCGCAGATGCGCCAATGTGTATGACATGTGGCGTCAAAATGCGCGCTGCAGGTGCGTGCTACGTTTGTGAAGGCTGCGGCTCAACATCAGGATGTAGCTAATCCCTAAGTAAGTGATGAATTCTTTCTCGATAGGGGCCGAGCGCGCGCTTATCAACGGCGAGATAACCTCGGCCTCCATCGAGATTTCACACGGCATCATCACCAAAGTACTTCCCAATCCCACCCAGCTTGTCGGTGACATTCTCCTTCGCGAGAGTGATTGCGTACTCTCGCCAGGTTTTATCGATTGTCAGATAAATGGCGCCACAGATATCAATTTTTTTGATGCTGATAAAAATGATGTAGAGCGAGCGCTTGTGTTGCTAGCGCAAAGTGGCGTGACTTCATGCACCCCCTCCATGATTTCTGCACCGATAGGTGAATTAGTTGCTGCAATTGAGGCCTCAGATTGTGGCGAGAGTTCAACTTCAGGAATTATTCGCGCTCGACATCTGGGTTATCACATCGAAGGCCCATTCCTTGCTGATGACTTTTCGCGCGCGCATGATGTGCAGTTCTTTCTCGATCCAACTCCGCAACATCTCGATCCACTATTGGAGACCGGACGCGTCTCGATCATTACGCTCGCGCCTGAACGAGCGCGCGCTCTTGAAGCGATTAGCGCAATCCACGAGGCTGGGGTGATCGCAAGCGCCGGCCACTCTGGCGCGACATTCGAGCAGATCGTTGATGCAGTTGCGGCTGGACTTTCCATGATTACTCATCTATTTAACGGTATGGATAAGAACGCAAGTGCGGGAATTGTTCGCGCTGCGAGTGAATTGCGAGAGTTAACCGTAGGTTTTATCGCCGATGGAATCCATAATCAGAGTGAGCACGTGCAGTGGGCTTTTGAAACGATGGGAGAGCGGATCGCCCTCGTGACAGATGCGCTCGGTTCTAGATTGGGCGACCAACCCGTGCACGTGGATCCGCATGGTTCAGGCGGGGCGTATCGAGAGGATGGGACCCTTGCAGGCTCGACGCTCACTTTGGACAAGGTGATTGCACGAGCAGTCACGCTAGGAGCGCCGTTAGATCAGGCGCTGGTCAGCGCGACGCGCACCCCTGCGCGCCTACTTGGCCGCTCAGATATTGGCGAGATTAAAGAGGGGGCGCTTGCCGATCTCACGTACTTTTCAAATAGTGGAAGTATTCGTACCTGGATCGGTGGAGTGGAGGTGGCCAAATGAGCATTATGAGCGCTGAGATCAACGAACAGGCAGATGCAATTGCGGCGACCTTGAGCGCACTGGCGCCATCGCGTGCAGATGTTCAGAAGTTATTCGCTGGAGCAAGCGGAGTACTTTTCATGGCTCGCGGCACGAGTGACAATGTTGCTGACTACGGCCAATATCTTCTTTCGACGAGAGCGGGCGTACTAGCTACTAGCGGCAGCCCTTCAATAGCAACAGCTTTCAACTCGACAGTAAATCTCCAAGGTCACGTGGTGATTGGTATTAGCCAATCAGGTTCAACTGCCGAAATTGTCGAATCGCTCCAATGGGCAAAGCGCTCAGGTGCTCGAACTCTCGCCTTAACAAATGTAGCCGAGAGTCCATTAACCAAAGGCGCCGATTTAACTCTGCTTACGCAGGCCGGTAATGAGAAAGCTGTACCGGCGACAAAGAGCTTTTCCAGCGCGATGGCAGCGATGGCCTGGATCACTTCATCGCTTGATGGCGGAAGATTTGATGATGAACTTGCATCACTACCGGCGAAAGTACGTGAAGTGCTAGATGCGAGTTTTCATTGGGGCGAAATGGAGCGAGCAATCGGGGGCGCACACACGTTGGTTGTTTCTGGCCGTGGCTACGGTCAATCAGTTGCGCGCGAGATTGCGTTAAAGCTCAAAGAGTGTGCGTTGATTAACGCCTCTGGACTCTCGTTCGCTGATCTTCGTCATGGTCCCGTTGCGGTATTTAGCCAGGGTTTTCCGCTGATTTCACTCGGACTCTCGGCCACCTCACCATTGCTGTCAGGTCTGCATGACCTGCAACGCGCTGCCCATCAAGCAGGTGCGCCGATAATCAATATTGGGGGTGTGAGCGCAGCGGATATCCCAGTTCATCACCTCCCACTGCCAGAGATCTCTAATGAGCTCCTTCCGATTCTTCAAGTAATTCCGGGACAGAAACTAGCTGAACGAATCGCACATGCGCGCGGATTTAATCCTGATCAGCCACGCGGCCTCAATAAAGTCACACAAACGATTTGATAGTGATATGAGATTGATATGTCGCTAACACTTGGGATTGATATCGGTGGCACAAAGATTGCAGCTGCTTTAGTTCGCAATGGTGCAATCATCGAGAAGGTTGAGCGTGCATATCAACGCTCCAGCGTCATCGAAGATCTTGCTACTGCAATTAAGGAGCTCGATCCAACACGCGAAGTTGGCAGCGTGGGTATCGCATGTGCGGGATTAATAGATTCTGAGCGCGGAATGATCACCTTTGCGGGAAATCTCGATTTCGAAAATTTCCCACTCCGAGATCTTCTGGCACCACATATCAACCGCGAAATTTCATTAACCAATGATGCAAGCGCAGCCGGCTGGGGAGAGTTTCGATACGGCGCTGGACGAAGCTTTAGCCATATGGCCCTGATTGCCGTGGGCACAGGTATTGGTGGCGCGCTTATTCTCAATCGCTCACTACTGCTAGGTGCACATGGTTTGGGCGCAGAGCTTGGACATTTGCATGTTCCTGGCGCGAGCGAAAAGTGTCCCTGTGGATTGATTGGTTGTGTAGAAGCGGTGGCAAGTGGTCGGGCCATGGAACGGCGTGCGCACGAAAATGGTTTTGCCTCTACGCAGGAGTTGGCAGATGCAGCTCGCGCAGGGCAGGAGAGCGCAAGTGCACTCTTTGATCAGATGGGTTGGGCTATTGGAGCTATCGCCGGGCGTTTAACAAACGTTGTTGATTTACAAGTGTTGGTGATTGGTGGTGGCTTTGGTGCAACCTTTGATCTCTGGGAGAGTGGCGCAGCGCGTGGGTTGCGCGAGAACATCGTGGTGCCTAACTTGCGGACGATTCCTGAGTTCAAGCGTGCACAATTAGGTAATGATGCCGGTGTTATCGGTGTGGCAGATTTCGCTTACGGCAAGGTGTGAATTAATTCCAGCAGCATTGACCAGTTCTTACTAAATGCTGGATGAAGTGCAAGTGTAGAAACGTCACTCCGTTCTACCCAACGCACCTCAATAGATTCTTGATTAGCGGCAATCGGGTCGCAGCGTTCATGCGCTAGAGCAATGATGGTGTGATAACCCCAGGCGCCATGTTCCTGACAACTTTCGCCAATGACTTCGATTTCATCTGCAGTAATTCCAATCTCTTCATGAGCTTCGCGAAGCGCTGCCTCTAAGTAGCTCTCATGTGAATCGCGAGCGCCGCCTGGAATACCCCAAGTGTCACCGTTATGCACCCAAGGCGCTCGATGTTGGAGAAGTACTTGCGAACCGCGGAGCAAGAGCAGTCCAGCAGCGCCATGTAGCCCCCAATGTTTACCGCCACAGGAGCACTCAATCCACCCATCACCATCGCGCGCAGCCATGCCCATTGCTACCACAGCCAGATTGGATATCCCAGTTGAATTCCTATCCACACCGGATGAGAGGTTTGAATACTCCGCGAATCTCGCACTTCTACTCTCGCGTCAATGAGAACGAAGTGGATTCTGTTTTTTCTCGTCACATGTTTAATCTCCGGATGTGGGTATGGCGGTCAGAGAGCGAGCGCAAGTAAATCTGCAGAAGACCAAGGACCAACTGGTGAAATTTCTTTTGATGCAGAGCGCTCGCGCGAGAGTTATCTGATTCCACCAGAAATTCCTCCCTCGTTACTTACATACATATTTGCGCGCGATTCCAGGGTTTCGCGTCAAGGAGAAATTCTCTCGATATCGGTCCGCGATCAGAGTGCGCGGCATTGGGCGCTCGAGATACTTCGCGAAGCGTTGCCCGATCGGGTAACGACCCAAGTGCATCACTTTGAAGCGGTAGGGGAAACGTGGCGCGAGGTGTAAGGCCGATGTTGTTCATCGCCTTTTTCACATCTGCGTGGATGATTGGTTTAGAGAGTGCGCACACGACCGAAATTGCACATAGCGCTGGTTGCGCGAAGACATGTGTGAGCGTCACTCGCGAAGGTGGCGAGTTGGTGATTACTGCGCGCCGTGATCCGATCAAGCGCAGACCCACTGTTTCGACACCGACACCGACACCGACACCGACACCGACACCGACACCGACACCAACAGCAACAGCGCTTACACCATCGAGAACGACGACAAAAAAGCCAACGCCACCGCGACAAACTAAACCACGCCCGAGCCTCTCCAATCAGATTCGCGAACTCCTTCCTGAGGGTTCTTTTACCGTGTTGCCACGAGCGGGAGCAGTCATTTACGAACCGTTACTTGTTCACGCACATGGCTGCGCGCCCTTTCGGAAAACGCTGCCGATTCTTGATACGTCAATCGTTTTGGATTTGCGCCCCACCATTGAGTGGAGCTGGGGAGATGGCTCTGCAGAAAGCCGGCCAGGCGCAGCTGCGCGCGGCGCGCACATCTATAAACGACCTGGTCGCTACCTCATTGTGCTGCGGTGCGAGTGGGGCGGTGAATACCGGACTCCAGATAGTTCGTGGGCGCCTATTCCCGAGGGAATAATCTCCAACTCGCAACAGAGCATTGAGCTCTTTCGTGCACAGGTCTTCTTCACCGAGTGAATTCATCCACAACGATGCACGGGTTGAGGCGGGCGCGTCTTACCTGCCAACCACTCTTGCGCTCATGACAATTATTTCCACCCCTAGCGAGTTAATCACAGCAGTTCCATTCTTACTTGATGCCCACCCTGACAATGCTTTGGTCGTTATCGCGCTGCGCGAGGGCGCTATTACCTGCGTACTTCGCGCCGACATTCCTGAAGCGGCAACGCTCGAAAGATCTGGTGAGCTATTTGCTTCTCTTCGCACAAGCGATCCAGAAGAGTTGCTCCTTCTTGCATATGTGCCAACGCCTCACGACAAGCAGCGGTGCGAGCTACTGTGCGAAGAGCTTCAGGCGCGCGCAGAAGAGATTGCACCAGTCAAGGATTTTCTGATTGTCCAGAGCAATCGTTGGCGCTCGTTTCTCTGTAAAGATCAGAGATGCTGCGATCCAAATGGGCAGCAGCTTCCCGATATTCAATCGAGCGCTATCGCTGCAGAACATGTTTTTCAAGGTCGCATGATGCCTTCGGGATTGGGCGCACATGCGGGCGCTCGCAGCGATGACGGCGAGGTTGCGCTCCAACTACTCTGCCAGGCCCAAGAGCGCGTTGTAGCAAATGCGCCGGAGCTTCGTTCTAAGCAGGGCGTAGTCGCGCTTTTACGTTTAATCTCCTCGTTCACTATAGGTAAGACCATCGATAACCACGAGTTGGCTGCAGCGGCGCTGGTCGCACTTACCGATATTCAAGTCCGTGATTTCGCGATTGGTTCCCATGGCGATGAACACTTACATCTTCATCTCTCGCTCTGGAGCGATCTACTGGCAATAGCGCCTGCGGGATACCGCGCTCCAGTTGCGACGGTGCTCGCTCTCCTTCGCTACGAAGATGGTGATGGTCACGGTGCTCGCGCAATGGTGGAGCGGGCGCTATGCGATGACCCGCATTACTCACTTGCACATCTTTTGCAAAAGACCTTTGCTGCAGGCTGGCCGCCTGAGGCGTTCACCACGATGCGCCATGAACTCCATCCGAAATTGCGTGCCGAGCTATTGGGCTAGCCAGCACTTTCAATCTCTATTGGACTCTATTGGACTTTTAGCTGACTATTGCCTATCTTTTTCTCTAGGTCATGAGTTCCAGTTGTTAGCCCCGGCTAACTGGACGGCAACCCTCCACCGCGGTGGGGTGCTCCGGGTGAAGACCAGGTCGCTACGAAAGTCGTAACGACAAGCGCGGGTATCTCACCGACATTCGGTAATACCCCCTTATACGAGTTATGAAGGGATATTTAGCTATGTCAGCTAACTGGTCATTTGATACGCAACAAATTCATGCAGGGCAAGTTCCCGATCCAACAACTGGTGCACGCGCGCTGCCGATTTATCAGACAACCGCGTATCAATTCCGCGATACCACTCACGCTGCAAATCTCTTTGGTTTGGCAGAGTTGGGAAATATCTACACCCGCATCATGAACCCAACTCAGGATGCTGTGGAGCAACGTCTAGCTGCACTCGAAGGGGGAGTAGCAGCGCTTCTTGTTGCATCAGGTTCGGCTGCAACGTTCTATGCCATTGCAAACGTAGCTGAAGCAGGCGATCACATCGTCTCCTCACCATCGCTCTATGGCGGTACCTACAACCTCTTCCACTACACCTTGCCAAAATTTGGTATTGAAGTGACCTTCGTCGACAACCCAGAGGATCCAGAATCGTGGAAGAAGGCCGTTCGACCCAATACCAAGGCGTTCTTCGGCGAGACCATTGCTAATCCGAAGAATGATCTTTTGGATATCGCAGCAGTTGCCAAGGTTGCGCACGATGCAGGTGTTCCACTAATCGTGGATAACACTGTTGCTACCCCATACTTAATCAAGCCGATTGAGCATGGCGCCGATGTTGTGGTCCACTCTGCAACCAAGTTCCTTGCTGGCCATGGCAACTCTGTCGTAGGTGCGATTATCGATTCCGGTAAGTTCGATTACGCGAAGTATCCAGCTCGCTTTAAGAATTTCAATGAGCCAGATCCGAGCTATCACGGCCTTGTTTACGCAGTAAATCTCGGTGTGGGTTCGCCATTTGGCGCCAACCTCTCCTACATCTTCAAGATTCGATTGACGTTGCTTCGCGACACTGGAGCTGCAGTCAGCCCATTTAACGC
Source organism: Bifidobacterium breve (assembly GCA_945860275.1). Classification (GTDB taxonomy): domain Bacteria; phylum Actinomycetota; class Actinomycetes; order Nanopelagicales; family Nanopelagicaceae; genus IMCC26077. Next base: position 10,985 of record CAMAPN010000021.1, read on the forward strand.
GTGGCTTCTTGCCCTCGGATTAGAAACGTTAAGCCTTCGTCTCCAACGCCATGTGGAGAATGCGCTCGCTGTTGCTACCTGGCTAGAAAAGCATCCAGCGGTGGCAAAGGTGAACTACGCGAGCTTGCCTTCATCAAAGTGGAACGCGTTAGCGAAGAAGTACTCACCGAAGGGATCTGGCGCCGTGCTCTCCTTTGAACTCAATGGCGGCATCGAAGCCGGCAAGAAGTTCATCGAAGCGCTCGAGCTCTTTAGCCACGTTGCCAACATCGGTGATGTTCGCTCACTTGCGATTCACCCTGCATCAACTACCCACTCGCAATTGACTCCAGAAGAGCAACTCACCGCTGGAGTAACCCCTGGTCTAGTTCGCTTGAGTCTTGGTATCGAAGATATCAACGACATCAAGGCAGATCTTGAGACTGGGTTCGCTGCAGCAGGGAAGTAAGTAATTAACGCCGACCAACCCGTCACGGGGGCATGGTTAGAAGATCACGATCCAGGTGAGCGTCGCTTTCTTAAGATAGGCGACCTCACTTTGGAATCGGGTGAGGTTCTTCCTGATATCACCATTGCCTACCAAACATGGGGTGTATTAAATAGCGAGAAAAATAACGCTATTTTGATTAACCATGCCCTTACGGGTTGGTCGGATGTTCCTTCTTGGTGGCCCTCTTTAGTTGGCCCAGGGTTGCCCTTTGATACCGATAAATATTTCATTGTCTGCCCAAATGTCATTGGCGGCTGTCAAGGTTCAACGGGCCCGGCATCAATCGCACCTGATGGAAAGCGATGGGGTTCGCGTTTTCCATCGTTAACAATTCGCGACATGGTCGCGGCAGAGGCAGCCTTCACAGAGAAATTAGAAATAAATAAATATCTCATCGCAGTAGGGCCATCACTTGGTGGCATGCGTTCACTTGAGTGGGCAATTACGCACCCTGAAAAAGTCGGAGCGATCTGCACGATCGGATCATCAGCTGTTGCCACGGGAGATCAGATTGGCACCGCGAGCATTCAGATCAGGGCAATCAAAAAAGACCCATTTTTTAACGCTGGCGACTACTACGAGCAAGAGCGTGGCCCTGCTGAGGGGATGGGTATCGCACGCCGGATTGCGCACCTCACCTATCGCTCAGAGGTCGAGATGGATATGCGCTTTGGCCGCGACATGCAAGGCGATGACACAGGCCGATATGCCGTGGAGTCATACCTTGATCATCAAGCGAGCAAACTCGCTAAACGTTTTGATGCGAACACCTACATCATCTTGACTGAAGCGATGAACTCACACGATGTTGGTCGAGATCGCGGTGGGGTAGAGAAAGCCCTTGCTTCGATTACCGTGCCCGTGATCGTGGTCGCTATCGATACCGACCGACTCTTCCCGCCGCGCTTGCAAAAAGAGATTGCCGAACTCACGCCAACAGCCGAAGAGCCCGACGTGCTCTCCTCACCCTTTGGTCACGACGGCTTCCTGGTTGAGGTCGAGTCGGTGGGGGAGATTATCCGCAGAGCGATTTCCAGGGCGCACGAGCGCTCATAAGGCGGGTCAAAACCGCATTTTTAGCGCGCTGTAGCGCTTCCTGAGTACAATATAGCTATCGAGCCCAATTCGGACCCGAGAAAAAGTCCGAAAAGCCCTAGTACTAACAAGCGAGGAACACAGTGCCTTCTAAAAGCCATGCCGCAAAAGGTAAAAGCAGCTCCAAGTCAGCTGCAAAACCGGCTGCGAAGAGCGTGACGAAGAAGGCTGCGCCTGCAAAGAAAGTTGCGGCGAAGAAAGCTCCTGCAAAAACTCCAGCAAAAAAAATTGCAAGTAAAGCTCCCGCGAAAAAAGCTCCAGCAAAAAGTGTGCCTGCGAAAAAAGCTCCAGCAAAAAGTGTGCCTGCGAAAAAAGCTCCAGCAAAAAGTGTGCCTGCGAAAAAAGCTCCAGCAGAGCGTCCAAAGTTTTTAACAAAGGCAGAGATCGAAGCGCGCAAAGCTGCGCTCGCCGCCGAACTTCAAAAAGAAATTGATGCGAAGAGCCCTGCGCCAAAAGCCCAAAAGGCAGAGCAGGCAGCTCCGGCAAAAAGTGGTGGAAAAGTTGCTAAGGCTCAGGTTGATGGGGAAGAGGTCGAGCTCGAAGAGGTAGATCTTGAAGATCTCGAAAGTCTTGAAAAAGAGCTTGTTAGCGACAACCTCGAAGGCGTCGAGAACATTGTCGATGCTGAACGAAAAGATAAGCCTGTCGAACCAGAAGATGATCGCGCCGGCTTTACCCTCACCGCCTCCGAAGAGGATGACCTTCCTGCCCAGACCGTTGTTACTGCTGGCGCCACCGCCGACCCCGTTAAGGATTACTTAAAGCAGATTGGCCGCGTGCCGCTTCTTAATGCTGAGCAAGAAGTTGAACTCGCAAAACGCGTCGAGGCCGGGCTCTTTGCAGAGGAGACACTCAATAGCGGCGAGAAGTTCGAGAAGAAGTTAAAGCGTGAACTCGACTGGATTGCCGAAGATGGTCGCCGTGCGAAGAACCACCTCCTTGAGGCGAACCTACGTCTGGTTGTCTCGCTTGCTAAGCGTTACACCGGTCGCGGCATGCTCTTCCTTGATCTCATCCAAGAGGGAAATCTCGGTCTGATTCGTGCGGTCGAGAAGTTCGATTACACCAAGGGGTACAAGTTCTCGACTTATGCCACCTGGTGGATTCGCCAGGCGATCACCCGCGCGATGGCCGACCAAGCCCGCACCATTCGTATCCCGGTGCACATGGTTGAAGTCATCAACAAGTTAGCTCGCGTGCAGCGCCAGATGCTCCAAGATTTAGGGCGCGAACCAACGCCTGAGGAGCTCGCTAAAGAGCTCGATATGACTCCTGAAAAGGTCGTGGAAGTTCAGAAGTACGGTCGTGAACCAATCTCACTTCATACACCACTTGGTGAAGAGGGCGATTCTGAGTTCGGTGATTTGATCGAAGATTCTGAAGCAGTCGTTCCTGCAGATGCAGTTTCGTTTACGTTGTTACAAGAACAACTCCATTCTGTTCTTGATACTTTGTCAGAGCGCGAAGCAGGAGTTGTTGCAATGCGATTTGGATTAACCGATGGACAACCGAAAACGTTGGATGAAATCGGAAAGGTCTATGGAGTAACACGCGAACGTATTCGTCAGATCGAGTCGAAAACGATGTCGAAACTTCGCCACCCATCGCGCTCACAAGTGCTCCGCGACTACCTCGACTAGGGGCCCTCGGCCAGCCCTTGAGGGCGCACTTTGATGGTTTTCCCAGGTTAGAGCCCTCCTCGCATTGGGGTACCCCCACGATTGAGTTAATTTCGAGTGAATTAGCGGCTTGCGCCCTGACAATTTGGCTCACATTGGACGCTAGCCCCTATTAGAATTTGGCCAGGTTGTGGAGGCCGATTTGTATGCGTTTGCCGTTTTCTCGTATGACACGTATGTCTTCTCGCGCTCCTAAAAAATCTCTCGCATCGATTGCATCATGGCTTGTTGTTGCGCCACTTCTCTCACTCATTGCTGTTACCTCATCGACTCAGAGTGCGGCGGCGAACGATTGCGTTGTGGGTTCTTCAGCAACCTGTCCCGGTGCGAGCGCGAAACATATTAAAGATGTAACTGGCACAAACACGGATGGCGTGTATTGGATAACCGTTGGCGGAGTTGCAACTCAGGTTTATTCGATTATGAACTCGGCAATGGACGGCGGCGGTTGGATGCTCGCAATGAAGGGCGCCAATAGCGGTTCGACATTTAATTACAACTCAACCCACTGGACCACCACGACTACTCTGAACACAACGTATTTGCGACGCAACGATTCTTCCTACAACGAAGATGCAAAGTTCTCGGTCTTCAACAGCACTCCTGCCTCAAAGGTGCTTGCGATATTTCCTGATGTAACTGCTGGCGGTGCGATCACCGGCCAGAGTTATGGTTTTACCTGGAACGAAACGATGCCAACGCCAGCCAATACGCAGAGTTATTCCGGTCGTCCTGCGCAAGGGGATTACACAGGCAAGACTTTGCGAGAGCTATTCGCGGGTGATGAAAAAATTTACATCCGTGATGCCACCAATGCCTCTCCTTACAGAGCGGTGGGTTCGGGAGTCTTCTCTACTCAAACCGATGTGCGCTTCTTCGGATTTAACTATTCAGGAGGAAGTTGGAGCAAGGCGCGATTTGGTGTTGCCTTTAACGAAAACTCTGGCGGGGCGGCTTATCCATTGGCTAATGAGGGGTCTAATGACGTTGAAGGCGGTATTGGTTTAAATAGATCTAATACCAGCGCGGGTGACTTCATATATTGCTGTCAAAATTCCAACGGCGTTAATCGACAAATGAAGTTTGAGCTCTACGTAAAGGCTTATGCCACGACTCCTGAGGTTCTGACAACGCTCACCGCAACACCTTCGGATGGACAAGTCACACTTAACTGGGGGGCAGGTTCTGCAACCAGCCCGATAACGGGTTACACAGTACAAAGTTCTAGTAATGGGGGAATTAGCTGGAGCACCGCTATCGCCCTTGATTCGAACGCGCGCAGCTACACCTATTCTGGACTCACCAATGGAACGACTTATACCTTCCGAGTAAATGCTGTAAACGCATTAGGCGCGGGTGCTTTCGCGACCGTCTCTGCAATTCCCGCGCTTCCTCCCGATGCGCCCACAATTAACTCGTTAACAGTGCGCCAAGGTGCCTCATGCGCTGCAAACGCAAGTCCAAGTACCGGAGTAACGGCAGCTTTGGTTGGAAACGACTGCGTTGTCAGGTTCACAAATGTTGGTACCACTACGTGGACACCTCCAGCAGGTGTGACAACTGTTCAGGTTTTAACAGTTGGTGGTGGTGGCGGCGGTGGTTTTGACATGGGCGGTGGCGGTGGCGGTGGAGCGGTAGTTGCCGGCTCATTCACCGTTCAAGCAAATAGTTATTCGATCACTGTGGGCGGCGGCGGAAACGGATCCGGCGCTAATTTGAACGGCAACGGCAATGGGCATTACTACACGGTGGGAAGTAGCAATGGTCAAGATTCCGTAGTGACAGGCACAGGTCTAAATCTTCGAGCCAAAGGCGGTGGTGCCGGAGCATCTTCCTATTACGCATACACGCCTGACTATGGTGCAGGTTTAGCAGGAGGCAATGGCGGCGGCTCATCTGGGTATTCAGATGGAACAAACAAAGTGGGCGGAACCCAAACTCAATCAACGCTGGGATCCACGTCGGGCTTAACCTCAGTGCTTGCAGGATTAACTGGCTACAACGGTGGACGCGGAGGTGGACAGTATTATTCCGGCGGCGGAGCAGGTGCGGGCGCAAAAGGAACTGATTCCACTTCACGCGCCGATGGCGGAGCCGGATTCTTAAGTGCAATCACCGGAACGAGCTACTACTGGGGAGGCGGGGGAGGCGGATCCGGATTTTCCATTGCTCCAGGAAACGGAGGCGCCGGCGGCGGTGGTGGCGGTGGTGGTTATGGAACCGGAGCAGGGGCGGGCAACACTCAAGGAATAAATCCTGCTGGTAATGGGCAAAATCGTGCGAATGCTCCAGGGGGTAATGGAGGCGTCAATACAGGTGGCGGTGGTGGCGGTGGGACCCACTACTTTACCGACACAAAAGGAGGTAATGGCGGTTCAGGAATTGTGGTGCTCCGTTATGAAGCCCTCGCAGTTTATGTCGAAGCAAATGTAACTGCTCCTACATTTAATGGTGGACGCGCACTGACAGATTACCTTTATCAATATTCGACAGATGGCAGCACCTGGAGCGCTTCCACAAGTTCAGGTTCAACTGCAACAACCTTTAATTTATTAGGAGTGACCACTGGTTCTTATAGCTACTTCCGAATCGCTGCCAAGAACCCGGCGGGCACAAGTACTTTCACGCAATACCCAACATCGCTCTTAGTGGCCGCTGCTCCGACAGCGCCATCAACGCTTGTTGCCACGAGGGGTAATGGCCAGGTCGGGCTAACGTGGAGCGCACCTTCGGCAAACGGTGGCGCAACCATCACCGATTATGTTGTCGAATATTCAACAGACAATTCCAACTGGACAATTTTTGCGGATGGCACTTCCGCCACTGCCGCCGCAACGATAACTGGATTAACTAATGGCACCCCCTATTACTTCCGAATTGCCGCCGTTAACATCGCAGGAACTAGCACGTACCTTGCAAGCTCTGCGACAACAACTCCTGCAACCACACCATCTGCGCCACAATCGCTCGCAGTCAGCTCGGTCTCAACGGGAACTATCGCCACAAATGGGCTGGTTGGGTATTGGAGTTTTGATGGTTCTTCAACGCTTGGCGTAAATAGCGTTGCTGGCAACACAACGCTTACCGCAGGTGGCTCTCCTACTTATACGGCAAGTGGAAAGAATGGTGGCGGATTACTTCTCAATGGAAGTTCCTATCTCAGCGGTTCCGTTTTAAATCTGCCCACCGGAAGCACTAGTTACACAATAGGTGGCTGGGTTAGGAACACAACGCTAGGTTCGCAAGGCATCCTTGGTTGGGGAAATTGGGGTTCGACAAACCAAACAAACGCGCTGCGAACTTCCAGCAACTCCTTTTATCACTATTGGTGGGGTAATGATGTAAACCCAGCGATGCCATCGGGGCAAACGATTTTAAACACCTGGCGTCACGTAATCGCAACCTACGATGGAACAACGAGAAGAATTTATCTTGATGGTGCACTACTTTCGAGTGCAGCCGCAAGTGGCTTGAATGCGCAGAACATGAACTTCCGGATTGGATCAACAAACAATTCGGAGAATTTCATTGGCACCCTCGATGACATCGTTATTTATAATCGCGCGCTGAGCTTGGCCGAAGTAGGCAATGTCATGAATCAAACTGCAGGTCAGGCGACGCTCACGTGGTCTGACATGACAGGTACTGCACTCACTGGTGGCGCTGCTATCACGAGCTACACCGTGGACTACTCAACCGACAACGTAAACTGGACTAACTCTGCTGCAGGTGCATCCACTACCACCTCAGCCACTGTGACCGGCTTAACCTCCGGTGCCAGTTATTACTTCCGAGTTCGAGGAATCAATGCGGTGGGTAATGGTGTCTATGCAACTACCGGGCCGCGCTCGATTGCAAACCCTGCAACCCTCACCTACAACGGCAACTCGAATACTGCGGGCGCTGTGCCATCCGATTCAACGTCGTATTTTGTGGGAAGTTCGGCAGTGGTCTTGGGCAATACCGGCGCGCTTGAGCGAGCCGGATACACCTTTGCCGGATGGACCGATAACTCTTCAGGAACGGGCACGGTATATACAGGTGGAGCAAATTTCACATTGCCGAGTGCAACCACAAATCTTTACGCAAAATGGAATGCAAATTCCAACACGGTTACTTATTCAACTCAGGGCGGGCCTGCAGTCTCGTCGGTGACGTGGAGTACTGGCGCTTCGCTGACGCTTCCGGCAACGCCAACTCGCGCTGGCTACACATTTAATGGTTGGTACGACGCGGCTACTGGTGGAACAAGAGTTGGTGGCGGAAGCGCCTCTTACTCGCCGACCAACACCGCAAACTTCACTCTCTATGCACAATGGAGCGCGAACTCCAATACCGTGACGTTCAACTCACAAGGCGGATCTGCAATCACTTCACAGAGTTGGACAACCGCAACATCACTCACACTTCCATCAGCTCCCACTCGTGCCGGCTACACCTTCAACGGTTGGTATGACGCTGCAACAGGTGGTGTTCGAGTAGGAACAGGATTGACCGGCAGAAATGGCCTCCACTTCGATGGTTCTGACGATCAAATAACAATTCCACATGCAAGCGCATTTGATTTGCCCAATACCATCACGATTGAAGCATGGATTAACACCACGAGCACTTCAGAGCAATACATCGCCACTAAGAGTGAAAACTCTTTTTATCTAGCCACAAATATCTCAGATGGAATTGGCAAAGTCTCATTCTGGCTCAATGGCGTAAGTAATGGCAGTGGAAATTGGCTTCACTCAGCAGCAACGGTGAACGATGGCAACTGGCACCACGTAGCAGGAACTTATGATGGAACAACCTTGAAGCTTTATGTTGATGGAGTTTTGAGTGCAAGTCGCACCGTTTCGTCAACGATTCAAATCGGAACAAGCCCTGTGTATATCGGATCTCGCGGAGGCGGGAACAAGTTCGCTGGAAAGATGTATGACATTCGTTTCTGGAACGTTGCTCGCGGCGCTGGAGATATCAGTGGCTCAATGAATGCGCAACTCACCGGATCTGAGAGCGGCCTTGTTGCGCACTACTCCCTTAATCAGGGGAGCGCAGGTGGAACAAACTCCGGTGTAACGACGGCTACAAGTTCCACGGGTACTCATGATGGAACACTCTTTGGCTTTGCGTTAACTGGCGCAACCTCGAACTGGGTTGAAGCAGTCTCGGGCAATAACACTTACTCTCCAACAAACACTGCAGCCTTCACTCTTTTCGCACAATGGACCGCGAATACGAATACCGTCACCTTTGACACGTTGGGTGGCAGCACAGTTGCCAACTCGACCTTTGTGACTGGGGGATCACTCACACTTCCGACTACGCCAACTCTTGCGGGCTCCACATTTGTTGGTTGGTTCTTGGCAACAAGTGGTGGCAGCGCCCTTGCCTCACCGTATTCACCTGTAGCAACAAGCAACCTCACTATTTACGCACGTTGGAACACCAATCGGACTATTGCGATTAACTCTGATAGTTATCAGGCAGGGTATGCACGAATTGGTACCGCGCCTACGATCGCGGCAACCCCATCTGCAGGTGTTGGCATTGGCACAATTACCTATGCAACGAGTACTTCATCGGTTTGTACGATTAATGCAAGCACAGGTGTGGTCGCATTCCTTAACACAGGCACATGTTCGGTCTCCGCAACAATCAACGAGACTGGTGGTTTCACCGCAGCCACTTCCTCCAGCGTTTCCTTTGCAATTCGCGCAACCCCAGGAGCGCCTACCGGATTAGCTGCAACGCCTGGGAATGCACAAGTAACTATTTCGTGGAGCGCGCCAGCCAACACTGGCGGAGGCGTCACCTCTTATCTAGTGAGCGCATCATCTGGGGGAGGCACCTGCACCTGGACTAGTGGCCCTTTAAGTTGCACAGTCACCGGCCTGACTAATGGCACTAGTTATTCCTTCACTGTTGCGGCAATAAATGCCCAAGGCTCTAGCGCTCCATCAAGTGCAATTACCTCCACGCCACGAACAGTTCCAGGCGCGCC